>CAZXCQ010000468.1:0-1582 GCA_964639275.1 uncultured Desulfobacteraceae bacterium | reverse complement strand
CGGGGCATGCCGATAAAGTAGCTCTCCCGGGTCACGGATGCAACCACCAGCTCGAGGGAGCCGTCGTTATCAACATCAGCCACCTGATAAGCCACCACCGCTCCAGAGAGCTTTTGCGATGTCCACCGGCTGATGAGGGAGACCCCGTCCCATGTCATAAAGTGGACCTTGCCGCTCCCAAACCAGCGCATGTCTGACAATCGCATGGTCTTTGAAATGTTCTGACAGATGACCACCTCCTGTCGGCCATCTTTATCCAGATCAACCAAAAAGATGGGAGATGGAATAAAAACGCGCGTGCCGGTGTCGACCATCGGGGTATCTCTGCTGCCCACCTGTTCCTTATCCTCGATATAGGTCAGGCTGCCGCCAAAGTACTCGCTACTCTTCCAGAGCTCCTCACCCTTTTGATCGTATACTCGCAGGTATTCGTAAGGGTCGAGCAGGGTCGTATAGATCTGCCGGTTTCCGTCAAAATCGGCCAGGACAAAATTAAAGACATTTGCCACCCGCGGGAGTTTCACAGGGCCTGCCGGAGAAAACCCACCACCCTTCCGCTTCAATATATAGACATCGCCTGAATAACTGCCTGAGGGCACCCTTTCCTGGCCCACCAGGGTCTTTCCCTTTCCGGGGAGATCCACGACCCGCATCAGCCACTTTAGCCAGCCGGCAATCCGCTTGAATTTGTTTCCATCCCACTCCAGGACCAAAGAGGCCATATTGACCGCGCCCAAACTGCTGACATATATCTCTGCCCGGCCATTACCATCGAGATCTGCGACACTGACATAGATATAGTTTGGAGACCAGCTCCCCTTTATGTTCATGAACTGGAAAAAGGTACCCTTTCTCCACTTATAGACATACACCGTATCCTTATCAATAAATACGATTTCGTTCTTTCCATCCCCATCCACGTCCCCCACATCAAGGCCCGTAATTTCAAACTTAAAGCGTTGGACATAGCTCGGCTTGGCCAGGCCCTCGGATTTTTCCTCCACACTAACCAGAGCCCCTTCCTTGGCCTTTTGAGGCACGGGGGCCCGGGCGGGCTCGCTCACCGGTCTGCCCATAATCCGGGAGTTTATATCCTGTGCAAACTGGTTAATGGTGGGGATGACCCCGTCCATCCCCTTTGACTGTTCAAAGGCGGTGACCAGTTCATCGGATTTGGAGACATCCAGGATCTTGGCGTCCATGCTCACGCTTTCACCAAAGACGGTAAGGCTCCCCAGGATCACGTAGTCCGCTCCCAGCAGCCTGCCAATCTTAAGGGCCTTTTCCTTGTCAAGGGGTCTGGGGAAATCGGCCACTACCTTTTTGACCTTTCCCTTTTCGATGACCTCCACCTTTCCCTTCCAGGCCAGCCTTGAGCCAAGCATATCCATGATACCCTCCTGGAGAAAAGTAAGGTCACGATCAGCGTTGATGGTAAAGGGGAGTATGGCGAGTTTTTTGGGCCTTTCGGCCAGAGAGGTCCCGCTTTGGGCAAGGGCAAAGATCAAGATCGAAAAAAGGATTGTTACTCTTATTTTCATGATTATCCTTGTCGGGGTTGGCTTATAAAGAGTTCCTGAAT
>CAZXCQ010000467.1:0-1638 GCA_964639275.1 uncultured Desulfobacteraceae bacterium | reverse complement strand
ACGAGCTCATGTCGAGTCGCTCATGGCCGAGGGGCCGGAATCCAGTTCTTTTAGGTATTTACAGGTCCCCTGGACCCCGTTTACCGGATCGAGTCCGGCACAAGCTTCAACGGGGTGACGACTTTTTACGAGACCATCAAATTTGAAAAAAGCTAAATTGATACCCTGGTGACAGCTTCTTACGAAACCATTAAAGCGGGCACTTGGACAGGAAGGGTTACCTTTTACATTTCATCCCTGATAGGTCACGATTTTCTCCAAATCGCCGTCCCACGCGGCCTCGAGAATGGGCCCCATATATTTCTCCACCTGATCAGGAGCAAGCGGAACCGGCATATTCTGCAGTTTGCTCTCGAGTTGCGGGTCTTTGGCGGTCTGGAGTATCCTGGAGAGAACGCTCTTTTCCATCCCCTGGATCTCCCCCAGCGTGGTCGGAAACCCGATGCTTCGGTTAAATGAAAGCATCCCTTGAGCAACCACCCGTCCCAGTTCTCGCGAGGAGAGGGCATCGAGGTCTTTGTCGATATGGCCGTGTTTTCTGTAGATGGCGCCCACTTTTCTGACGCGCTCTTCCACGGCCGAGGAGAAAAAGAGGGTATAATAGGGATTCAACAGAGCGCATGCCCGGCCGTGGCTCAGGTACTTGACAAGGGAGAAGCTATTCAGATGAGGACCGCTTGTCCCTCCGACCATGATGGCATAACCGCCAAGGTCTGTACCCAGGGCAACTCTTTCTCTGGGTCCTATCCGGGTGGGCTCCTGGGCCAACTCCCCAAGCCCGGTTACGATCAATTCGATCCCGAGAAGCGATATCTTTTCAATCTCAGCGGCATCCTGGTCTTTGGCGCCCAGGTAGACCTCAAGACAGTGGCTCAGTCCATCCATCCCTCCATCGAGTGACAATGACATAGGCTGCGTGAGGGTAAGCCCGTAATCAAATACTGCCCTGGGAGGGACGATGGCTTCGTCCACGATAAGTTTTTTCTGGCCGGATACCGGGTCGGTAACGTTTGAATACTTGGTGAGATGGGCAGAGGAACTGGCAGCAGTCATGACCGCCACCACGGGGAGGACCTTGCGGCCCGTATTCTGGCATAGTCTTGTAACCTCTCCGACGCCAAAATAGGGGTCCAGTTCTGCCTCGATATCCCCAAAGGTAGCCAGGGTGGCAGCGGCCTTGCAGGCATCGATCCCCGATCCCGACTCAACCGAAACAACTACATCCGGTCTCTTGTGGAGGATATGCCCCTGAATGCGATAAACATCCTCGCGGGGTGCATTTGGCGCGGCCCCCTGAACCCGGCCCAGGACCTTGACGCCGTTGGCCTCCAGTGATTTCAGCACTTGACCGAGGGTGGGTTTGAGCCACGTGGATTTTGTTCGACCCACCAAAAGAGCCTGTTTGCCCACCTCGGCGGTCATGGGCCCTATCTGGTCAAGTGCCCCTGTGCCGAAGGCGTATCTCCCGCCCTTAAAACGGATGATCATGTCTCTGGCTTTTTCAATCAAATCACTCATGGATTCCACCTCCCGTCAATCCAAAGCCCTGTAGTCAGGGTATATCGATACAATTTTACCAAATTGGGTATCAATTTAGCTGTGTTCAAAATTGGAGCTTAGAGAGGGCAATGGGGATTA
>CAZXCQ010000466.1:0-1718 GCA_964639275.1 uncultured Desulfobacteraceae bacterium | reverse complement strand
CGTGAGGCCATCCTGATGGGATGGGTGAACAGCCGGAGGGACCTGGGCAACCTGATCTTTATTGACCTCCGTGACAGGGAGGGGATCACCCAGGTCGTTTTTGATCCCCAGGTAGAAAAGGAGAGTCACAAGAAGGCGCATGTTTTGAGAAACGAGTGGGTCCTTGCCGTAAAGGGCACCGTGGCCCGTCGCCTGGAGGGACAGGAAAATCCCAATCTTCCCACTGGCGCGATTGAATTGAGGGCCGCAGAGCTCAGGATCCTCAATGTGACCGAAACGCCTCCTTTCCAGGTGGACGGGCCGGTGGATGCCTCGGAGACCCTGAGACTGAAGTACCGTTATCTGGAACTCCGAAGGCCACAGGCCTTCAATGTGATACGCAAACGCCATAATATAGCCTCCTCGGTTAGACAATATCTGAACGAAGAGGGGTTTATCGAGGTTGAGACCCCCTTTCTGACCAAGAGCACACCTGAGGGGGCCCGGGACTACCTGGTCCCGAGCCGGGTCAACAAGGGCTTCTTCTATGCCTTGCCGCAATCGCCCCAGCTCTTCAAACAGATCCTCATGATGGCGGGGTTTGACCGGTATTATCAGATTGTCCGGTGTTTCCGCGACGAGGATCTCCGCGCGGACCGACAACCCGAATTTACCCAGGTGGATCTGGAGATGGCCTTTGTAGAAGAGGACGGGGTGATGGGGGTCATCGAGGGCATGATGTGCCACATCTTCAGGGAGATATTGGGATGCGAGATCCCGATTCCCGTCGAACGGATAGAATACCGTGATGCCATGGACCGGTTTGGGACGGACAGACCTGATATGAGGTTTGGTATGGGACTCAAGGACCTGTCCGATAGTGCAGCAAGGTCGGATTTTCAGGTCTTTAAGGGAGTGGTTGGTTCCGGGGGTGTGGTCAAGGGCTTCTGTGTGAAGGCTGGCTCTTCTTTGTTCTCCAGAAAGGCCCTGGACGAGTTCTCCCGGGTCGTGGTTGAATCCGGCGGCAAGGGTTTGAGCTGGATCAAGGTTACGGAAGATGGTTGGCAGTCTTCTCTCAGCAAGTTTTTCAAAGAGGATGATAAACGTGTCATCAACGAAGGGTTCAAGGCTCAGCCCGACGATCTGATCCTGATTGTGGCCGATAGGCCAAAGATCGCCAACGATGCCCTCGGGAAACTCAGGTTAGAGGTGGCAGGCCGCTTGGATCTGATCCCCAGGGACCATTATGCCTTTGTGTGGGTCACAAAATTTCCCCTGCTCGAGTATAACGAGACCGAAGGGCGTCTGGAGGCCGTTCACCACCCCTTCACCTCTCCGCTTGAGGATGATCTCCCCTTGCTCGCAGATCAACCCGAGCGGGTGAGGGCCAGATCCTATGACCTGGTCCTAAACGGTGCCGAGATCGGTGGCGGAAGTATCCGGATTCACAACATGGCGCTTCAACAAGAGATGTTCCATGCCCTCGGTATCACGCCCGGGGAGGCCGAATCAAAGTTTGGGTTTTTGTTGGAGGCCCTGAGATATGGGGCCCCGCCCCATGGCGGTATTGCCCTGGGATTTGACCGTCTGGTGGCCATAATGACGGGGGTCAATTCAATCCGTGAGACCATCGCCTTTCCCAAGACAACCAGCGCGACCTGCCCGCTCACCGATGCCCCTTCACGGGTAGCCAGAGACCAGCTTGAAGAACTGGGACTTCGACTGGCTCCGGGATGTGA
>CAZXCQ010000465.1:0-1725 GCA_964639275.1 uncultured Desulfobacteraceae bacterium | reverse complement strand
CTTTTGGGTTTTAACACGGCTCAGATACCTTACAATTAATCTGGACCACCACCCACATTTCCCCAGATCCCCATTTTAGGCCCTCGAGTTGCAGCCACAACATCCTGCGCTCAGATTTTCCTTGATCCCCAAGGCCACCCCCATTACACTCGCCTAATGAAGAAGTGGGTTCTTATCATCTCTTGAAGTGTCAAAGCCGTGGGAACTGGTTGCAGGAACGAAGATAAGCATAATGAATAAAGAACGTTTCAAAATCCGGCCGGAGACAACAAAGATGACAGAGACAACGAAGCCGCGGATCAGAAAGATTGAGGGGCTCAAGGAAGAGCATTTTGGAGGGATATTCAGGCAGGTCTTTTTTTCCCCCGAGACCACTGCAAATCGCTACCTCAAAATGGCGTATATCGACGTGCCGCCTGGCGCCGCAGGGACACCCCACGTTCATCTGGGTGAGGAACTGGTATACACCATCAAAGGAAAGGCCTCCCTCACAATTGATGGAGAAGACCACTTGATCGAGGAAGGCACCTGCTTCTTGATCCCCCCGGATGTCGAACACCCTGCTCGGGTGGTGGGGAATGAGAACTGGGTGGCGGTGGCCGCCTATTGCGATGAATGCCCAGTATTGAAAAGGGACTTGAACAGGGAAGATGTCCATTACCCTCTGGCCACCGGAAGGGAATGAAAAGAGGAATGGGGTCAGGCCTTGACACTGGACATCGACCTTGAAATTTTCTCAACTGTCTTCCTTAACTCCCTGTCTTCTGACAATCGCAAAGAGAACCTGTGATTCGCTTTGGATACGCCGGAATAGCTCAGCCCTTGAAAAAGCTCCCCTATCTGCCGGTTCATGACGGAGGTGTAGCGTTTGAGCAGATAGATCGCCATGTCTCTCAGCTCAGTACCCCACTCACCCAGGCTATCCGCAGGAACATTAAAATAGGAGCAAAGGGCATCGATTACCTCTTCACCCTTCATTTTATGTAATTCTCTCCTCTGCGCGATCTCCGCTTGATCGAGGGCGCCTTCCTTTACCCTGCCCAACGCCTGTCTGATGAACCCCCGACTGCCTAAAATCACCCCTCCATATACATCAACAAATGGATTCCGGACCCCTTCACCCATACCTGCCTCGACATATTCTTGGTACGCCTTGCGGGCGACCCTACCGTTCTCGGAGACCATCCCCAACAGGAGATCCGTCCTCAACATGGCATCCTTCGTCCCCTTCAGGTAAGCCCGGTAGCTGCTCTGGCGATACTCCTCCGGGCTTTCAACGATCTTGGCCCTCACGGGATTAAGATGAAGATATCGACTGAGTTCAAGAAAGTAAGCATCACGGTCAACCAAAATACCCTTGTATCTCCCCTGCAAGAGATGCCCGCTTCTATTCCTCTTCCGAAGAAAATCCTCTTCCTCTCGTTCCCGCGCGCCGTCACATGATAGAAAGCTCCCTCGTATTCAATCCGCAAAGGCCGAGCCAAGATACTTCTCCAAAAGCAAATGCCCCACCACACCAATCCTAAATGTCCAATGTCAAGGCCTGACCCCATTCTCACGCATTATGATAGGTGCCAAATGAATACCACATTTTTCCTTTAAAAGCCTCTCAGTGCGGGGTGAAGATACTTTTAAAGGAAAAATGTTATTAATCAGGAATTCCACCCCAGGGTCTGTTAAATATGCGTACAATATGCTTAGCAGTTGGCCACCTGGATTATAAGG
>CAZXCQ010000464.1:0-1730 GCA_964639275.1 uncultured Desulfobacteraceae bacterium | reverse complement strand
ATCGATTGGCCGGGACCAGCCAGAACGATTTTCTGATGGAGACGGCGATTACCGTTGCCCCCGAGATCCTCCCCCCCCATGTCTCTTTTAAACTGAGCTGTGACGCCATCGAATTCTGCGCCAACTCCGTCCCCCGGTGGAACCCGATCAGTTTTGCCGGTTATAACTACCGGGAGTCCGGGTGCACGGCGATCCAGGAGGTGGCCTTTGTAATGGCCAATGCCGTTGCCTGCTCCGAGGAACTGCTCGGCCGCGGGCTTAAAATCGACCGCTTTGCCCCCCGGCTCAGCTTTTTTCTCTCGGCCCACAGCGACTTCTTTGAGGAGATTGCCAAATACCGCGCCGCCAGAAAGCTCTGGTACCGCATAATGAAGGAGCGCTTTGGGGCAAGGGATCCCCGCTCTCTGGCCATGCGGTTTCATGTGCAGACATCCGGCGCTGCCCTGACGGCCCAGCAGCTCCTCAACAATATCGCCCGGGCCGCTTATCACGGACTGTCAGCGGTCCTGGGGGGTGCCCAATCCGTCCATATCGATGCCTATGATGAGGCCCTCTGTACCCCGACCGAACTCTCAGCCCTGACCGCCTTGCGGACCAGCCAGATCCTCCAGACCGAAACCCGCGTGACCCATACCATCGACCCCCTGGGTGGTTCCTATTTTGTGGAGTCCCTCACCCATCAGCTGGGGGAAAAGATCACGGCCTTGCTTGAAGAGATCGACCAGATGGGCGGTATTGTCAGGGCAGTGGAAACCGGATGGGTACACAAGGAGATCTCCGACTCGGCCTACACATACCAGAAGGGTGTTGAATCGGGGATGATCCCCGTCGTCGGGGTCAACTGCCACCGGATGGATGAAGAAAAACTCCCCATGGCGCTTTTTGAGGTGCCCGAGACGCTCAGGATCCAGGAGAAAAAGCTTGAAAGGATCAAAAAGGAACGTGACACCTCCCAGGCACTGCGTGCACTGGATGATATCAGCCGTTGCTGCGACAAGGGCCAGAACCTGATGAATGTGATCGTAGAATCTGTCAAGAGCCGGATAACAGAAGGGGAGATATCGCAGGTGCTCAGGGAACATTATGGCACCTGGAACGCCCCCCTTTTCTGATGGAGGTAGAGATGAAAAAGAGCAAGAGGATCTTGATCACCCGGCTGGGCATGGATGCCCACTGGCGGGGGAGTATGGTGGTGGCCCGTGCCCTGCGCGATGCCGGGATGGAGGTGATCTACATCGGCAACCAGATGCCCGAGAATATCGTCCAGACCGCACTCCAGGAAGATGTGGACATGATCGGCCTCAGCACGCTTTCGGGAAACCATATGGAGCTGGCACCGGAGGTGGTAAGGCTCCTCAAGGAAAATGGCATGGGAGATATCCCTGTTATCCTGGGCGGCACCGTGCCCCCCGACGACATCCCCAGACTCAAAGGGGCCGGTCTCAAGGAGGTCTTTGGGCCCGGAACACCCCTGGAAGAGATCATCGATGCCATCTCCAAATTGAGATTGGGGTGAGTCGTTATGGCCATTTGCTATGGCGAAACCACCTTTGAAGTGTCTAAAATGATCTAAAGTGTCTAAAATTGCAACCGTTCTACTCTCTGAAACGCGGGGAATGGGAATTCCATTTTGAAGGCTGTATAACTCGCCCGTAAGAGAACGTAAAGAAATCACCTGCCAGAGGTAAAAACAGGGGGCAGTATTTGCTGAAAAGTCTTATGGTTATAGC
>CAZXCQ010000463.1:0-1845 GCA_964639275.1 uncultured Desulfobacteraceae bacterium | reverse complement strand
GCTATTGGGTTGTTTTCCGATACGCCATTTTGTGACGGCCGCTTGGCCATGTCATTGGGGGCATGTGGAAGAAAAAAAGACCCCCATGCCACACCACAATCGATTTATCCCCGGGTTTTTGAGAAGTTACAAAAAAGCTAAATTGATACAAGGTTGTCAGGTTCAAGGTTAGAGAAAGATCAGGGAGACAGTCAACAATGGAGAAGAAAAGGGGATTTGAGCCGGGGGATATGGTTGCCACCTATACCGGGCAGGCCGGCATGGTGATCTCTGAGCCGACACTTACAAAGGCGAGAAATCACCTGAAGGAAGGCAGGCGGCCCGGGCATTATTTTGCCCCCGGGTGTTGCCAAAACCCCGATTATATTACCCAGGTACCGGTCCTGTTTGAAGACGGAAAGTACGATGTGATGAGGAGCATGAATATCAAGAAGATCCTGGATGTTTCTACAGAAAAGAAGGGGTTCATTCAGGGCCTCATCCATGACCTGGGTGGCTGATCTCGAGATCGGGAAAGGAGACAAAGAGATGGAAGAGTGTATCTTTTGTAAGATCATAAAAGGAGAGATCCCGTGCTTTAAGGTATATGAAGACGACATGACCCTTGCCTTTGAAGACATAAATCCCATTTCGCGGGGTCATACCCTGGTTATCCCGAAGCGGCATGCGAAGGATCTCTGGGAGATCCCTGAAAAAGACCTGGCCGCTGTCCTTTATGCCTCAAAAAAGGTTATCGGGGCCATCAGAGAGGCCCTGAAACCTGCGGGTGTGGCATGTCTTCAACTCAATGGTAGGGGGGTTAATCAGGTTGTCATGCACTACCACCTGCACCTGATCCCCCGTGCCAGCGGCGAGCCCGAACTTCCGGTTTCCTCTTGGGAACTCAAGACGGGTGACATGGAGGCAATCAAAAAGACAGCGGAAGAGATCGCCGCAGCGATCAGATAGAAGGAACGTAATACATTTATGAAACCGGGCAATGGGGATTCCGAATCCCCATTGCCCGGTGCAAGTGTCAATTTTGAAAAAGGCCAAATTGATATGCCTTTTGAAATACTAACTCCTGGCACTGGTGGCGCGGGGCTTTTACTCGATCAGCTCCACATTCCAATAGAGGTAATCCCTCCAGGACTGCGGCACTTCTCTAAAACCGATCGTTATCTTGAGGGCGGGGAGCCACGTAGGCCGGGAAGGTTTTCGGACCAGTCTCATACCCACCTCATCAGGGGTATGGCCGCCCTTTTTCCTGTTGCACGGAATGCAACAGGTCACAATATTTCTCCATTCGGTCTTCCCCCCCCGATACCTGGGTATGACATGGTCATAGGTGAGTTCTTCTGAGGGGAACCGCCTGCCGCAGTACTGGCAGTGGTATTTGTCTCTTGCATAGATGTTTTGCCTTGAGAACTTGATCGGGCTCTTTGGTTTTTTCACCAGCCTTAAGAGCCGGACCACCGAGGGGAGCTTGATGGCAAAGGTGACCGAGTGAATTTCCCTGCTATATTCCTCAAGGACTTCCACCTTTTCCAGCATTAGCAGGGCAATCGCCCTTTTCCAGTTGATGACCCTCAGGGGTTCATAGGTGATATTGAGAAGCAATACCTGTTCCATTGATATGATCCCGGACAACTGGGTTAGAGATTCCTACCCAAAAAGAGCACCCCATATATACCTTACGCAATCCTATTATTACTTATCCTAAGGAAATGAAAAAATCAAGAGTAAAGTCAACCACAAAACCCCTTTCCCTCCACTATCAAGGATCCAGCATAGTAAATGCCTAAAGTTTAAAAGTAACTTCTCAAAAACCCGGGGATAAATCGATTGTGGTGTGGCATGGGGGTC
>CAZXCQ010000462.1:0-1871 GCA_964639275.1 uncultured Desulfobacteraceae bacterium | reverse complement strand
CCAACAGCCGGTATGCCGTCAGGAGACCGAATGAGGATCATGGATCTTATTCAAAGATTATGGAAAAAAAAGGGCTTGACCATCATCTTTGTTGAACATGATATGGATGTGGTTTTCTCCTTTTCCCAAAAGATAAGGGTCTTGAATTACGGGAGCCTCATAGCGGATGGAACCCCTGAAGAGGTATCGCAGAATCCCGTTGTTATCGAGGCCTACCTCGGCGAAGAGGAATAGAATAGGGAGAGATAATGCTTGAGGTCAAAGATATCAGTACCTTTTATGGCTCGAGTCAAATCCTCTTCGGGGTTTCCCTCGAGGTGTCGCTGGGGGAAGTGGTAGGCCTTTTGGGAAGAAACGGGGCCGGGAAGACCACCACGCTGAGGAGCATAATGGGTTTGACCCGTCCCAGGCAGGGAAAGATCACATACAAGGGAGAGGATATCTTAGGGGTACCGACTTATAAGATCGCCAAGATGGGAATCGGCTATGTCCCTGAAAACCGAATTATCTTTCCGGATCTTTCTGTGCTGGACAACCTGAACCTGGCCTCAAAGACCGTTTTGGGAGGTGGCAATGGATGGAGCGCCGAAAGGGTCTTCGGATTGTTTCCGGTCCTGAGGGCACGGGCACACCAAAAAGGGGGGACCCTGAGTGGAGGGGAGCAACAGATGCTTACGATCGCAAGGACTCTCATGGGCAACCCGGAATTGATCCTGGTGGATGAGCCCACTGAAGGTCTTGCCCCCTTGCTCGTAAATGAGGTGAGAAAGCTGATTCGCGCCATCGCAGAAGCCGGGACAACGATCCTTTTGTCCGAACAGAACATAAAATTTTCGCTCAGGAGCTCAAAGAGGATCTATATCATCGAAAAAGGGGAGATCCAGTACGAAGGCAGTGTCGAAAGCCTCCGGGAAAATGAATCAATCATGAAAAAATATCTGGCGGTGTAGGAAAATGATTGCTCCAATCAGCGGACCCATTGATCTGACCGACAAAGCAGCGGTTGTCACCGGTGCCTCAAGAGGCATTGGCCGGGCGATCTGCTCTGCCCTGGTCAGAGAGGGATCCCGTGTGGCGGCCCTTGATGTCCTATCTACTGATCACACAATATCGGAGATCGAGACGGGGGGAGGACAGGCCATCGGCCTTGTCTGCGACGTCCTCCACAAAGAGCAAGTGAGAAAGGCGATCGAGCATGTGATCGATCTCTGGGGACGGATCGACATCCTCGTAAATAACGCGGCAATCCTGGGAGATTCTCACAAGCCGTTTGAAGAGATTACCACCGGGGACTGGGATCATTTATTGGAGACAAACCTGAGGGGCACCTTTTTGATGACCCAGGCGGTCTGGCCCTTTATGAAGGCCCAGGGGGGTGGAAAAATCGTATGTCTGGGTTCCATCGCCGGTCGGATCGGGGGCCTGCTGGCAGGTCCTCATTACTGTGCCTCTAAAGGGGCAATCCATGCATTTATAAAATGGTCGGCAAAGAATGGCGTCAATTCTGGCATCTATGTTAACGGAATCGCGCCGGGGCCCGTAGCAACCCCGATGATCGCAAATGAGCCGTACAAGGATGAAATGGTCCCCCTGGGCCGTTTGGGTCAACCGCAAGACATTGCAGAAGTCGTGGTCTTTCTGGCCTCCCAGGCCTCCAATTTTATTACGGGAAACATCATCGATGTAAACGGCGGGATCTTGATGGTGTGATTCTGTTATAACAAAGGCGCGTAAACAATTGCGAGGTCGTCTAGATCAGTCCCCTTCTTGTCAATTCTTGATTATTTGCATCAATTTAGCTTTCTTCAAAATTAGAACCGAGACAGGGGAATGGGGGTTCCGTTTTGAAGGGTGTATTCCCTGTCTGAGAC
>CAZXCQ010000461.1:0-1877 GCA_964639275.1 uncultured Desulfobacteraceae bacterium | reverse complement strand
TCTGACCCAAATCTGGACGCCAATTCTGCGAAGTTATTTCTGCGCAAGCCCTAAGTATTGATGAATTCGTAAAAAGTCGGAAATTACCCTTTTCTGTCATTCCGGCGAAAGCCGGAATCCAGTATTTTCCATCGGTTACGGAGGCTCTGGACTCCGGAGCCGGCCCCGGACCCCGATCCGGGGTTCACCAGAGTGACGACTTTTTGCGAGACCCTCAACCATCAAGACAAAAAAAGAGGATCGAGAAAGACAGTGGAGAACGTAGCCGATTACAAAGAGATCATCGATGTCATAAAAGAGAACGGGGGAGATGCCTTCAAAAGATGCTTTCAATGCGGATTGTGCGATGCGGTCTGTCCGTGGAACAGGGTCAGGAGCTTTAGTATGCGCAAGATCGTCCGAGAGGCTACGTTTGGTTTGACCGAGATAGAAAGTGAGGATATCTGGCGTTGTACGACCTGCGGAAGATGCCCTCAGCAGTGCCCCAGGGACGTGAGACAGATAGAATCCGGTGTCGCCCTTCGCAGGATTGCCACGGAATATCAGGTTTTTCCGACCCCTGTCAAGCCTGTTCGCACCGCGAGCGCAAGCCTCGTTGGCGAAGGGAATCCCTTGGGAGAAGAACGAAAAAAGAGGGCAAATTGGGCGGAAGGTCTTTCAGTAAAGACGTTCACCGAGGGGATGGAAGTTCTATATTTCCCCGGCTGCTACCTCAGCTATGACCCGAGACTAAAAAAGGTCGCCAGGGCCACAGCCCGTATCCTTAACAAGACAGGGGTCGATTTCGGGATACTGGGCGAAAAGGAGAACTGCTGTGGAGAAAGCATCCGCAAAACGGGCGAAGAGGAGCTGTTCAGACGCCTGGCCAGAGGAAACATCAAGACGTTTATCGATCATGGGGTGAAAAAAATCCTTGTTTCCTCCCCTCATTGCTACCACACCTTCAAAAACGAGTATCCCGAATTTATGGTGAACTTTGAGGTGGTTCATATCTCCCAGTATTTGTTTGCGCTTATGAGTGAGGGAAGACTTGAGATCAACAAGGAGTATGCGAGGAAAGTTGCCTATCATGACCCGTGTTACCTGGGTCGTCATAACGGGATATATGACGAGCCCCGGGAGGTCTTAAAGAAGATATCGGGTTTGGCGCTCAATGAGATGCCTGATTCGCGGGTCGATAGCCTTTGTTGTGGAGGGGGAGGCGGCAGGATCTGGATGGAAACGCCAAAGGGTGAAAGATTCTGCGACCTCAGATTGGAACAGGCCATCGGGGTCGGGGCTGAGGTGCTGGCGACTTCCTGCCCCTATTGCATCACAAATTTTGAGGATAGCCGGTTAACCCTGGATGTTGCCGAAAAAATAGAGGTCAAAGATATCACGGAAATTATCGCGGAAGCGATTTAGAAAAGCAAAGAAACCTGCTGAGGACATGGAGAAGTGGAAAAGGAACAAATCGAACGGCTTTGTAGAGGTTTCACGGAC
This sequence comes from uncultured Desulfobacteraceae bacterium, assembly GCA_964639275.1. Lineage (GTDB taxonomy): Bacteria > Desulfobacterota > DSM-4660 > Desulfatiglandales > Desulfatiglandaceae > CAZXCQ01. The sequence goes on along the minus strand of CAZXCQ010000461.1, from coordinate 395 downwards.
AGCGATTTTGGAGATGTGATGGTTGTCGGTGGAGGGATCAGCGGTATTCAGGCCGCTCTCGATCTTGCCACTGCGGGTTTCAAGGTTTACCTGGTTGAGAAATCACCTGCCATTGGCGGCCATATGGCCCAGCTTGACAAGACCTTTCCCACCAATGACTGCTCCATGTGAATACTCTCGCCCAAACTGGTCGAGGTCGGCCGGCATCCGAATATAGAGGTCCTGACTTTAACCGAAGTTGACAGTATTGCAGGGGAGGCAGGAAACTTCAAGGTAACGCTGATCAAAAATCCCAGATACATCGTAGAGGACAAATGCACGGGTTGTACGACCTGTGTGGAGTACTGCCCGGTCATGGTCCCTGATCCATATAATCAAGACCTATCGTCGAATAA
>CAZXCQ010000460.1:0-1888 GCA_964639275.1 uncultured Desulfobacteraceae bacterium | reverse complement strand
ATGACTAACCTTAAAGATGGAGGTGGAAGATGTACACGGGTGGATATACTGGAAAGATTCTGCGGGTCAATCTTACGGATCAAACCACAAGGGAAGAGGAATTGCCGCTGGAAATCGCAAAGGGCTTTATCGGCGGTGCCGGATTTGGGATCAAATATCTTTTTGATGAAGTCAAGGCAGGCACAGATCCCCTGGGGCCTGAAAACAAACTGATCTTTGCTGCGGGTCCCTTCTCGGGTACCACAATCCCTTGTGCGAGCCGGATGGCCGTTACCGCCAAATCACCCCTCACCCATGCGGTCGGTGTCGCCCTTACCGGTGGCTATTTCCCGGTTGAATTGAAATATGCCGGCTATGATGTCCTGATCATTGAGGGAAAGGCCGAGAAGCCCGTCTATGTCAGGATCAAAGACGGGGGAGTTCAGTTCCGCAGCGCCAAAAAGGTATGGGGCATGAGGACCACGGACTGCCAGCAGATCATCAAGAACGAACTCAACGACCAGAATGTCAGGGTTGCCTGCATTGGGCCGGCAGGTGAAAACCTGAGCAAGATGGCCTGTATCATCAACGAGCTAAGGGCTGCGGGTCGCAAGGGGCTGGGTGCGGTCATGGGTTCAAAGAATCTCAAGGCCATTGCGGTTCGGGGGAGCGGTGATCTGGGCATAGCCGATAAAGAGATGCTCAAGAGCGCCCGGGCCGAATTCACGAAGGCCATGAAAGACAGCCCTGTCCTCTACCCGCAGTTTTCAAAACTCGGGACTCCCATGGTGGTGGATCATACCTGTGCCATTGGCATCTTCCCGGGCAAGAACTTCTCGGCCACCGGCGAGTTCGCGCCTGCGGACAAGATCGGGGTGGAGGTCCAGGAGACGCGAAATGTGGGCAGCGAGCACTGTTACGGGTGTCCGGTCGGGTGCAGCCAGCTCAAGCTGGCCAAGACCGGCGTCTACTCCGGGATACTGGCCGAAGGTCCTGAGTTCGAGACCATGTACAGTTTTGGTGGGGTTACGGGTGTGGACAACATCGATGCCATCATTGCCGCGGATCGACTCGCCGATGAACTGGGATTGGATACGATCTCGGCCGGGGCAACCATCGCCTTTGCCATGGAGCTCTATGAGAAGGGAATCCTGGGCGAGGAGGAAACCGGAGGGCTCGCGCTCAACTTTGGCAATGACGAGGCCATGATCGCGCTGCTCAGGTTGATGGCCTTTCGCGAGGGCATCGGTGAGATCCTCGCAGACGGCACAAAGGCAGCCGCCGAGAGGATCGGTAAAGGCTCGGAGCAATTTGCCATGCATGTCAAGGGTCTGGAACTGCCCGGTTATGATGTCAGGGGCGCCAAGGCCCACGGACTCAACTATGCCACATCCTACACGGGTGCGGACCACAACCGGGGGTATGCCTTTCAGGAGATCTTCGGCATCCCGGTCCCTTATGAGGTGGACCGGTTTGCCGTCGATGGAAAGGGCAAGCTGACCAAGTGGAATCAGGACGTCCGCTCGGTGACCTGTGACGCCGCCACCATGTGCGCCTTTCTCCTGGACATGGCTGTCCCGGCCATAGCCACGCAGAATACCGCGAATCTGATGGAGGCGGTTACAGGCCTCAAATACACTGCCGAAGAGGTCCAGGCCGTGGGCGAACGGATCAATAACCTGGCAAGGGCCTTTAATGTGCGTGAGGGATTTACGCGGGATGATGACACCTTACCCGACAGGCTGATGACTGAACCCCTCAAGGAAGGGGCCTCCAAAGGGCATATGATCAGTAAAGACGACCTCAAACAGATGCTGGATGAATACTACACGGAACGGGGCTGGGATATCAATACGGGCGCCCCAACATCAGAAAAGCTCACGGAACTCGGTCTGGGATATGTCGCCGA
>CAZXCQ010000459.1:0-1895 GCA_964639275.1 uncultured Desulfobacteraceae bacterium | reverse complement strand
TATCGGCCAACGACACCAGCAACTATACGCGATATGAAGAACCGGACGCTGATATTAAGATCAGTATCAGGTAGGTGGTGCTCTGCCCGGATAAGCGGACCGTCACTTTGGTGTTTGAGGAAGACCTCAACCAGGACCAGCCCCATATGCTCAGCGTAAGAGAGATCACCTCCGAAGGGAGATCCCTGGGATCGGCCTTTGTGAGCGTCAAAAAGCTCTATCTGGGGTACCTCTTCTCCATCCTTATCGGGGCAATGATCATCAATAACTTTGTCTTTACAAAATATCTGGGACTGTGTGTCTTTTTCGGGACCTCCCAGAAGAAGTCCACGGCCATTGGGATGGGGATCACCTTTACCATTGTCATCGTCTTTAGCGCAATGATGGCCTGGTTTCTCTACCAGTTTGTCCTAAAGCCTTATAGACTTGATTTTTTGCAGATAGTGGTGTTTATTGGTCTGGTCTCTCTTTCGGTCCAGGCGGTGGATACCATCCTGAGAAAGGTCAACCCTGTCCTTTTTAAGGCGTTCGGGGTCTACCTCGTCCTGGTGATTGCAAACTGTATCATTATTGCGGTCCCCTTGATCCTTGCGGACAATGAATACAATGGCCTGGAAAGCCTGATGCTGGCCTTTGGGGCGGGAATGGGCTTCTTGATTGCCCTCTTTCTGATGTCCTCTGTGCGGGAGAGGCTTGAACTGGCCAATGTCCCCCGCACCTACCGGGGGCTGCCCATCGCCTTTGTGGTGGCAGGTCTCTTCGCCCTGGCCTTTTTGGGCTTTTCCGGTATGTCGATCTTTTGAAAAGGGCGGGAAGGAGTGTCGATGGACCCAACATTGATAAAACTGGCCCTGGGTGGCCTGGCTGTCCTGGGCTGTATCGGGGTCTTTTTTGGCATTGGGCTTGCGCTGGCAGCGCATAGATTTGCCGTCGAGACCAACCCGCGGGTCGAAGAAGTCCTGGAAGTCCTGGCAGGGGCCCAGTGAGGGGGGTGTGGCTTCGCTGGATGCGAGGCATACGCCGAGGCAGTCGTGAGCGAACCCGATGTGGCCCCCAATCTTTGCTTCCCGGGCAAGGCCGAGGTCGCCGAGATGGTCGCGGAGATATCGGGCAAGAAGATGGCCGCCGTAGAAGATAGTGTTGCGGCGATCCGTTGCTCCAGGGTTGAGGGGAAGGTTCAAAAGAGGCTGCTCTACATCGGATATGATTCCTGCACCGCCGCCAACCTGGCCTTTGGGGGCCCCTGGGGATGCCGGCATGCATGCGTGGGTCTGGGGGACTGTGCCCAGGGCTGCCCCTTTGACGCCATCACCATGGTGGACGATTTCCCGGTAGTGGATGTCGAGCTCTGTGTGGGTTGCGGGACCTGTGTGCGGACCTGTCCCAAGGGCATCATCGGGCTTGTGCCTCTGAAGGCCAGGGTATGGGTCCCCTGCAGCACCCGGGACCCGGGCAAGGCGGTCAAGCAGATATGCGAGGTCGGCTGTATCGCCTGTAAGATGTGCGTCAAGTCATGCCCTGCCAAGGCGGTCAGCATAGAGGATAACCTGGTAGAGATTGACCACCAGAAATGCATGGCCTATGGCCCTGAATGTGGGGAGATATGTGTCGAAAAGTGCCCCAGGAATATCCTGAGGCCATATCGGGCCGCGCAAGAGGCAGGGCGGGAAATCCAGACGGCAGCGGCCTAGCTTCCGGAATTGGATCGGGGTTTTACGGTTTCTAGCCGTTTACGGGTTCAAAGGTTCAGAGGTTTCCCGCTGAAAGCGGGATTGTATTCTTGTCCCCGGATTCCATTTCGGACGCGTATTCCCGCGAGAAGCGCCCGGATTTGGTGGTGTAACCTGAAAATTGGCAGCACATTGGCAAGCATGTGGCAAAGCCAGCAGGTTTTA
>CAZXCQ010000458.1:0-1966 GCA_964639275.1 uncultured Desulfobacteraceae bacterium | reverse complement strand
CTGGAATTCCGATATAAGGATTAAACGAGAAACAGTGTTGCCGAAAGAAAACCGGAGAGCCCGGATCAGGGATTTTCAGCTAATGGCCGTTGGGTGTATTTGGCATAGACCTGTTCTCGGGTGATGTTGAGTTCCTTTGCGATGTCGTGAACAGGGACATTGGCGAGCATAAAGACTTCATGGGATGGAAAGATCCCGAAGTGCTGGCCCACGAAGACAATCAGTTTGTTTCGGTTAAGGACCTTTAGCTTTCGGCGGTACATTTCCCACGTGCTGTGTTTGCCCAGAGCCATCAATTGCAGTTGCTCTTCCTGCCATTTTAAAAAGGCAGTGGTAAGGGCTTTCAGAGCCATGGTCATATATGCCTGAACATAGACCCCTTCTCTGGTTTTCTTGGGAGGATGCTGAAAGTGCCAGTTCTGTTTAACTTCTCGAAAAAGCTTGTTTTCCATGAGGCTGCGCTCATCATAACGATCAAAGGTGACAAAGGGATCTTTGACATCCATATTTGTCACAAATACGACCTGCTTTTCGAGCGGAGGGGTTTTGTTGTCCCATGATTTGACAACCACTGCATTTAAGGGAATAGGCTCATAATCTTTCTTGGCGGTATTGGCTTTTGAACCCTCGGGATTAAACCACTCACAGGTCAAGAGATCCGGCACGCCCACCAGGGTGGTGAGGACGTTTTCAGTGTATCTATTTTTGCCATAGCCATGGACGAGTTCAACTTCACGATGAACAGGAGGAAAGCTTTCACAATCTAAAGCCAACTGGCGGGCATCCTTGGCCGCGTCCATGCTCCTCTTGAGAGGAATGACAAACTCGATCCCCTGCTGATCAATGTCATAGAGGACTTTGCCGTCAAGGAAGCCCCGATCGATCACCAATGAATCGATGATACTGGATTCCTTCACATTTTCTTTGGCTTGTGCCAGCACCGCAAGGACGTGTAGATTGTCCGGCTTCTCGATCGTATCGATTTTGATGGCCAAAGGGATGCCGGTCTTGATTTCATAGACGGCCCAGACTTTCCACCCATACAGGGTGAGAGGGACTTTCTTGAGTTCGCCGTTTTTTCGATACCCGCGGGCCTGAACCTTGACTTCACGGGTGAGGGAACCGCACCCCTTGAATTTGCTGGTGGTTTCATACAGGGTGCAATCGCAAGCGGCATGAATCTTTTTAGGGAAAATACCCTGCTTTGCTAATTGCTGGATGCACCGGTTAAAGAAATTCTCAATCCGTCTGGGGGTAATGGTGACAATGTGGTTGGCGACCGTATCCACGCACAAGGAACCTCTGATTTGAGGTAGGGGCGTTTTTCGAAGTTTTGTTCCCCGGTGGCAACTGCCGTTTCTGACCTGATGGGCATTGAATCCGCACATGCTCATGAGGAGTTCGTCGGTCAACAATAGATCGCTGATCTCATCTATGGTTTTGATGGAACCGACGACTTTCATTAAAAAGACAAGTACCAGTTGAATGAAAGGAACATTCTTTCTTGTTTGATTTTTGGGGTCAAGATGTTCCAAGAGAGCAAACGCGTTGATCTCCCGCAGATAATTGAAGAAGGAGTCAAACAAGGTTGCCTCATCCATGGCGTAGACCACATCCATCTCACGGCGATGGAAGAGATAATCTGCGACTGTGGCATCATCCCGCTCAGCGGTGTGCCAGAATAGGCGGTTACAGAGAGTTTCCTGAAGTTGGTCCCGGCTGCTCATGGCCGGAAGCTAAGCATAAAAGCGAGAGGATGTCAAGTTCAGGATGTGCTATTTATATAACAATATCAAGCACTTAAGACGAAGTTTTATATGGGTCTGGAGGCATTCCCCTTGTCTTGTGTATACCCCCTCCTATCTCTGTGCCTGATTGTGGACCCTCGTGCCGCCTGTGGACTCTCAGACCCCTTCTCGTTGCAACATGAAAAAGGGAAGAAAAATCAGGAAGATGCAATTTTTTT
>CAZXCQ010000457.1:0-1995 GCA_964639275.1 uncultured Desulfobacteraceae bacterium | reverse complement strand
GCAATTTTTTTTGAAAAAATTCACATTTTTTTAATCCTTATATCGGAATTCCAGTAAGGGGCGGGATGGAGTCAATATCATTTGGGGAGAGGGATATCCTTGGGGTTTTGGGGTTCCCCCACTTTCTTTCGAAAGAGCTGATCCAGGGCTATTTCATATTCCCCTGAACCAGGGACCAGCGACTTGTTGCGCGCGAGCTGCGCCCTGGCCTCCTCTTCGGCCCTTTCAAAGCGCATATTGGTCCGACTGAAGATCTCGTTTACCACCTGGTATATCTCTTTGTCCGTGCCATATATCTCAATGATATTCGGGTCATCAATGAGGGTCTCCATAATGTATTGGGTCGTATACAGGGAGTAGGGGTTTGGCCGGGCGACCAGGTCCCGTATGGGGGCAATAAAGTATCTGAGATCAAATTCTGAAATGTTCAGCAGCCTCCTTAGGCCCTTGAGTAGGGCATCAGAGACGGCGGCAGGATTATCCGTTTCAATGATCTTTTTCATTAACAGCGCCTGAAACAGGGTGTTATGGATTTCACCTATCTTGAACTTAAAGAATCGATCCTGCCTAAAGGCCTTCTGTTTATCCTTTCTCTCAAGCCTGTCGATTATTTTTGTCTGAACTTTGTCGCTACCAAACCTTTTCACGGCCCGCCTACCTGATATGGGTTGTTCATTGTCTTGCCCCTAAGAATCCGAAGAGTCCTTTTTGGCAGCACTCCCTGTTGAAGCCTTTGCTTCGGTCTTGGGGGTTTCGGTCTCCGCCTTAGAAGTCTGGCTTTGGTCTTTATCCGACTGGGAACTGGATCTAGTATCAGGGCCAGAACGAGATTTCGAGGCATAATCGGTCACATACCAACCGCTGCCTTTCAGATGAAAGGTGCTCTGCGAGATGAGCTTCCGCATCTTACCGTGACACATTTCGCATTCGCTGATCGGGGGATCGGAAAATCTCTGCCAGGCCTCGGTCTGGTGTCCGCATTTCTGACATTCATACTCATAAATCGGCATTGCTAATCAACCTCCATCACTCTTCAACTCGTATCAACATAGCTTTCTTCAAAATTACAACTGAGACAAGGGAATGGGGGTTCGCACTCCCCATTGCCCGGATTTCAAACGGCTAAAATGTTACTTCAACTCAAAGACTATTGAATGGCCATGTCGCATATCCTATGGCCCTGGTATGAATCAAGTACATAATCCAGTTGCGGCATTGAAATGCCTTTCAGGATGTCAAATGTTAGTGCGTGAACAATCCTTTCTTCCTCTGTCTTTTTGTCCCCTGAGATTTCATATCTCTGAAGAAAGTTGCAGAACCTCACAATATGGACCAGCTCATGGGTGAGTATATATATCAGGAGGGGCTGAAGTTCGAGCCGTTTGTCCCTGCTCAAGGCCCCCAAGATGTGGTGGTCCTGTAAACAGATGAGATAAAAATCCTCATCTCTCCTCTTCCACTGATATCCATCTGTCACCCGCGTGCCTTTGCTGAGAAATGCAAAGCCGTGAGGGGTTATGGTATCGTGGGTCAAAAAGGGGAGGGTCCGGACGTCGTACCGGTGTCTTTTCCACTGCCCAAGGGAGAACTTGAAAAAGTCCCCTGTGGCGTCTTCCGCAATATCAAGAGCCTCACTCACGGTTATGAGTTCATGATTTTGAAATGACTGCTGGGCCATCTCGAAGGCTCGCTTTCAGTGGCAAATCATGATCAAAAATAAGGCCGCACAGGGAAATGTCAATACCTGAAAAGGTTATCGCTGGTGGCGGTGACTGGACTCGAACCAGTGACTCTGCGGATATGAGCCGCATGCTCTGACCGACTGAGCTACACCGCCACTTTGGTGACCCTTAATTTATAGAAATCTTCTTCTTTGTCAATAGATAATTCCGACATCAGGGTTTTTCCGTAACTTCTCAAAAACCCGGGGATAAATCGATTGTGGTGTGGCATGGGGGTCTTTTTTTCTTCCACATGCCCCCATATGACATGGCC
>CAZXCQ010000456.1:0-2026 GCA_964639275.1 uncultured Desulfobacteraceae bacterium | reverse complement strand
TTTGGAGGGGTGAAGTGGGAGAGGTCCTTGAAGACAGAAAACCAGGGGAATTCACCACCCCGGTGAAACGAAAGTAAAAAGGTTTCATTGGGCAAGCAGGGCCCCGCTGCGGCGGGATCTCCGCCACAATGACGGTGGACAAGCCCGCCACAAACACGGCGGACAAGTCCGCTGCGCTACGACAGGCGGGGCAGGCAAAGGTGACCCCGGTTGAACACCCCAAAGGGACCCCTGGTTCAACGGGGCAAGAAGCTCAAAGCAGTCCGCAGATTGGCGCAGATTGTGGTGGGGAGAGAAGTAATTGTCGGGAGCGGCGGTCGGGGAAGGGAGATCGGAGGGTAACGGTCATAGACCCGAAGATGCTCGGGTTTCCGGATCGAAGGAGGGGGCCGTCGGACACCCCGGTTGAACACCCTGAGAGGGAACCCGGTTCAACAGGGCAGGGAAGAATGAATGCGAGCTCTTTCGGGATTAGAGCGAATCAACAAGTAATGAACAAGGAATGTACGGACAGGGGTCTCCAGTACACCTGGATCCGGGATGGGTTCGATATGGAAAAGGACATTTGTACGGAATGCCTGCCCAAGCTGGAACTTCCTCTGCTTCGGGACGACGGCCATATCCTGGGTACACTCTGGCTCGTCAAAGACCTCAAGCGCCAAACCGTCACCCACTACACCCTCCGTCGCATCGAACACCTCCGCCGCACCCTCATCTCCACCCTCATCAAACTCCAATCCACTCCCAAACCCAAACACTGACCCCCTCCTCATATATCTTACCATTTCGGCTCAAAGTTTACTCGCCGTCCTTCCTGGCGGGCCGTTTTGGGTAACTCTTTGGCACGGATTTCATGGATGGCACGGATTTTTTCCCTTTATTGTCTGCAGTAAGAATTTGGGCACCCAAATTCTTACTGCAGACAATCGTTCGGAAGGAGAGGGACGGAGAACAGCGGCCGAAAATGCAAGAAGGTAAAACGTTGAGAAGGTTAGAGGGCCGAAGGGAGGCGTAAAAAGCCCATTTGTTCGAAATGATGATCGAATGCAAAAACTTCGGTGATGCCCAAACGCTTCATCACAGCATAAGAGGTGCAATCTGTAAATGACCACAGTTTATCCGCGTTGTACTTCTCAAATACGTCCCACGCTTCTATGGCGATGGCATCATCAATCCAAATCATATCAAGAACATGTTCCGCTATGAGAATATCAAGCTTTTTTTTGTACTCAACGGTTGGACCATACCCGATATTCAGCAGAAGGAGGGTAAACAGTTCATCAAAAATATAACTGGATGTCAAAAGCTTACGCCTGCCGGCCATCTCATCTCTGAACCTTATCGCGCTGAGGTGATGCTTATCAGGGTTATCGGCCAGGGCATCCCAAGCACTGGTATCCACAAAGAGCTGGTTCATCTCTGTTTTCCGTATAGATACCGATCATGGTCTTGAGCTGCATTTCCCAGACAACCTGGCACGGCATTATTCCCAAGAGATAGGAACGTTTCCCATCCTTTTTCCGAAGGATTCTCATTTTCAATCGTCTCAGAAGCGGAGTGGATACGAATTTCTCCTGGTTTCATTTCGACCTGCAACCGGGACCCCAGGCCAGCCTTATGGAGCCATCGCTCATCAATCCAAACGCCTTTACCTACCTTCAAAATGTGTTTTTCCTGCATGACGGATCTCCCTGTTTCATGCCCGACCTTATCCATTTTATTGAGATTCTAAGGCCCATGAGCTGGTTTTGTCAACGATATTGTGCGAAATAGAGGACATCAAGGGTAGTGGCCTTTGTGGATGACGATCCATCAAAGATTGGCCGGACCATCCACGGTATACCGGTGATGGATAACAAACTCCACGACTTGATGCAGGAACTAAACAGCACCTTCGGCTATCAGCGCTTTACTCCCATTCGGGGGGACATCCTGGATGAAGGGGTGCTGGACAGGCTCTTTGCCCGGTACCGGCCCCAGGTGGTCTTTCATGCGGCGGCCTACAAGCACGTGCCGCTCCTTGAGG
>CAZXCQ010000455.1:0-2107 GCA_964639275.1 uncultured Desulfobacteraceae bacterium | reverse complement strand
GCCGATGGGCTCGTCGACATGTCTCGGAGCCGAATGGCTTTCGCCGGAATGACGGGGAGGGAGACTATTTCTCAGTCATAAAATGATACTGCGAAAATTTCGATACAATAAAATCAACAGGTTATCACCTTGAAAGGGCTGGCCCTTTCAACCTGATCTTACCATCTTGGACCTCGTAATGCCAAAGCTTGGAGGACTGGAGGCGCTCTCTCGCATTCGTCAAATCAACTCAAAAGCGAAGGTCGTCATGTTAACCTCTTCATCAAAGAAAGACGACGTTGTGAAAGCTGCCAAGCTAAATGTGCTAAAGTATATAAAGAAGCCGATACAAATTGATAAGTTCGTGGTTATGGCAAGAAGTCTATTCAAGGAATAAAACCGGCCTTTGGTCTTGTAAGTCATTGCTCGATCGGCACCTTTGTCTTGAGTCCCTCGATGATTACCTCCATCTCCCTGATGGCCTCATATGCCTCATCTATGGAGAGCGTGCAAAACCTCACCCTGTCTCCCGGTTTGATCTGACCCAGGAGGGGGAGATCGCCGGAGATCACCGTGGCGATCTTCCGGTATCCCCCCGTTACCGTCTCCCCCAGGATAATAATGGGTTGGGCATCGCCCGGTATCTGTATGGTCCCCGCGACGACCCCCTCCGATATGATCGATTCGCTAAGGCCTGTCTTGGGCTCTATACGGGGCCCCGCCAACCTGATGCCGGTACGATCGGATTGGGGGGTGACGCTAAAAGGGCCGCCCAGGAATATTTCCCTTGCCTTGAGGGGAAAATGATCATCCTGGGGGCCAAATATGACCCGCAACGTCCAGTCTGCGCCAAAGACCGGGATAGCTTCCTGAGCCAGGGCCGCCCCCTCTGTCCTGAAATGGCGGTGAGGGGAATGGGTAAACAGGATGTCCCTGGCGCGTAAGGGTCTTCCTTCAAGGCCCCCAAATCCTGCCGCAAGGTTGGTGGACTTGCTCTCCATTACCCTCTTTACGTCTATGCCCCCGCCAATGGCAAAATAGGCCCGGCAACCGCTTCTGAGGCCTTTGAAGGAGAGGACCTCATCCTTTTTGAGAATGTGGGAGCGCCACATCTCCAGGGGTCTTTCATTGACCCGCGGCTGAAGGTCTGCCCCTGTCATCGCTATTGCTAAATCTGTAAGGGCCATCATTTTAGGCCCCATTACGGTGATTTCCAGGCAGGCCTCATCCTCTGCGTTGCCAACCAGCAGGTTTCCCACCCTCAGGGAAAAGGGATCCACTGCCCCGCTGGGAGGGACCCCATAGGCCCCAAACCCGAACCGGCCGCGGTCCTGGACAGTGGTCAATGGCCCTGCGGATAAGATCTCTAAGGCCTTTACTGCTCCCAACGGGCCATTTCCTCCTCTTTGATGGCAAAGAACCTGACCTGGTCACCCATCTCAAGGACTCCCGGCGGCCACTTTGTAGAATCAAAAAGCCGCAGGGGGGTCCGCCCGATTATCTGCCATCCTCCCGGGCTCTGGGTGGAATATATCCCGGTCTGGTTTTGCGCCAACCCAACTGATCCCCGGGGCACCACCGTACGGGGCGTTTCCCTTCGGGGTGTGACCAGGGCCTCTGGAAGTTCTCCCATATAGGGGTATCCTGGCATAAACCCGATCATATAGACATGGTAGGTATGCTCCGTGTGGAGTTGGATAACTTTATCAGGGTCGATCCCATGATACCGGGCCACCCATTCCAGGTCGGGACCATATTGGCCGCCGTATACGACCGGGACTTCCACTGTCCTGGGCTGGGGGATCTCAGAAAGATCCAGGGTGTCCAACAGTTGCTGGACCCGGTCTCGGATAAGCGACAAGTTGGTCCTGAGGGGATCAAAAACCAGGAGGACAGAGCGATAACAGGGAATGGTTTCCACAACCCCCTCAAAAGGATTATCCCTCAGGGCGAGAAAAAGTCCTCTCACCCGCTGGTTGACTTCAAGGCGTATCTCATCGCCCACCTCAACAATGAGAGAGCGGTCACCCATGATGCGATATTGAGGATTTATGTAAAGCATATGATCTGATTAAGTAACCGTTCACGGGTTCAAAGGTTCAGAGGTTCAAGGTTGCGTTTTTGTCCC
>CAZXCQ010000454.1:0-2143 GCA_964639275.1 uncultured Desulfobacteraceae bacterium | reverse complement strand
TTTGAAGGGTGTATAACTCGCCCGTAAGAGAGCGTAAAGGAATCACCTGTCAGAGGTGCAAACAGGGGGCAGTATTTACTGGAAAGTCTTATGGTTTTTGGCTACGTCGATCTCTGTGATTTCTTAACGCTCTCTAACGGTCACAGACAAGGATATACTCTTCAAAACGGAACCCCCATTGCCCTCTCTCAGTTCCAATTTTGAGGGATTCGCAAAAAGTCGAAAATCCTCTCTTTCCGTCATACGGGCCCCGTATGAGATACGGGATAAATTGCAGCCGGAATACAGGGATTCTTTCTGGATGTCCAAGTATCCCAGCGTGCCCCGGACCGGATCAGGGATCGGAGCAGGCTTATCAAGTCCGGCATGACGAATGACAAGACTACTATGAGACGATTAATAATGTCACAAGATTGCAGGCCAGGAACAGATTTTGAAGGTTGGAAGCTGTTGACCAATCCCGTGATGCAGTTGTATCCTAAACAGACAAAAACGGGGTTACTGGCCCCCTTGCGGGGTAAACCTGCTTGAGGAGGCATCCATCATGAACATTGCCAACATGTTAGAACTCCAGGCGTTTAAGGTCCCGAACAAAGACGCCGTGGTATTCGGGGAAAACAGATACCCTTATGGCCTTCTGAATGCCGAGGCCAACAGGGTTGCCAATGGGCTTGCAGAGCTCGGCATAAAAAAGGGGGATCATGTGGCAATCTGGCTTCCCAATTGTCTGGAATTCCTGAGCGCTTTCTACGGGGTTCTAAAATTGGGGGGAGTGGTTCTTCCCATGAATATCCTCTATAAGGAAAGAGAGTTGCGCTTTTTATTGTCAAATTCGGAATCAAAGGCGATTGTTGCCCTGGAGGAAGGCCTGGGGATCTTGAGACAAATCAGAGGCGATCTTCCGGACCTGGAAAGGGTTGTCATTTTGGGGGAGGGAAAGGCCGGAGGTGACATCATATCTTTTCGAGAGATGATTGATGCTTCGTCGGAAAGGTTTTCAAGCCTTGATCTCGACCCGGATGATACGGCCACCATTCTGTATACATCCGGAACGACAGGTAACCCCAAAGGGGCCATGCTGACGCATCAGAACCTATACATGAACGCGGAATATTATGCAGCGGGGCTCGGGGCCAGGGCCGATTGGGTGGGTCTCTGCGTTCTCCCCCTGTCTCACCTTCTTTCCCTGGCTGCCGGGGTCTTGGTCCTGTTTGGGAGAGGCGCCACGATGCACGTGACGGGGCAGTTTGATGCCGAAAAGGCCGCCAGTATAATTTCGCGCCATAGGGTGAACTATACCTTTGCCGTTCGGACGGTATATTCTCTGCTCCTGGCGCTTGCTGATGACCCCCGTTTTGATCTTGGGTCTCTGGAGGTATGCATCGTAACCGGCGCTGTGACACCATTAGAACTGAGAAAGGCCTTTGAGGAAAAGTTCCTTTGCATGACGATCCAGGCCTATGGACAGGTTGAGAGTTCGCCCGTGATTTCGCTTGATCATGTCCATAAAAAGAGAAAATTTGAAAGTGTCGGCTACCCCTTGCCGCATATCGAGGTCAAGATAGTTGATGATAGTGATCGACCCCTCGGGCCGAATGAGCATGGCGAGATCTGTTGCAAAGGGCACTGTGTAATGAAGGGGTACTGGAATAATCCGGAAGGGACCCGAGACGCCATCCGGGACGGCTGGTTGCACACGGGTGATATCGGTATGCTGGACAAAGAGGGTTACCTCTATATTTTTGACCGGAAAAAGGATATGATTATCTGCGGCGGATATAACATATACCCCATCGAGCTGGAAGAGCTCCTTTACGAAAACCCGAAGGTGCTGGAGGCGGCTGTCATCGGGGTTGAAGACCCAAAAATGGGGGAAATACCCAAGGCCTATATCGTCCTTAAACCCGGCGCAATCGCCGATGAAGAAGAGATCATGGCGTATGTAGAAAGCCGTCTTGCAAAATACAAAAAACTGAGGGCCGTGGAATTTGTGGATGAACTCCCGAAAGGCCCGACCGGCAAGATCCTCAGAAGGAGTCTACGTAAAAAGACAATCAGGAAATTAGATCCAATGTAACATCTCAAAGAACAGGGGGAAAGGTGTGGCATGGGGGGCTTTTTTTCTTCCACATGCCTCTAATAG
>CAZXCQ010000453.1:0-2234 GCA_964639275.1 uncultured Desulfobacteraceae bacterium | reverse complement strand
ATCCCCATACCCCGGGTTTCAAACAGTGTTACGTCTTTCGTAATTTCTCAAAAAATTGTTGCAAAACCTAAAACCATATTGGGCAGCCGCATTCCTACTCATAGGGACCGAGCACTTTGATCCGGATCTGGCCGTCGTTTGTGCACCAGACCCCGTACCTGAACCCGGCCTTTACGGTGAAACTCGTATCAGCCGTTATCCTATACGGCTCTTCGTCTCGCACCCTTTCCAGGACAGTCCGGGGGAGGGTAAAACTGGAATGGCCGGGATCTAAGGGCACATCCACAAGGCGTACACTCTTCCGATCGTGATAACCATAGAGTTTGGCCCGGAAGGTGTAGGTCCCGGGCAACACGGTGATGCCCAGATCATCGACCCTTGTTTCATCCCCGGCAACCCCGCCCGGGTCGAGGACAAAAACCGGGCGAGATTCAGGATACTCTGTCTGGGTAATAAGGGCGAGATCTTGTCTGGGCTGCTCTGGACCCGGATAGCCTTTCTTTGGATTCAATGAACATCCAAAAAAGACATTGAGGTTGGACAAAAGGAAAATGGACAGGAGTATTGATCTATATCTCACGGACACCTTCAAAAACCCTCGGATATATCAAACCGCCATACCCCTTGAAGTCCTTTTCGCTTCTCTTCGGTGAATTGATCTGGTATGATCCGAGACCATGCGCCAACGATAGATCAACTCACCCTTTCCCCACCCCTGGTGGGGATGGAACAGGGCAGGCATATTTCCCGGGAGCATTACCGGTTTGTTAATTTGTACCTTGTCTTGACATGCATAAATGCCCTCAGGCGAGGATGAGGGCTTTCCTGAAGTGACTGCCGGGAGGTCTTCGTCATTTCAGGGAAACAGAACTTGTAACAAACCGGTAATGCTCCCTATTTTCCCCGCACGCGAGACATTTTCAATGGACAAGATAGTTGCATTTTCCACCCTTTTGTTCAACTACTATTTGAATGCAGGCCAAGATATGAGATCTCAATATGTTACAGCCCTACAACCCCTTGCACCGGGTACCCGTTGGCGCCTGGGCATGAGCACTAACAGGTCTATCTTGACCCTGTGGCTACGTGCGCTCCTTCTGGCAGGGGTCACACTGATCTCTGCCGGAAGAGTCGCTAACGCACATGAGTCATCCAGGGACTGCGCAGGACCTTACAAACCCTGGGGGATTCCCGCCTTTATGCAAATGGCCGGGAAGACGGAATCTGACACCGCCCAAAAGCACGGCGCTTTGAAGGGCCCTAAGGATGATCAAACAGGCGAGGTAAGCGTAATCAGCATTGACTTCAGGGCAGAAGCGGATGGGACGGAAAAGGTCTTTATCGGCCTGAACCGCCATTACATTCCTCAAATCTTCGCCCTTCAAGGGGACAAACCCAGGATTGTGATTGACATCAAGAATGTCTCCACCTGGAAGGGGAGACACAAGATTCCGGTCAACGGGAAACTGATCAGGCAGATAAGAACGCACCTGCACCGCCGCACAAAGACACTGAGGCTGGTCCTGGACCTCAACCTTCTCAAGGACTATACTGTTAGCCCGGCCTTCTATCCGACCGAAAATGTTTACTGTATTGGAGTTCGACCCAAATGAAACCGTGCTTATCCCCCTGGCCTCTCCTCACGTTTGCCCTGGCGTGCTGTTGCCTGTGGGTTGTGCCTTCTCTTTTGGCCTGCTTGCATCAAGTGAACCGGCGCCGGGGGTTGACCATTATCATACGAATCCACGGGGGCGGCCGTTCCAAGTGACAAACGTCAACCTGAAAGCCGGTCTTTTTTTGACTGTTGCACAGGCCTTGGTGTGCATCCTCCCCGTTTTTGCGTTTGGCGGCACCATCAGGACAGACATCACATCCACCTATGAGGTCAAAAACTCCGGATCAATCGGTATCAAAGTCGACATATCAAACAAGGGGACCGATACCGCTTACAATCTATCTGCAACCCTTTTTGTGGGTGACAGCGAAATGAAATATGCCGATCTTGGGAACAATCCCCCAAATGGAAAGATCCACATGGAAATCCACACCCCCCATCCGCTGCCCAGGCCCGGGAAATACACAGGAATCGTCAGGGTAGGGTTCGAAGAACAGAGTGGCAGGCATCATCTGGCCTATCACCTCTTTGCCATCCCGTTCCGCATGGACAAGGCCCGGTCCCACCGGCGGGGGGGGGGGGGGGGGGGGGGGGGGGGGGGGGGGGGGGGGGGGGGGGG
>CAZXCQ010000452.1:0-2237 GCA_964639275.1 uncultured Desulfobacteraceae bacterium | reverse complement strand
TTGGCAACACAGAGATGCCTTGATAACAGATCACGGTTTTCAATTCCGCTTGACCCGAATGGCATAGGGCAATTCGTTGCAATACCGGCTCTCAATATATTCAATGGGCTGGTTTTGGTCGTCAAAGTAAACCGTT
Organism: uncultured Desulfobacteraceae bacterium; assembly: GCA_964639275.1. Taxonomy (GTDB): domain Bacteria; phylum Desulfobacterota; class DSM-4660; order Desulfatiglandales; family Desulfatiglandaceae; genus CAZXCQ01. The sequence continues at coordinate 2,101 of CAZXCQ010000452.1, read as the reverse complement.
TTCACCACCAGCACGGCATCCCCCTCCTGGCGCCCAAGATGCATGGCCACCGTGGCATCGGCCCGGTCGAGGGCAATATTCTGGACACCTTCCAGCACCTGGATCCCGGCCAGTTTTTCAAACTGGGGAATAAAGGGGTTTTCATCAAGGCACTCGAGGGGAATTCTTGAACCCAGTTTAAAAGGAAGATAGTAGTTTACATAGGAGATGGGCCGACCTTTGAACCAGCGGGTCCCTTTGATCTGAAATACAAAACGGTCCTGGGGGTTTTCCAGTTTCACCTGGATCTCCTCGGTATTCGAAACCATACCGAATTCGTGGATTCTGAAAGACATCTTTGAACCGTAATGGAAGATGTCATTGAGGTTTTCCACAGTAGGCAGGACGGTTTTCCAGGTCTCCTGGCTATTGACATAGCACCCGGACCCCCTGACGCTGTTGATAAAGCCCTCCTTGGCAAGGATCTCCTTGGCGTTGCGGATGGTCTGACGGCTGACCCCGTATTCCTTTGCCAGATCCTCTTCGGTGGGCAACTGGTTGCCTACGTTCCAGTTCCCGATCAAGATGCCATTTCGGATCTCATCGGCCACCTGGTAGTAAAGGGGCAAAGGACCGGGGGTCAGCTTGTCAGACGTCTTTTTCCTTGCGGAGAGTGTCACTCACGGGTCCCTTCTAATTGACCTTCGGAAAAAGCTCCAGGACCTTCTGGTGCAGTTCCTTGTGGAGGGCTCCTCGTCCCTTCCAGAGGGAGGAGGTGAGGAAGACCCCCACAAGATGCCGGTCTTTGTCGATCCAGATCCAGGCCCCAAAGAGCCCGGGGTGGTTGACGCAGAGGGCCTGACCGTCCTTTGTAATTCGGTCCCTGAACCACCCCAGACCATACTTACCCGAAACGCGGGGCTGCTTCTCCTGCATTTCTGCCACGGCGGCCGGGGTCAGTACCCTGGCCGAACCATAGGCACCTCGATTGAGGTGCATCTGGAGAAAGACCGCCAGATCTTGAAGTGAGGTATAGAGCCCGCCACTGGCCAGGACCAGCCTTCTGTTGGGGTCGGGGGCGTATATGCGAAGGGGGATGAGGCCCTTTTTAGGGTGGAACATATAGATGGTTGCCACCCGGCTCGTGTCCTGGCCCGGGCCAGGCCTAAAATAGGTGTCGGTCATACCCAGCGGATCGGTGAGGTGTTGCTTCATGTAGCGGTCAAAGGGTTGGCCGCTGACCAGTTCGACGATCCGGGCGGCGACCTGATAATTTGAGCCTCCGTAATTGAATCGGCTTCCCGGGGCCGCGACCAGCTTTTCCTTGGAGATGATCTCCACTGACTCTTCCAGGCTGAGTGAGAGATCGCGAACCGCCCGCATCCCTGTTTTTGTGGCGCCCACAAGCCCAAAGAGGCCAGAGGTGTGGGAGAGGAGTTGTCGAATGGTTGGCGACGGGGCCGTTTGATTCGTCTTCTCGACTCTCAGGTGGTCAAAGGCGGGGAGGTATTTGGAGACCTTGTCATCGAGGGAGATCTTGCCCTCTTGCACCATCGTCATGACACAGGTGGCCGACAAGGGCTTGGTCACCGAGGCAGATAGAACCATGGTGTCAACGGTAAACGGTTTTTTGGTTTTCACGTTGGCCCATCCGTGACCCTCCATAAAAACCACGCGGTCGTCCTGGGCCAGGAGCATGGCTGCCCCTGGCACCTCGGGTCGTTCTGTGAAACCCTTTAACATGGCGCGCAGGGTCTTTGACCTGGCATCCTCCTGGGATGATGTGGGGCTTTTGAGTCCGGTCAGGACCTGGGCCTGGCCCCCCAGGACAGCGGATGGAACCAGGATCAAGGCCATGATTACGGCAATGGTAATCAATGGCATCGATGCATTGTCTAACCCGAAACTTCTTCTCCTCTTCATGACGATCCTCCTCCCACAAGTTTTCGTTGTCTGCCTATGTTGAGACCGTTTTCTCCTCTCTCCCTCTCTTGTAACCGTTCACAGGTTCAGGGTTCACCGTTCAGGGTTAGGGACAAGGACAGAATTGAAACCCCGAAGTCCTCGTAAAACCTGCTGGCTTTGCCACATGCTTGCCAATGTGCTGCCAATTTTCAGGTTA
>CAZXCQ010000451.1:0-2270 GCA_964639275.1 uncultured Desulfobacteraceae bacterium | reverse complement strand
GCCGTATCTCCCTGAAGACATGACCGTCTACCGGTACCCAGACCTCCGGATCATTGTCAAGATCACACAATTCTCCCCCGCTTTCCCTTATTGCCTGACCCATCCCTGAAACCCGGTAGGCATCATGGCAAGAGCCACCCCAGGCAGGGCGCTCACCCACGATGACCTTTCGAGCCCCGCACTCGTAAAAATACCGTACCATGGCCGATACGAGACCTGGGTGGGTGAGTTCCGCCGGGGATTGGTCAAAAGGGATAGAGACGACAATATTGGGTTTGATAAAAACGACGCCAGGAGGGGGTTGAAAATCACCTTCTGTCTCCAGAAGCGAAACCGCCTTGATTGCCCCTTGTCCAGGATGTTGACATCTGACAACCGATACGAGTCTATTTTCTTTGGTCATGCCTTTTCACCCCAATGTCTTTCTTTTTTCATAACCCTATTTCCCTATTCCCGCCTTATCGTATCAACTTAGTGCTTCGATTCGCAAATACGGTAACGTATTTTAGTCTTTCAAAGGGGTATAATCGCTCACTCAGCACTAAGTCCTGAGTAAATAAATTCGTCATCGAGTTTATGAATCGATCAACCTAGCTTTCTTCAAAATTGGAGCTTACACAGGGGAATGGGGGTTCGGAATCCCCATTCCCCGGGTTTCAAAGGGCTAAAGTGTTACGCCTTATCAAGGATTTTTTGTAATAGACCCGCTTCACCCACATTCATCATATGGACTCCCTGACAAAGCCCTTTGGCCTCAGAGATCATTTTGGCCGCTATGTCAATAGCGGTCCTTACCGGGTCTTTTGATCGTTCCAACGCGGTTATCACCTCCGCGGGAACCCGCAGGCCGGAAACCCGCTCGTTAAAAAATCGGGCCTCTCTGGCGGTCTTTAGAAACAGTACCCCCATCAAGAGAGGAACCTTCATGTCACGCGCCAGGTTGGCAAAAGGCGCAAGCGCGGAGACTTCAAACAGACCCTGCGTCTGGAAGAAACGGGCGCCTGCCCGTATCTTTCGCTTCATCTTCAGGAGCTGGGGTTCTACCGGGGAGGCGTATGGATTAACCACGGCCCCGGCACAAAGGGCGGTCTGACCCTTGAGCCTGTTTCCCCGCATATCCAATCCTTCATTCAGTCTCTGGACGGCCCAGAGAAGAGAAACCGAGTCCAGGTCAAAGACCTGCTTGGCATCCGGATGGTCACCCAGCGCCACATGGTCACCCGTCAGACACAAGACATTTCTGATGCCCAGGCAGAAGGCGTTAAGCAATTCGGACTGCAGCCCGATTCGGTTACGATCCCTGCAGGTCAGCTGAAATACCGGTTCGATCCCCTTGTCCAACAAAAAATGGCAAAGAGGCAACGACCCCATCCTCATGACCGCACGTTGTCCATCGGTGACATTGATTGCATCTACCAACTGCGACATATCTTGTGCCACCTCCAGGGCATCAGCAAAGTTGACACCTTTTGGCGGCGTAAGTTCGTATGTCACAACAAAAGGCTTCCGGTCAAATATTTCTGTGATAGTCATAAGGTCTGCCCTCCCTTTTCCAGGATCTGGTTTCTGAGCGATATCAATTCTTCGGGGGGTTCAGACAGGGAATGGTCCTTTATCAGAGGTCCTCCGAGGAGGAGGTCCTTTTGATCAACGGCTTCCAGTCGCTCGTAGATCTTGAGCCACCCACACTCTCTGGTTTCGGAAAAGACCTCACACCGGCCGTCCTGGCTCCCGCCGCAAGGCCCATTGAGGAGGCCTTTACTGCAAACGGTCAGGGGACAAATGCCCCCGGTGTAGGGAAGGATGCACTGACCGCACTCTTTGCAGCCCTCCTTGCCCCAGGCCTGTCCGACCCTGCTGCCCATGGTAACGGTATCACATGCCGGGTATGCCGGGAGAAGGCTCTCTCTGGATACCACCTGGGCACCGATGCCGCAGGAGACAACCACTATGGCGTTGAAGTCTCCTTTAGATTCAGCAACAGCCAGCCAGTGCCTGACCAGGAGCTCCTCACAGAGGAAATCAACCGTCAATATGTCAGCGACAGAATGGCCTCGCTTTTCGATTTCGCCCTTCAGATAGATCAGACGTTCAGGGTTGGCGTTTCCAAAACTCTCCTCACACCCGTTGCAGGCCAAGAGTAGCAATGAATCAGGGCCTCCGAGATGACCAAGCATTTCATCCAGGGGTCTGAGTCGGGTCATCAGCATCATGCATTCTTCCTCCTCTTACAGCGCCAGAGTGAAACGGACATTAAGACACAATCTCAA
>CAZXCQ010000450.1:0-2309 GCA_964639275.1 uncultured Desulfobacteraceae bacterium | reverse complement strand
AATTTAGCCGCACAGGTCCGAAAAGCCGCCATTGCAACCGGAGAGCGGCTTTTTTGGGGAAAGCCCAAGGGGCTGCTGTCTTTCTTATCGTCAAATATCTTCATCAGTGCCCATTTCGTGCTATAAGGAAAAATTCCGGAGATATCGAACCCTGCCTGTCTTGAGATAAGACGGCTTTAATCGTTTGCCTCCCTCTGGTAAAGTTGATTTGAAACCGACCTCCTCAGTCGTATAGAGGCAGTAGGAGAGTTCATCATGAGTTTGCTATTTGAGGCCACACGGATAAAGGATTTGGAACTTCGAAACCGTATTGTCAGGTCAGCCACTTATGATGGCTGTTCCGAAAGAACCGGTCAGGTGTCTGAGAAACAGATCGGGCTCTTTTCAAAACTGGCCGATGGAGGAGTGGGTCTTATCATCTCAGGTATAATGTATGTCCACTACACGGGCAAGATTTCACCGTTTCAAAACTCCATTGCCGATGACGAATTTATTCCGGGATTGAAGAGATTGACCAATGTTGTCCATGATAAAGGGGCCAAAATTGCTGTTCAGCTGTTTCATGGTGGAAGAGCCGCGTCAGGCTATTTCAACTATAAAAGGAAACAGGCCATCGCCCCCTCCTTTATCAAGGGGGACCCGAATTTTTCAGGGGATTATCGTCCCATGACAGAGCAAGAGATACGGGAGGTCATTCGGGCATACGGGAGTGCCGCCAAGAGGGCAAGGGAAGCGGGATTTGACGCCGTACAAGTTCACGGAGCCCATGGTTACCTCCTGAGCCAGTTTCTCTCCCCCTATACCAACCGTCGCGACGACGGTTGGGGAGGCGAACTGGAAGACCGGCTTCGCTTCCACCGGGAGGTCTACGAGGATATCAGAAGAAAAGTCGGCGAAGACTTCCCGGTTCTGATAAAGATCGGGGTTAAGGACGAGGTTTCAGGCGGTCTAGATCTCGGCGATGGCATCCGTGCGGCCCAATCTATGACCAGGTGGGGATTTGATGCCCTGGAAATCAGCCAGGGGCTGAGAGGCGAGAGATGGGAAGGTACCGAACAGCGGGCAAATATCCTTTCCCTGGAGCGTGAGGCCTATTTTCGTGATTGGTGCAGGGAGATCAAAAAGAAAGTGGATGTCCCGGTGATGATGGTGGGCGGGTTAAGAACCTTTGAACTCATGGAAGAGATCATCCAAAAAGGGGAAGCGGATTTTGTGTCGCTTTGTCGCCCCCTTATAAAAGAACCCGGGCTGATCAAGGAGTGGGAAAAAGGAAACCGCCGAAGACCAAAATGTATTTCGTGCAACAAGTGCTATGAGGCCATTGAAATGGGAAAACCTCTGGCCTGTTTTATGGAAAAGGAGAGCAAGACAGAAATATAAGGGGTGGTGGGTCTCAACCGAGAGGTTGCGTGCTGGTCAGATCCAGGATGGGGTTGACCCAGGGGGCTTTAGTCATGGTCCCCAAGGAGATGCCATGCCTCCCGGAACCGTGTATATTTGCTCTGCTCCCCCGTTGCATGGGGCGATAGAGAGACGATGCACCCCGGTGGCATGGCCTTGTTGGGGATGACAAAATGGACATCCTCCCTCTTGCTCTTGCAGAGACAGATCAAGAAATCAAAATCTCTGTGGGTGTATTTCGAATTGTTGAACCGGAAATATTGCCTCTTGCCAACCATCACCGGTGATGCCGCAACCGTCAGCGCAAGCCTATACCCGTTTGTTAACATGATGTACCGCCGGCCGCTGTTTGTAATACGGGCGTCGATTCCCATGGAATTCATCTTATCTTTGATGTTTATAAGCTCCCCTAACCTTATGGATTTCTGCCGCTTGCCTGCAAGCCTTTTCTTCCTCTTCTCCGACAGCTTTTCTTTGTGCGCCTTCGTATAGGGATAACCATAAATCTTCTCATAGACCCTTCTGGCGTTTTCCCGGGAGAATTGAAAATGCCTGGCCACATCGGCCAGAGACTTGTCCTTGTCCCCTATGATCTTTTTAAATGTTTCAATCGCGCCCTTTCCGTGAGTGCGCTCAAAGCGCCTTGAAAACGCGTCTGCCTTGGGAATTCCATAGCGTCTTCTAAACCTTCCGATAGAACTGACTGATACGCCCAGGCAAGAGGCAATTTCATAGTCATAGAGGGTTTCCACCTCGACCTTTTGCCTAATGAATTCGGACAGCGCTATCCCGTACTGCTGATCTGCAAGTGACTCAATCCTTTTTATGGTCATCTTAGACCCTATTCCTTGACATGCCGCAGACATCCTCCGCCCTCTGTTCAATGGCCGACCATGATAAATCCCGAT
>CAZXCQ010000449.1:0-2379 GCA_964639275.1 uncultured Desulfobacteraceae bacterium | reverse complement strand
GGGCAAGAATGGAACCTTGAACCTCTGAACCTTTGAACCCGTGAACGGTTACAGTTTTGCTTTGTGAAAGCCGGGCAATGGGGATTCCGAAGCCCCATTGCCCTGTCCAAGCGCCGATTTTGAAAAACCTAAATTGATACGGATTAGCCAAAAGGCAAGAGGGGGTTTTGGGAAGTTGCCAAATTTTCAATAGCAGGAATGGATTGAAAGGACACCCCATGGAAGAAGAGACCAAAAAGGAAGGACAGGTAGAAGAGAAGCAAGAAGAAAAGCCCTTGAATAGGATGACAGCCAAAGAACTCAGGGAAATAGCCATAGAAATCCCGGGAGTTGACGGGGTCCACGCCATGAAAAAAGAGGAGTTGCTGGCTGCCATCAAGAAACACAGAGGAATCAAAGAGGAAGGGCCTGTAAAAAGGGTAGCAAAGAAGAAGGCCCGAGGGCCGCTGGATGCAAAGGGATTGAAAAAAAAGATTACAGAGCTCAGAGGGGAAAAAGAGAAGGCGCGAGAGGAAATGGATCGGACAAAGATCCGCAGGCTGCGCCGTCGTATCAACCGACTCAAGAAACTGACGAGGAAAGTGGCTCAGGCCTAAGACATCTTCCGCCCTTGAGCAGGTCTCCGGGAGTTTTTTCACCGGGGGGCCTGCTTTTGTTTTGCAATGCCTCAGACAGACCCAAAAAAGGCAGGCGACATGCATCCCCCCCAAATAGTGGCCATTATCCCATCTGCCGGGTCAGGGGCCCGTATGGGGAGCGATCGGGCCAAACAGTTCCTGGACCTTGATGGGGTCCCGCTCCTGGCCGTGACGCTTGAACCGTTTCAGTCCTGTCCTGAGATAGGGGCAATCATCCTGGTTGTACCTCAATCAGATGTGGATTTCTGTCGTCATGAGATCGTCGAAAGGTTTGGACTGGACAAGGTCAGAAGAGTGGTGCCGGGCGGAAAGAGGCGCCAGGACTCGGTGAGGTTGGGTCTTGAGGCCACCGCCGGGGAGTATGAAAGGGTCCTGATACATGACGGGGTTCGTCCGGTGATTGACGTGGCATTCATCGGGCGCGTTGTTGCAGCCGCCAGGACCCATCGTGCGGTCATCACCGGAGTCCCTGTCAAAGAGACGGTCAAGGAGATCGGCAACCACCGAGAGGTGATAAAGACATACGACCGCAAGCGGGTATGGCTGGTGCAGACCCCTCAGATCTTTCGATATGAGGATATCCTGGGGGCACACCAAGAGGCGCTTCGCATGGGCTGGGAGGAGGCATCGGATGACGCACTCCTGATAGAGAGAATGGGGATCCCGGTCAGGGTGGTTGAGGGCTCTGAGAGGAATATCAAGGTGACCACCCCCCATGACCTTGAGGTGGCCAGGTTTTTGTTAAAGTTCGTGGACAGATAGGCGGTCATGATTCTGAAGATTGGCACCAGGGGTAGCCGATTGGCCGTGGCACAGAGCCAGTGGGTCAGGGAAAAGATTGAGAAGGAACATCCCCATATCCAGGTTGAACTGGTAAGGATCAAGACGACCGGCGACAAGATCACTGATTCGCCATTGAGCAAGATCGGGGGAAAGGGTCTGTTCGTCAAGGAGATCGAAGATGCCCTTATTGAAAACCGTGTTGATGTGGCTGTCCACAGCATGAAGGACGTCCCTGCCGAACTCCCGGGGCCCCTCACCATCGCCACCTTTCCGGAAAGGGGAGATCCCCATGATGCCCTTGTTTCCAGGGATGGTCAACCCCTGGATAGACTCCCCCGGCGTTCGAGGGTCGGTACCGGCAGCCTGAGAAGAAAGGCACAGCTCCTTCATCTTCGCCCTGATCTCGAGCCGGTGCCCCTGAGAGGAAACGTTGACACACGTCTTTTCAAGATGGAATCGGGGGAGGTTCAGGCGGTCATCCTGGCCACGGCGGGTTTAAAGCGTCTCGGGCTCGCCTCACGAATAACCCAGAGGATTTCATCCAGGGAGCTCCTGCCGGCCATCGGTCAGGGGGCCCTGGGTTTGGAGGTGAGACGGGACGACAAAGCGACCATGGATCTGCTGAGATTTCTGAATCATCGGCCAACCGAGATCATCGTCAGGGCCGAACGGGCATTTCTAAGAGAGCTGGAAGGGGGATGTCAGGTCCCGATCGCGGCCTTGGGTCAATTAAACGGAGACAGACTCCACCTGGAAGGGCTGGTGGCCGATCTGGATGGGACGAGGCTCTTTAAGGATAAAGTCACGGGCCATAGCCACGACCCTGAAGCGACGGGCATTATGCTAGCCAGAAGACTGCTCGACGCCGGGGCCGGGGAGATCCTGAGGGATATTTATGCAAATGGATGATGATTCATACTGGATAGGGGGCTCAGGGCTGGCGCATGGCACAGGATAG
>CAZXCQ010000448.1:0-2432 GCA_964639275.1 uncultured Desulfobacteraceae bacterium | reverse complement strand
AAATCCAAAGAAACGGAGATGGCTTGTTCGGGGTAAGCCCCCAAGCCTTGAATCAGCTTCAAAAAGGGCGATCCGCAGGTCTGCAAGCCTTGAAAGCTCCAAACAGGCCGAGATGCCCGCCGGACCACCCCCGACAACCGCCACGTCCAAACGCCTCGATTTCTGGTTTCTTCCTCGACTCATCGCTTCGCCCACAACCCTACTAGAAAGGATTTCCCTGCCGCGAGGCAGCGCTCTGTCCGTTGCGTCCAACTGGCTCGGCGATCTCCCGGCGTTTTCGCCCTTTGCCGCTGACATACCCGGATTCCGATCCCTTCTTGGTGATACGATCGAGAGGCTGCCCCAACGCTCTTGACAAAAACGACGCGATTCCGGGGCCGCAGAAATTGCCTTGACACGTTCCCATCATAGCCCTTGTTCGGAATTTGACTCCATCAAGGGTCGCAGCCCCCCTCCTTATGGCCTCCTCGATTTCCCCCTCTGTTACTGTTTCGCACCGGCACATCACATGCCCGTATCTGGGGTCATGAGCGATAAGCGCGTTACGCTGGCCCTGACTCAATTGCCGCACCCTGGGAATGGCGCTCCGGGATGGGTTGAAGGTGACTTTCTTATTCATCTCCAGGCCCGCGTCTGCCAGCATCCTAACCACTTGCCGCGACATCGGTAGGGCTCCGATGATGCCGGGCAGTCGAATGACTACATTCAAGAACCGGGGATTTCCCGGCGAAAACTCGACAATATGATCTTCCACGTCGCGCGTGTTAAACACGCGCACCCCCGTAAAGGTGCTTATGATGTCACGCTCTGAAAGGGGTGGAACGATCATTTTTGCCATCGCCATGGCCTTGTCGACGTCTTCACGTAGGGTACCTGTATCATCCGGTCTGTCTGTGGCGTCGTATGTTCCGCACTCGATTAAGATATTATCGTCGCGGCGCTGGACTACCTGCAAAAGCCCCGGTTTGTTGGGTAGGCGAACCATACCTTTGAGAACCCCCCTTAGGCGCCTGTCCAAAATCATCAGGAGGGTCTTCTTAAACTGAAGACTCCAGTCGCGGCCTCCCCCCATGTCCGCGATCCTGTCGGCCCATCCACCCGCTGCGTTTACAATAAAACGGGTCCGGATGCGGCCCCGGGTTGTTTCCACTACCTGGTAGTCCCCCTCCTGTGCAACCCCGGTAACCTCAGCGTCAAGCAGGATCTTCGTGCCGTTTCTGGATGCATTCTCGGCGAGGGCCAAGACCACCTGGGGAGGAAAGATGTCAATGATGTGATCGGCGGCATAAAGGCCGCAGACGATGTTTTTGTTTACATTGGGCTCCAGGTCTAAGATCTCCTGTCTGTTCATCTCTCTGAAGTCGGCAAAAATACCCCCAATCGCCCGGCCCAGTGTCACGTACTTCCTGAGATCTTTTATCTGATCCTCAGTGATTGCTACAATGAGCAGCGGTTGGTAATTGTACCTGACACCCAGTTCGTCGAGAACCGGAGGCCAATCCTTGAATCCCTGCTCGCTCCAACGCTCCAGGAGTGTGGCTGGCTTGTAAAGCCCCTTGAGGGGCGTGCCGGGGGCCAACAGAACGCTTTTTAACACCATCGAGCCGACCATATTTAGACCAGTGTAAATGTTACCCAGGGTCACCTTGCTCTGGCCGGCGGCGAGTTCTCCAGCCCTCTCCACCAGGACCGTCTCCAGCGTGAAGCGCGACAATGCCCTTGCGATTGCCGCCCCGGTAATGCCCCCGCCGATGATGACGACATCAGCCTGTCGTTCCGCTTGTATCTCCATTGGCCGCTCCGCCGCCTAAGGCCCCTTTTGCGCTTCAGGAGCCCCGGTCAAGGTCTTAGTCCTTCGTCAGCGTTTCCCGGGTCCGCCTCATGCCCTCTTCCACTTGCTCCCTGGGCAGTGCATACGAGAACCTCAAATATCCTCTGCCCGCTGGCCCAAATGTCGAACCTGGCAAGGTAATCACACCCGTCTTTTCAAGAAGCCGGTGGGAGACCGCTTCATCCATCTCTCCTGTCTTCATGATGTTGGCAAAGGCGTAAAAGGCGCCCCAGGGGCTCTGGCAAGAGATCCCGGGTATCTTGTTTAAGGTCTCAACCACCAGATCTCGCTTGGCCTGGCAATCAACCACCAGCTTCCTTACGAATTCTTGAGACCTTGTCAGGGCTGTTAACGCGGCCCTTTGCGTGAAGGCGCATGTACATGTGACCGAATGCTGCTGCATGGTGGTCATTGTCTCAATCAGCGATCTATTCCCCGCGCCGTATCCGATCCTCCATCCTGTCATGGCCCATCCTTTGGAGTAACCGTTGATCGTTAGTGTCCGATCGCGCATTTCCGGGATGCTGGCCATACTACAGTGCGTGTGACCATCATATACGAACTTCTCATAGATTTCGTCGGATACGACATAGAGATTATG
>CAZXCQ010000447.1:0-2450 GCA_964639275.1 uncultured Desulfobacteraceae bacterium | reverse complement strand
TGGAAACATATTGCTATTTCAATATGTTACAAATCTCCTTTCCGGAATACGGGATGTATGGGATTTCCCACGTATTAGCACTGCAATAACAGGAATTTTTCCAAGGCGCTACGATTTTTTCTGACAATGGGGGCTTATATTTTGTCCCCAAATCTGCTAAATGGAGTCAACCGGTTTTAGAACCCCGGTCCTGGAAACAACCCAAACCAAGGGAGGCCAAATTGCCGGGCAAATATCAAGGGGATCGCCTGGGGAATACACGAAGTGGTAAACCAGAACATGGTCAACGGTGCTCGCGTCCACGCCATGATCGCGGGCAACGAGGTGGGCGGCAGAAAACTAGTCGAACGGAAAAGCTCCGTTCGGAAAAAGGAGAGTTTGGTGATAGGCCATGGATGATGAAATGAAAATCGGTTCGGAAATCCGAAAAGCCAGATCTTATCGATATATTGTCTTTGCGATCATGGCCTTGACTTATGTAATGGTCTACTTTCACCGGACGTGTCCGGCCGTTATTGCCGTTGACATTCAGAACTACTTTAGAGTCAGCGGCACCCTCCTGGGTTTGCTGAGTTCGGCCTACTTTTACCCCTACGCAATCATGCAACTGCCAACCGGGCTCTTGGTCGACTCCTGGGGTGCCCGCAAGACCGTTTCTAGCTTTATGATCCTGGCAGCTCTGGGCTCCGTCATGATGGGTCTGACTTCAATTCTGGGATTGGCTATACTGGGCCGTGTACTGGTGGGGATCGGTGTCTCAACCGTTTTTGTCTCCAACTTCAAATTATTGACCGAGTGGTTTGAACCCCGCAAGTTTGCCGTTATGGGCGGGATCTTTATGGCTATGGGGGGTGTTGGACTCCTCCTCTCAACCGCTCCCCTGGCCTGGGTGAGTGATCTGATAGGCTGGAGAATGACCTTCGTGGCCGTGGGTGTATTGAGCCTGGTTATGGCCTCCCTGGTTTTCAAATTCGTCTCTGACCGGCCATCGGACAAAGGTTGGCCTGCCGCCGCCGTTGTTTCCTCCCCAAAAGACCGCGCCACCCCGAATATGGGCCTCCTGAAGGGACTAAAATTGGTCATCATTGAAAAGCGTTTCTGGCCCATAGCTGTCTGGTCTTTCTTTGTTGTCGGGATCTTCTTTTCGTTGGCAGGGCTGTGGGGTGGTCCTTTTCTGATACACACCTATGGTCTGAGCAAGACATCAGCGGGCGCCGTCCTGTCCATGTCCGCAGTCGGGCTCGTCATTGGAAGTCCCTTCTTGGGGATTATGTCAGACTATTTCGGGAGAAGACCCGTTCTTGTCGGCGCCAACCTCCTCCTGATCATGGTCTGCGGCGCATTCTATCTATTTACCGATAGGCTTCCCCATGTCCTGCTATATGTCCTCTTTTTCTCACTATGCCTCTCTACCACAGCCCTTGCGCCCGTTATTGTGGCCTACACCAAGGAACTCTTCCCGCCCGGGGTTGCCGGAACTGCCGTGGGTCTTGTAAATCTCTTTCCCTTTTTGGGTGGGCCGTTTTATCAAGTCATTTTTGGAGCGGTATTATCGGCAGGTGCCAAGGCAGGCGGTGTGTATCCAGTAACCAGTTACCAGGGCATTTTTTTGATCTGCCTGGTGAGCGCAATGATATCAATGGTAATAGCGCTGCTCTTCCGGGAGACCCTTTCTCGATAGTAGAGTGGTCCTGTGTCTTTGTAAACGACCCCATCATACGCCACGGTCCATAGACCTACCCCGGCCACCGACCCCATCCTTAATCTCCGGTATTGGCACCCCCGGGGTTCAAAAGGCCGGCCAACTCCAGAGACCTGCGGATTCGCTCTCGCTCATTCTCGCCAATGGGCTGGAGTGGCGGACGAACAATCGCCATGCTGATACGACCCAAGATCGCAAGCGCCTCTTTCATCCGGTTATGCATATCCACAAACGGCTGGGAATAAAATACGCGAACCAGCGGCTCAAGACGGTCATTTATCTTTCGAGCCCTGGCCAGATCGCTCCGTTGAACAGCATCAAAAAGCGCTGCCTGAAGATCGGCGGCCACGCTGCCCATACCGGAAATCGTACCGTCTGCTCCCAGCACAAAACTGGCAAAGAGAGACATGGTAAAACTCGACAGGATAGATATGGGCCGACCCGACGCCCGGATAGCGCGGAGATTATTCTCAAAGGCTACGATGTCGTTGCTCCATTCCTTGACCGCCACGACCTGCGGGATTTCTGCCAGCCTCACGAGGGTCTCTGATTCGTACCCCAGTCCCAGGTTTGGGGGATACTGGAAGACGACCATCGGCAGATCAACCGCATCGGCAATGACCGCAAAATGACGATATACCATCTCCGGTCGAAGCTGTGCACCCCACATAAAAAGCGAAGGCGGAAAGATCAGAAGACCACTGGCCCCCTCGGCTTTCGCATCTTTGGCCAGTTCTGCCGCCTCCAG
>CAZXCQ010000446.1:0-2514 GCA_964639275.1 uncultured Desulfobacteraceae bacterium | reverse complement strand
TACGAGGGTCGCTGGGGTGAGGTAAGACCTGGTCAATGCCCCTCCCGGTCATGACGTCACCGCACATGAATAGGGTGATGGGGCCGGGACTTCCCTTAGGTTCATTGTCGGCCTTTTGCCCGGCCATTTTCATTCCAGAGGGCGTCTTGTCTGTTGATATTTCCGCAAAGATTGATCCCCTTCTCTGACAAACCGGTGCCTCCTGAAAAATCAAGCAAATGAAGATGGCCAGGAGAAGGGTTACGATCGTTTTACAATACATTCTTAATAAAGAGGGGATAAAGAGGGGGCGTCATTCACTCATTCACACATACTCAAAGTATGTAAACCCCAGCACCACTTAACTCTTGAGCGATTTCTTCTTTCAACGAAGTCAAGATATGTTCTGAACAGCTCGGGATTTACATCCTTCATTACCCTTCGAATATCCATGAAATCTATGCCCTTGATATATCTTAGAGAATCCTCGTTATCACAAAGGATCATGGATCTAAGAAAAAGCCTGGCCTTTAAGCCAGCCGTCTGTTCTCTCTCGTATGCCCTTTTTATGTTGAGATACTCGTCCACGAATTCCCCAAGTCCTTCATTGGGCTTAATAGTCTTGGGTTCAAATATCCCTGTTACATATGCATAACTTGGAAGCCATTCAAGGGCCAAAGGCTCCTCAAGGTCATGTTCTTCAATAATCTGATCTTTCAATTCCAGAAGGGCTGCGTCCTTTATATGGGGCCAGTCAATGCCAAGGGGGTCAATTAAGCTTGCCTCCAAAAGACACTGCCTTGCAGCGGCAGTGTCTCCCATCTCTCCCCGCAATATATAGGCATCCCCTAAATAACCATGGATCGCCGCGTTATCCGGGGTTGCGCGGATGCAGGCCTGAAGTGATTGGATCGCCAGGCTGTATTCTTTGAGCTGTATATACACATAGCCGACCGGTATCTCATCAGCAATATAGAAAGGATCCGTTAGACTGCATTCCTCGATCGCCTCTCGTATCTTTTTGAAAAATGAGTATTTCATCTCGGTCAAGAGAGTCGAACCCAAAGAATGCCCTGACTCCACATAGGTTTTGAATGAGGTCCATACCCCGTATATGTGTGCTGGCTTTTCAGGGCATGAGTCAGGGACACCGGAGAAGCTTTCTATCAAGAAATCAGTGAGCTTTCTCTGCGGGTCAATGGCATCCCCATCATGATACAATTCCTCGTAGCGATCAAATGCGGCTCTTGCCGCCTCAAGATTCAACCTGGCCAATTCCAACACGCCACGGTTAAACAGCATGTCCTGATCCTGAAAAAGGAGCAGTTGTTCACCTATTATCCATTTTTTGTCCTGCCTTGTATCCATAAAAGCCACACCTTATCGCCAGATCTCTTTGAGCAGCTCAAACGACCCCATGCGAAAGCCTCCCAGCAACTTCCCGATTCAGCCTCTCCTCACTCCATTGAGGCCGGGTTTTCTTGAGGTGCGCTCTCAACATGTTGCGCACCGATT
Organism: uncultured Desulfobacteraceae bacterium; assembly: GCA_964639275.1. GTDB lineage: Bacteria > Desulfobacterota > DSM-4660 > Desulfatiglandales > Desulfatiglandaceae > CAZXCQ01. The sequence goes on along the minus strand of CAZXCQ010000446.1, from coordinate 1,020 downwards.
CCCAGATGTTGAAGCCAATCCGGATTCTTTCTGCCGGCGTTTTAGCTCTCAAAACCTCTGTCATAGCATCATCCACAACCTCAATTTGGCCTCGATCTAATCTCAATGCTCCCTCCATTAAGCCTGCTATTTGTATGCCCCACACCCGCCATTGTCAATCTTATCCTTCTCCCCGACCCCCTCCTTCTCCTTACAACCCAATCGCCAGCCGCTAATATCACCCCGTGAAACCTTTTTGCCTTTCGTTTCTCTGGGGCAACAATCATCAATCCTAACACCTAAAGCCCAACGCCTTGCGCCTAGTTTTTGTTTCAATCCGCTCACCAATCTCGTCATTTAATAAATTATGGATGTCCCCCCTTGCCTCATGGACCAAGCTCCCATCTCGACATCCGCTCCCACTCCGTGTTATAGCATCCATGCGGTTATCGGCCACGTGATAGTCCGCCCTTACTGCCAGATCCTGCTTCAAATCTTTAGAGACCTGCTCAACTTCGATGAGCTGGATGTAACATCCCCACAATACCCCAGGGTCTCGGTGGACCAGATTGGAACGAGCACATGACATCCTTCTCTGGGTCTTTTGGTATTGGGACCAAGACAACTGCCTGAAATACTGAAGCAATAACACGAAAACTGCCCGCTTTTTGGGCCTAGAACGTCATTCTTGGCATGGAAATGAGGCCTTTAAGGAAAGGTGCTACGAAATCCCAACAGCGAATCGGCATTACATCCCTGGGTATGTTTGGCACATTTTTTGGTAAAAGACAACAGTGAAAGAGACGTGATCTCCAACTCAATACAGTTGATAGCTGGGAGATTGAGGCAGGAATATATGTAAGGGGACACCAATGCCCCCCTTTCACCTGCGTAGGAGTGACGGGTTGTGAGGCGGGGCGGGAGGGTCCTCCTGGAATCTGACATTGCCGAGGGGCTATTTGAGGTCATAGACGACTATCCGGCTACGGGGCATGCCGATAAAGTAGCTCTCCCGGGTCACGGATGCAACCACCAGCTCGA
>CAZXCQ010000445.1:0-2592 GCA_964639275.1 uncultured Desulfobacteraceae bacterium | reverse complement strand
ATCGGGTTGTTTTCCGATACGCCATTTTGTGACGGCCGCTAGGCCATGTCATATGAGGGCATGTGGAAGAAAAAAAGACCCCCATGCCACACCAGAATCGATTTGTCCCCGGGTTTTTGAGAAGTTTGGGGGTAGGGCTTCAACAAGGAGGTCACGATGGAACGTGTAGCGAGGGTCTCAGAGATCATAGGTGCCTCTCCCATCAGTTTTGATGACGCCATAAAGGTGGGCTTTGACAGGGCGAACCGCACACTAAGAGGGATTACGGGGCTGAGGATCATTGAACAAAGGGTTTCGGTCGAAGACGGCGAGATCAAGGAGTACCGAGTGAGGATGGAGATAATCTTTGTGCTCGAAACCTAATGCGGCCCCCGATATCCAGACCTTGACCCCAAGTGTCACAAGATGATAGACATGAAAGACCCTTGCGAGTGAAATGGGGATGCCATTTGAGAGATATTGGGGCAGGAGAGGATGCGCCAGTCTCTGGAACAGGGAAAAAGGACAAGACAATGGGACGAGATGCCTATGAAGATTTTTTGAGTGACGTAAGCAGCCACTTTGCCAGGGGCCGAGAAAAAAAGGAACCCAGCGACAGCATTGGCCGTGAAGCCATTCGAGAGGATATTCAGGCAAATGTGGGGGAGCGTGTCAAAGGCGTCAGGGAAAGGCGGGGTCTGGATTTAGGGGATATCTCCCGGAGGACCGATATCGATGTCTCGCTCCTGGAGCAGATCGAAAACGGCACTGTGGCTCCTCCCCTGGGCATGGTGATAAAGTTGGCCAAGGCCCTGGAGATGAAAATGGGTTATTTTATCTCCGGCGAAGAAGACCGGCCCTTTACGATTGTTCGCAGGGATGACAGGAAAGTGGTCTCCCGATATGACTCAAAAAAGGGCAAGCATTACGGGTATGAATACGAATCGCTGGCCCCCCATAAAAAAGACAGGCACATGGAGCCTTTTCTGGTGACGCTCCACCCATCAGATACGGATCAAGAGAGGTCGGCCCATGACGGGCAAGAGTTTATCTATGTGCTGGATGGCACCATGGAAGTCCGCCTCGAAGAGGAGATTCATCTGCTTGAACCCGGGGACGCCATATACTACGATTCAACGGTTCCCCACTTGGTAAAATGCCACGGTGATAAAGGAACAAAGATCCTGGCCGTCCTTTATGCCGAAAGGTGATATGCCGCTCCTAGGCGCCCATACCTCCATTGCCGGCGGCCTGGATCGGGCCTTTTTCAGGGGAAGAGAAGCGGGATGTAAGGTAATCCAGATATTCACCCGAAATGCGAACCGATGGAATTCCGAGCCCTTGTCTGCAGGACAGATCGATGCCTTCCATAGGGCCAGGGAGGAAACCGCCATCGAGGCAGTGGCGGCCCATGATAGTTATTTGATCAATCTGGCCTCTCCCCGTCGGGATCTCAGAGAGAGGTCGTTTAACGCCCTTCTGGAGGAGATAAGAAGGGCCGAGGCCCTCGCGATACCGTTTCTGGTCATGCATCCCGGCTCTCACAGGGGTGCCGGGGAAGACACGGGTCTCAGGTGGGTCTCAGGCGCGCTCAACAGGATCTACGAATGCAGGCCCAGTTCCAGAGTCAGGATTCTTCTCGAGACCACCGCCGGACAGGGAACCAGCCTTGGATATTGCTTCGAGCACCTGGCCGAGATAATGGCTCAGACAGATGTTCGGGAACGATTGGGCGTATGCGTGGACACCTGCCACATCTTTGCAGCGGGATATGACTTCAGGGCACCCAAGGCCTATGCAGAGTTGATCAACCGCTTTGATAGCACTGTGGGCATGGATCAATTAAAGCTCTTGCATATCAATGACGCCAAAAAAGGTCTGGGGTCCAGGGTAGATAGACACGAGCACCCCGGGTACGGGCTCATAGGGAAAGAGGCCTTGTCGTTTTTTCTGAGGGACCCCAACTTCAAAAGGCTTCCCTTTTTGATTGAGACGCCAAAGGGTGTCGATGAAAAGGGGCTTGACTGGGACCTGAAGAACCTGCGTACTTTGAGACACCTGATGGAGGAAGACAATAGAGATGATAGTGTTTGATTTGGAGTGCTCTCACGGGCATGTGTTCGAGGGATGGTTTGACAGCTTTGAGGCCTTTGAGGAGCAGAATGTCAATGGGCTGGTGAGTTGCCCCTTTTGTGATGATTCCAATATTAGAAAAGTCCTTTCACCGGTGGCCGTAAAGAAATCGACCCCAGAGAGCCATCCGGCACATGATCCTGTTGATTACCAGAGACTTGCCAAGGAAGTGGTGGATTACATTCAGAAGAATTCCGAGGACGTGGGTGCCCAATTTGCTGCAGAGGCCCTTAAGATCCATTACGGGGTCGCTGAGAAGCGCAGCATCCGGGGATCAGCGACCTATGAGGAGGAGAAGACCTTGAAAGAGGAGGGTGTGGAGTTCTTTAAGATTCCAATGCCCAGGACCGATGAGGACAAAAAGAATTAGTCGGATGGCTAAGACTCAAACCAACGACGGGCTGGGCTGAAAAGTGCCCACGAGAAAGGAGGCAAAGCGAGCCATGAGTTCGGATAGTCACTTAAAAGACAAGGTCATTT
>CAZXCQ010000444.1:0-2607 GCA_964639275.1 uncultured Desulfobacteraceae bacterium | reverse complement strand
AATCACGACAATACCGCCCGAGCCCATAATGGCACCAATGCCCTGGAGCGTGTCGTAGTCTATGGGGAGGTTTAGATACTGAGGAGGTACACAACCACCCGAAGGCCCGCCCATCTGTACTGCCTTGAACTTCCTCCCTTTTGGAATCCCCCCGCCTATGTCAAATACCACCTCCTTGATGGTTACCCCAATGGGCACCTCTACAAGGCCTGTATTATTCACCTTCCCGGCCAGGGAAAAAATCTTGGTTCCCTTGCTCTTTTCAGTACCGACCTGGGAATACCATCCGGCACCGTTTTTGATGATGAGGGGCACATTGGCCCAGGTCTCCACGTTGTTTATATTGGTCGGTTTCCCATCGAGACCGCTCTGTGCTGGAAAAGGCGGCCTCGCCCGGGGCATACCGCGCCTTCCTTCAATGGAGGCCATAAGGGCGGTCTCCTCCCCACACACAAAGGCCCCGGCCCCCATCTTCAAGGAGAGGTCGAAGCAAAAACCTGTTCCCAGGATATTCTCGCCTATCAGCCCCAGTTCCCTCAGCTGTTCCACGGCTATGGTCATGTGCTCCACTGCAATGGGGTATTCCTCTCGTACATAGATGATTCCATATTCTGCCCCCATCGCATAGGCGCCGATGAGCATACCCTCGATCACTGCATGGGGGTCTCCCTCCAGTATGGCACGATCCATGAAGGCCCCCGGGTCGCCCTCATCGGCATTGCATATGACATATTTGGGGCGAACTTCTGCCTGCCGGGCGAACTCCCACTTAATTCCCGTAAAGAAACCGGCGCCACCCCTGCCCCTCAACTTGGCGGCCTTTATCTCCCCAACCACCCCCTCCGCTGTCATCTGGGTAAGGGCCTTGACAATAGCCTGGTACCCCCCTGAAGCGATATAATGCTCAATCCTGGTCGGATCAATCCTGCCGCAGTTGGCCAGCACCCTCCTTTCCTGTTTCCCATAGAAGGGGATCTGGCTGTGATAATATATGGGCTTGCCGGTAGAGGGGTCCTGGTAAGCAAGGCGGTCAATCAGGCGGTTATTCTTCAGGGTGAGGGCAACAATCTCCGCCGCATCCTCTGGCTCCACACCCTGGTATTGGACCCCAAGGGGTTCCAGGGCGATCACCGGGGCCTTGGCGCAAAAACCATGACATCCTGTCCCACGCACCTCTACCCGATCTTTAAGTCCCTGCCTCTCAATATCCCTTTCAAGGGCCTCTTTCACCTCGGCCGCACCATATGCGCGGCATCCGGTCATACAGACATGAACAACGCTCTTGGCCCTGTCCATCCGGGCCAGGATCTTGTTGCGCAGCCACTCAAGCTGTCCTACGGAACCCAACCTCTCCATCTTCCAGCGCTGCTCCTTCCACCCGTCTCATTTTGGATCTAGGATTTTCCATTTCCGACTCCAGACCTCCTACTTTGGACATCGGACTTCAGACTTCGGAAACCGGAGATTAGCCAGGCTTTCGATATTGCCCAAGCACACTGTTGACCTTGTTGGGAGAAAGCCTGCCGAAATACGTCCGGTTGACCATCATGGTAGGGGCCAGAAAACAGGCGCCCAGGCAGGCCACGGTCTCTAAGGTGAAGTCATAATCGGGGTCTGTTTCCCCCTCCTGCAGCCCCAATTCCTTTTTCAAAAGCCTCAGGATGCTTTGCCCCCCTTTGACGTGACAGGCCGTGCCCCGGCATACCTTCACCACATACTTTCCCTTCGGCTCAAGCGTAAATCCTGCATAAAAGGTGATTACGCCCTGCACCTGAGACGGGAAAAGCCCAAAGGCCTCTGCGATGGGTTCGATAGAGGCCGGAGGGATGTATCCGAAGGCCTCTTGAACCTCCTGCAAGAGGGGTATTAGGGCCCATTTGCGAGACCTGTGGCGGTTTAGGATAGACCCTAGCCCCTTCCAGTCGATCTCTCTTTGATCCATTTTCTTGCTCTCCTGATACTCAAAAGGCCCAAGGCCTAAACCTTCTCAAGCCTTACCGGACACGTGTTCCACCCCGGCCAGTTCGCCCTTTCAATGGGGCTCAAAGGGATCAGGTTTCTTGTATCACTTCCATGTAAGGCCCCCGGGAGGAAGACAAGCCCTGCACTCAGGGCCTTCTCCAACCTGACCTTTCTGGTAACTTCCCCTTGCCGAGAGACCACGCGAACCGCTTCCCCATCCTTTACACCCAACTTGACCCCGTCATTGGGAAATACATGCACCTCTTCACAGATCCCCAATTTCGCAATACGTTCCGACCGACTGGTACGTGTACCACTCCCCACGTGGTATCTGAGCGACCCCATGACCGCCATTAGGGGATATTCCTCCAGTGCTGTGTCATACAGGCTAGGTGACACAGGCATGAAGGAGAAGACGGCCCTGTTGTTCGCCCGTTTAACCCAAGCCTCGGCGCCACAGCCGCTCAACTCCTTATACATGGGTACCGTCTCGGATATTTCGGACCTGACCGACTCGAGAGAGCCATAACGCCTGGCAAAGCCCATCCTTTCAGCCAGATCGTCCAGGACCTCCCAGTCAGGCCTTGCGTTTCCAGGGGGGGGGGACCACGGCTTCGAAGGCCTGTATCCTCCCCTCCATGTTGG
>CAZXCQ010000443.1:0-2631 GCA_964639275.1 uncultured Desulfobacteraceae bacterium | reverse complement strand
CATATAGATCTCTTCCAAGGAATATTCCTTTTCACCCACCCCGAACTTTTCCTCTGCCAGAGATTCCACAGATCCCTCGGCAACCATCTTCCCGCCTATCATTATTCCGACCCGGTGGGAGATCTTTTGTACCTGGTAGAGATTGTGAGAAGAGATCAACACCGTGATCTTTCTGTCCCTGTTTAGGGATTGAATCAGGTTGATCAACCGGAGGGCTCCGTCGGGGTCCAGCCCGATCGTTGGCTCATCAAGAAAAAGGACCTTGGGGTCCTTGATAAGGACCTCCGCGATCCCCAGGCGCTGTCTCATCCCACGCGAAAATTCCCCGACCTTCTTGCGTGCGTCCCGTGAGAGCCCGATCAACTCCAACAGTTCACGGATCTTTGCCGTGGCCTCAGCCCTTTCAATGTCGTTGAGACTGGCCACATATTCCAGGCTCTCAACCGCGGTCAGATCGCCATAGAAACCCACGTTCTCGGGAAGGTATCCCACATCATGTTTGACCTCCCTGGCCTTTCTCACCGGGTCGAGCCCGCAGACCCTTGAGTATCCCGCCGATGGCCGGCTGAGCCCCAGGAGCATCAGGAGTGTCGTGGTCTTGCCGGCCCCATTTGGACCCAGAAACCCGAATATCTCCCCCTCTTTTACCTCAAAGCTGAGGCTGTCTACCGCCGTAAGGTGATGATAATTCTTTGTGAGACTTACGGTCTGGATAATCTTGTCTGCTTCCATGTCAACGCCTTCCCAATCGAATGAACAAAAAGACAAGCCCGGCCACCACAAGGACAATAATACCAACACCTATCCAACCCCAGGCGGTTGAGGCCTTGACCGTTACCCTCAGTTCAAGGGTCTTGGATATCCTTCCTGATTCGGCGTTGAGACCAACAGAATAATCACCCACCAGTGCCTGTTCGGTCGGAGTGATGGAGACCTCAACCTGTTTGAGTTGCCCGGGCTCTAGGGTGTCGATCTTTTCCGGGTTAAATTCGACCTTCCAGTTCTCCGGTTTAAATGACATAAAGCGCACATTGCTTAACAGGGCCGAACCGGAATTCTTGACATAGATGGAGATGTTGGCCGGTTTGCCCTTGAGGGCATTCAGGGAGAGCAGGCCGGTTGCAGTGCCCGCATCCAGTTTGTGGGTACCGGTGAGCACGACCTTGAGGACCGCCTCGGCCTCGGCTTCAGCCGAACTGATCTTGACCGATATGGGATAATCCCCGGGTTTTGCCCACGGGAAGGGCTTTACCTCGACCGCCATCGTCTGGGTCTGGCCGGCCTTTAGTCTCAGGCTGGAGATAAATTTTTCTTCGTAGGCCGGTTTAAACTTGATCTCCCAGTTCTCGGGACCTTTTGAAATCAGGTTGAATAGGGTGTCCTTGTCCAGCTTGTTTTCAACCTCCAGCGAGAATTCAAACTTGGCATCTGTGGGTCCCTGGAGGACCGGATAGGACGTAACCAGCTTTATCCCCTCGGGTTTCTTTTCTTCCTTCTTCTTCTTGACCTCGATGGTTACCTGGCTCTTTGAGACGAATTTCTTGTCTTGTGTCTCTCCCTTGATGTCAAAGGTATATTTGCCGGGCTTTACGGTCTTGCCCGGTTCTGCCCGCAAGGTGAGGTTCTTGGTCTTATCACTTTCCACGTGAACCCCTGTCACGCCGAAACTATAGGTCTTTACCCAGGCCTTCCAACCTTCGGGAACAGAGGTAACCGCGATATTGATATTCTCGTCTTGTCTCCCCTGGTTGACTACGATCAGGTCGATGTTTACGCCCTCTTCCTGCGGGACTACCACCCCCGTATATTCGGGAGAAACGGATATCCCGCGCGCCGGGAGGTCTTTCTTCTTCTCTTCGCCCAAGGCTAATGAGTTGAGAGAGATGACCAAAACCGCTGTTAGAATCAAACATAGGGTTGAAAAAAGAAATGACCTTTCCACTTTCCGTCTCATGAAATCAAACCTCCTTTATCCTATTGCGGTTTATTTGAGATAGTGTCACACTTTCGCCCTTTGAAACCGGGGTCAGGATTCACATATCCTTTGCATGCTTTTCCAGCGAATTGATGCTATACCCTGCTTTCTTGTAATTTTCAAGGGCCCTCATTTTCAAGCCCTTATCCTTTACCTCCTCCGAGCGCTTGTCCGCAAGCTCGGCAGCATGGCTCCACATTCCCTCCTTTTCGTACTCAGCGATCTTCTTGTGGACCCTTGCATCCTCTTCGGAGCCCTCAACGACCGCGGCACGACACCACGATATGACCTTTCTCACCCTCTGGCCACAGTGAGGGCAGAGGGTGAGGGGGGGGTCATCGATCCTCTGGATGATCTCCAGACGTCTCCGGCATTTTTCGCATCCCGCCTTGGGATCTAAAGGTTCATACTCGTAGATCGGCATTGTAGATATCTGTCTTTCTGCGGTCTAAAGGGGTACAGCCAAACAAAGACGCCAAATAATTAAACAAAAAATATGCTTTTGTAAAGGGCTTTGGTGCCATTGTGTCCCTTTGGCGGTCGGATTTTAGGGGTGAGTCCCGGTTTGCTTTTTCCCCACTTTTTGAGATGTTCCTCTTGACGTAACTTCTCAAAAACCAGGGGATCAATCGATAGTGGTGTGGCATGGGGGTCTT
>CAZXCQ010000442.1:0-2689 GCA_964639275.1 uncultured Desulfobacteraceae bacterium | reverse complement strand
ACCCGAAGATGGGATGCGAAAATGTGAAGTTATTTCTGCGCAAGCCCTTAGCGCAACATTTAAGTATAACGCCCGGCTCTAAGAACTCGGAGTAGTGCGGTTAGAGTCTCAATGCCTTTGTTTATCTTTCCAGCCCGGAACCCTGCCCATGCAAGCCCGGCCTGCGCCCAAATTGTCTCCGCAGGTGTGGTGGACTTTCGAAGAGCCAGATCCCCATATTCTATGGCCCGAACCAGGTCCCATTTGAAAGTATAGCCATTCGAGATAGCAAGGGCTGCAAAAGAGATCAGGCTGTTGTCTGCGTATTCCTCTGCGAGTCTCAGCGTCGCCTTCCCTTCTTCCATTGCCAGATCCCAGCAACCAAGAAAATCGTATGCAAATGACGCCCCTAGAAAGGCGTATACACACAGTCGAAGGTTAAACTTCTGTTCTACATTCTGAAGGACGTCTTCTTTTAAGGCGATAGCTTTGTCGTAGTTTGCATTCCATGCATGAAGCCATTGTAATACCCCGTATGCAAGCGCAGCCCCCTCAGCATTCCTCCCAACCTCGCACAGTTCTACTGCCTTGCTACTGGTTTGGATCCATTTTTCTGTGTACCCGAAAACCCACGCGCAGTGTGCCGTACGAGCAAAAAAGGTCCCCAATAGGCTCGGATCATCCAATTTTTCCGCTATGACTTCGTGCTGGGTCAACAGGTCATTGTATTCCGGATGTTTGACGAGCAGAAAGAAAACTTCTCCCTGATTCACCAGGAGAGATATTCTCCGGTGTCGATTCTCACGGGTCTCGGGAAGGCTATCAAGGAGCTTCATGGCCTCTTCAAAGGCATCGAGCTTGATGGCCTTCTGACTGGCACGATCCAGGTATTCTATTGCCTTGTCCGTGTCGGTGCTGTGACTATAATGATAGGCAAGAAGTTCATAATATTCCTCTATCCGCTCTGGATAGATCTCTTCTATGGCCTTTCCTATCCTTTCATGAAGCTCTTTTCGCCTCTTTTGAAGGAGGCTCTTGTAGGCCACCTCCTGGATGAAGGCATGTTTGAAGATATACTCCAGCTCCGGGAAAAGCTGCTTTTCTGAGATGAATTCGAGACCCTGGAGATTGAGGAGTTGGGCCTTGAGTTCCTGACGCATCCCCATAATGGTCTGAAGGATGCGAAAGGCAAATTCCCTCCCGATCACCGAGGCTACCTGCATGATCCGCTTGAGGCTCTCCTCCACCCGGTCGATGCGGGCAGCGATAATGCCTTGAAGGGTATCGGGCACCTCGATCTCCGATACGTTCCGACTTAGAGTGTATTCGAGGTCTTTCCTCTGGATGGAGCCGTTCTCCAGTAAGCTCTGGGTGAGCTCCTCCACAAACAGAGGGTTACCTCCGGCCCTGCCAAGGATCAGCTCCTTCAGTTCCGGCACCACCTCCCCGCCTTCAAGAATGGCCTGGACCAGTTCAGCGCTGGTGCTGTGGGAGAGTTGATCCACACCGATTTTGTTGTAATGGGTTTTGCTTCCCCATTGATGGGTGTATTCGGGCCGGTAAAGAAGGATCAGCAAGATGTGGGCATTGGGCAGCCAGTCGATCAGATATCCTAAGAATTCCTCTGAGGTCTTGTCGATCCAGTGAAGATCCTCCACTGCAAGGACCAGGGGCCTGTTTTCACTGATTCGAATGAACAGGTTCCGAATGGCTTCGAAAGTCCTGTTCTTTTTCTCCACCGGCTCCACCTGGAGATAGGCCCCGTCATCCACCTTGAGTGACAGGATGTCCTGAAACGGGGGAAACACGGTCTTGAGCCTCTCATCAAGCCGGAGAATCTTATCCTTGATCTTCCCTTTGATATCCTTTTCCGCCTCTCCCTCTTGGATATCAAAATAGGATCTCAGGATATCCAGAATGGGCAGGTAGGCCATGGAGCCGCCATAGTGAAGGCATCGCCCTTCCAGGTAGGTGTGGTCCTCTTCGGCCAGCAGATTCCTCAGCTCAAGAAGAATCCTCGATTTCCCAACACCGGCCTCCCCCACCACCCCGATCACCTGGCCCGAGCCGTATCTTGCCTTTTCAAAGCTCTCCTTGAGGGTCTCCATCTCCCGACCCCGGCCCACGAATTTGGAAAGACCCCTTGCAGCCGATGCCCCGATCCGGGTCTCCACCTCACCGGCCTTCAAAAGCCTGTAGGCCTCTTGCGGCTCCTCTTTGCCCTTGACTTCAACTTTGCCCAGGGACTCAAACTCAAAGAAATCCCTTGCCAGGGTGTGGGTGTTTTTTGAGACCATGATCTGGCCGGGTTCGGCCATGCTTTCCATCCTGGCGGCCAGGTTGGTGGTATCCCCGATGGCGGTGTAATCCATCCGAAGATCATCGCCGATGGAGCCCACAACCACGTTTCCGGAGTTAAGGCCAATCCGCATCTTGAAGTTTACACTATGGTCCTTTCTTAACTTGTCGCCGTATTCCCCAAGGGCTTCTTGGATGGACAGGGCCGCATAGCAAGCACGCTGGGCGTGATCCTCATGGGCCACCGGCGCACCAAAGAGCGCCATGACCCCGTCCCCGGTAAACTGGTTAATCGTTCCTTCATAACGATGGATCTCATTCATGAGGATCTTGAAACACCCGTCCATGATCTGGTGGACTTCCTCGGGGTCGAGCTTTTCCGAGATGGCGGTGTAGTTGGCCACATCAGCGA
>CAZXCQ010000441.1:0-2691 GCA_964639275.1 uncultured Desulfobacteraceae bacterium | reverse complement strand
AGAAAAAAAGACCCCCATGCCACACCTTTCCCCCTGTTCTTTGAGATGTTACGTCTCATCCATGTAAAAAGGGTTCACCTCTACCGTTCTTCCGGATCCCGGGTCGAAATTCTCGGGTAGGGTGATCCTTCCACCGGAGATCAGGTGGAAGGTCGCGCCGTCTTGTGTCTGCAGGGTCAGGAGAAGGCTACCGGGCGAGGGGGTGGGCCGCACCGGTCCCTGGCGGGTTGTCCGGCTCTCTTGAAGCTGGACCATCGGTTTCGAAGGCGCTTCCGAAAACCACTGGAGCCAGATTAGCACAAGCACTAAAAAAATGCCGGCAAGGGCCACGACCGCCCAGATCACCCTTGAGGGGGTCGGACTCCAAGAACGGCCTTTAGGCGTGGACGTAACCTTGTCAGGGCCAACGACTTCTGAGAGGGCAATTTGAAATTGCTCCACTGAGTCGAATCGGGCTTTCCTGTCCTCAGTAGTAGCGTCTTGAATGATCCGGTCCAGCCCTTTGAAAAACGCGGTCTCTGGATTTGCAAGCCTTGCACCCTTGAAGGGGATCACCTCAGAACTCATCTTGCCGTCAGCGGCCTCGAAGAGGATCTTTCCAAGGGCATATATATCGGTCCTCCTGTCCGCCCTTTTGAAATCTTGAAATTGCTCCGGGGACATGTATAGAGGAGTCCCCATTGAACGGACCGGGTAAGGGGTTTCAACCGACAGGATCGGGCAAGACCGAAGTCGGCAATTTTCGGGGTGTTCCCATCCATGAGAACATTCTCAGGCTTCAGGTCCCTGTGGATGATTTCCGACGCATGCATCGCCTGGACGCCTTGGAGCACCGGGAAAAAGAACTCTATCACCCATCCCCTGGTGAGATTCTCATCCGGATGGAATCCATCCTCAGACATGGTTGCACGGAGCGTGCCGCCCGGAACGTATTCCATGACAATATATTCAAGGGCGAGCTCTTCTCCATCCCTTTTCACGATAACAGAATCATAGTCGAAGATCTGAAGCACATTCGGGTGGCGGATTCGTGCCATGGCCTCAACCTCGCGGCGGAACCGTTGAAGAGCGGTTTCGATCTCTTCATCCTCGTCGAGACATTGAAGCCATTCACGGGAGAGGAGCTTTATGGCGACATCACGCTTCAGGTTGAGCTGATGCGCTCGATAGACCTCACCCATGCCCCCCTTGCCGATAAACTCGAGGATCACCCACTTGTTCTTGAGAACCGTTCCGACTTCAAGGCTGTTCCCCAAGGCCCTGTTCATGATCAAAATCCTCTTGAACCCCTATTGGACCCGCACCACGATCACGGTCATATTATCCTTGCCGCCTCTTTCGAGCGCGGCCTCGATGAGTCGATCACAAGCCTGTTGGCCGGCAGGATTTATTCGAAGAATCTCTTTGACCTCGTCATCGGCAACACTGTCATGAAGCCCGTCGGTGGACGGGAGAAATATATCGCCTATCTTAGCCCTTTCCACCCTGGTATGGACCTCCTCCAGTCCCTCCCCAAGGGCCTGGGTCAAGACGTGACCCAGAGGATGGTCAGGAATGTCATCAGGCCGGAGGAGGCCCATTTCAAGAGAAAGCTGCGCCATGGTCTCATCAACAGTCAATTGCTCCAGGACATCGTTTCTCAAGCGATAAATCCTGCTGTCCCCCACATGGGCCGTTAGGGCATATCCGCCATAAAGGACAAGGACCGATAGGGTGGTACCCATGTTGGCGTATTGGGATGTTCCCTTTCTGAACCGGCATATTTGATCTTGAATCTCCCAAACGACTTTTTCGAGTCGTCTCAGTCTGGCCTCGACAGGATCATAGGTCGTTTCGGGGGCCATTTTTCCGGCATAGTATGTAAGCAGGCCTTTACAGGCGGTCCTGCTTGCTACCTGGCCGGCGGCATGCCCTCCCATCCCGTCCGCAATCGCGAACAGCATGCCAAAGGAGTCGATATCATAACCTTCGCGCCTGTCATAAACCAGTTGGTACGAGTCCTCATTTCTTGTCCTTTTGAGGCCCACATCTGTCTCAACGCAGACGTCAATAGGCATTAAGCCTCCCTTTGTTGGGCGAAGACCTGAGTTCCATCCAGGATCTTTTCGTCTGTCCGCACAGGTCGAGGTTCTTCACTCTTGAACGGGTCTTAACAAACAGAACGTCCAGATGTTGCCGACGCCTCCCACCTCCTTGACCCATCCACTAAATCGATCAGTCCGGATTCCCTCCATCTGATGCGGCACATACAAAGGGATACATGGGAGATCCATTGAAAGCAGGTTTTGAAGCTTCATTACAATCCGTCGTCTTTCTTTGAGATCCAGCGCCCGCATTTGCAGTTCGGCCAGCCTGTTGAATTCGGGATTGTTATAACCCGTGAAGTCCCACTGGTTCGGAACATCGTAAGAGGAGTGGAAGAAGCGCCTCAGGTAATCGGGGTCGAGCGATAGACCTCTCCAACTCATGATAAACGTGTCGAATTCCCGCTTGAATTTTACCTGGCGAATCAGGCTGCTAAAGGCCGTGGCGTCCCAGGAAACGGGTATCCCGAACGCCCTGAGCCATTCCTGAATAGCTTGACCTGAGGCCGCCATTTCCGTATCGTATTGGGCAGGGGGCGTAATAAGGGTCAAGTGCGCCATGGGCTTACCGTCGGGCATCGTGAGCCCCTCCCCTCTCTGTAATGAT
>CAZXCQ010000440.1:0-2691 GCA_964639275.1 uncultured Desulfobacteraceae bacterium | reverse complement strand
CAGAAAGGAGAGATCCGGATGAGAGTTGCAGAGACGTTCGCGAGATTTGTTAGACATACCGAGTTCAAAGATGTGGATACGACTGTGATAGAGCATATCAAGAAACTGACCTTGAAACAGGTGATGGGGATGCTTGTGGGTTCGGTAGCTCCCACCAGCCGCAAGATTATCCGTTATGTCAAGGACTGCCCCGGCCGACCGGAATCGGGTGTCTATGGATGTGGCTTTAAGGCGGACATGGCCCAGGCGGCCTATATCAACGGGTTTTTTGGGCATGCATCAGAGATGGAAGATGATCAATTTCCAGGGGGTGGAATCAGTGATGTGACGACCTGGCCGGCACTCCTGACGGTCGCCGATCATCTGAAACTGTCGGGAGAGGAGACCATTGTGGCGCTTTATGTGGGCCAGGAGATGCAAAACCGGATTGCCATGTATGCATCGGTGGGAACCGATGGCATCGGGATCTGCAATCTTCCCTTTATCGGGGTCTATGGGGCGACTGCAAGCTGTGCCAGGGCCTTTGAATTGACCGAGGAGCAGGTTAAGGCCTCGCTGGGTCTCGCTATGGTTACCGGGCTCGGGTATATCCACACCTGGGGGACAGATGCCCACTTTCATGAGTCCGCCACTGCCTGCCGCAATGCGGTGATAAACGCCATACTGGCGAAGGACGGTGCCACCAGTAATCCGGTGATCGAGACGTGTCTGGATATGCTGACCGGTGGAGACAAGCACCTTGATTTTCATAAGATGATCGAAGGGCTGGGTGAGGCGCCGTTTTATACAAACAACACCTGGATCAAGAAATGGGGATTCTGTTTTTTTACTCACAACTTTGTCGATGTGCTCGACAAACTGGTAAGAGAAAACGACCTACGGCCTGAGGATATCGAGGAGATCGTTCTCCATTTTGATCCCTTGCGCGAGGTGGTGGATCGCCCCGAGCCAAAGGATGCCGAAGATAGCCGATTCAGCACACAGCATATCCTTGCCTACCACCTGGTTCATGGGGGATGCGATCTCGGAACCTGCACAGAGGCCGCCATAAAGGATCCGATGATTGAAGCGTTTCGCAGGAAGATACGGGTGGAGTATCATCAGGAATATGAACGGCGGTATTTTGGCGGGGAAGGGAAAATGGATATCAAGACCATCAAGGGAGAGACCTTTTCAGATGCCATGGACCAACCGCTTGGTTCGCCAAAGTTCCCGCTGAGTATGGAACAGGTGGTCGGTATTTACCACAAATACTGCAAGGGGATTTTGTCAGAGGCACACATCGAGCGAACCAGAGATATCGTCCTCGACATGGAAAACCAACCGGATCTTCAGGAGTTGTTTGATATCTGCACCTTCAGGCATCTTTTGAGATAATGGATTGTTGGTAACTTAGCGAAGATGAGATGCGAAAATGGGAAGTTATTTTTGGGCGAGCCCTGAAGAGGGAAGGAGGTGGTTGAAATGAAAGAAAGGGTCGAGATTATTGAAGGGGACATTACCCGACAGGAGGTGGACGCCATTATCAATGCCGCCAATACGTCGCTCTTGGGGGGCGGCGGGGTGGACGGGGCCATCCACCGGGCAGCAGGCCCCGAATTGCTGGCGGAGACGCGTCAGATCGGAGGCTGCCCCACCGGCGAGGCGAGGGTCAGCAAGGGCTATCGGCTCCCTGCCCGGTGGGTGATCCATACGGTCGGGCCGATCTGGGCCGGGGGGCACAAGAATGAGGAGAATCTTCTGGCCGATTGTTATAAAAACAGTCTGAAGGCCGCGGTGGGACTGCAAGCAAAGACCGTGGCGTTTCCCTCCATCAGTACGGGGGCCTACCGATTTCCGCTGGAGCGGGCCACAGAGATCGCCCTGACCGAGACCAGGAAATTCCTGGAAGACGATGACACCCTCGAAAAGGTGGTGTTTGTCTGTTTTGGGGAAAAGGTCTTGAAGACCTATCAGGATGTATTTGGACGAGTTTTTTGAGTAGCCCCGGGAGAGTGCCATTGATGCGACCACCCGGTCTGGTTAGAACCCGGGTCCGGAAAATTTTGCTTATTCCTTATCATCCTTGAGGAAGTGTTTGTGGTACTCCGCTTCGGTGAGGTACTGCTTCATCAGCCGGGTGACGAGATTGAAAAGCGCCTCCAGGTCCTCGTCTGACATACGACCCCTGATGAGGGCCATGAGGTCGTCTTCCGAAAACCTCTGGAGGTAGTAGGTCAGGGTGTATTCATCCACCTCCCGGCTGAAACCAAAACCCACAAGCCCGTCATATTCTTCCACAAATCGGTGAGTGCTTTTTGACATCGACATCTTGACCTCTTTTGCCCCAGCTCAGAACCACGTGAGCAGGGGCGGTAAGCACCAAACGGGGAAATCCCAAATTACAAATCCCAAATTACAAACAAATTCCAAATAAACACAAAAAACCAGACACAAGACCGGCAAACCTGTCGGACTTGTGTCCCGAAAGTATGGCGGAGATGCCCGCTCTCTAAGCGGGAGAACCCTAAACCTTTGTGAATGTCAAGTTGCGTATCAATTTAGCTATTTTCAAAACTGGCACTCGGGCAGGGCAATGGGAATTCCCATTGCCCGGGTTTCAAAAAGCTAAAATGTAAAATCTCAAAGAACAGGGACAAAGGTGTGGCATGGGGGTCTTTTTTTCTTTCACATGCCCCCATATGACATGGC
>CAZXCQ010000439.1:0-2694 GCA_964639275.1 uncultured Desulfobacteraceae bacterium | reverse complement strand
TGACGTTCTCCGGCCTTGCGTCGTCCAGGACCGTTGAGGCATCTAGGATGAAGCCACCGCCTCTCCCTACCCGGTCGATAAGCCTTTTGCAATAGCCCTTCACATCGTCCGGTGTCCCACCGACCAGAATGGAAATAGGGATGTTGCCACGCAGACAGACGGTATCTCCCAGGATCTCCTTGGCCTTGAAGATGTCGGTCCTCTCGAACCAGTAGACCGCCTTGCCTTTGGGTATGTCGGCTATGGCCTCCAGACGGGAGGTGCAATCTCCCTCCCAAAGGAGAAAGGGATTTAGCCCCCCGTCAATCAGACCGAGGACCAGCTCCTTCAGGGTCGGCCAATAGAAGATATTAAACTGCTCGGGGCTCATAAACCCGTCCAGGCCCTTGTGCAGCGGAATAAAGACCCGCTTGTGCCCCCGGGCCTTGGCGGCAAGGCCAGTCTTGAGCATAATAGGCAGGAGTTTCTGACAGGCCTCCACCACCTTGTCCGGGCGCCTGAACATATCCAGCATGGCCCCTTTTGTCCCCCGGAAGAAGTCGCTCAGTGTGTCGAAGGGGGCCTGGGCGAGCCCCCCGAATTGGGGTGGAAAACCCATCTTTTGCATCTCCTGGGCGTACTCGACGGCCCCTTTGATGAGTTTTCGGGCCTCTCTTGCAGCCTTCATCAACGCCTCCAGGGACTTCTCGATCTCCGGGTCATCAAAGGCCGCGAATGCACCCAGGCCCATATAGTAGGTAATGATGCTGTTCAGGGCCGGAAGTTTTGCAAAGGGCTGAAGGGCCCCAAAGATCCTGGGCCAGTAGGTCCTGAGCATGAAATCGGTCATATCGAAGAGAAAGGCGTCGTACTCATCGTCCTTCATATATTCGCCCTCAACGTACTGGTAGGAGGAATTTATGCTGCACCCGTGCCCGGGCCATTTGAGCTGTTTGAAGTCCAGGGCCTCCATGATCGGCCCCAGATAGCGAATGGTAAAGGGGTTTTCGTACATGTCCGGGGCAAACTCAGACATGACCTCTTTCCATACGTTCATCATTTTGTCATAGTCGTACATAACCTCCTCAAAGGTAATCCCGGCGTATCTGGCAGGGAAAAACCCCATAAGGCTCATGACCGGCACCCGGTCCGGCACCTTGAGCGAAATAGCGGCTTGGACCCTCCTTTCCCTTTCCTCGTAAAGCGTCTCAGACGTCTTTTCCATTTGGCTTCCCTCCTGCCTACTTCCTTCTCATGGCCTTGCCGTCCATGGTATTGAGGCCAGAGCCCTCCGTCGGCTGGCGATCTCTTATGATAGGGAATGAGTTCAACAAATCCCCCAGGAGAGGAACGTAGGCTGATGCTGATAGAAGTCCCTTTTTTGGGGCCGAAGTATAGGTGATTTCGCCTTGTGGGTCAAGAAGAACCCGACCGCAGGATATTGTGGTCGCAACGTGCAGTTTAAATATGCAGTTCTCAGCTCAGGGAGGGCCTGGATGTGGAGCGAGTGTTGGCCGGCCTGATGACGCCAGAGGGGCGGAAAATGGGGAAATTCGAGTAGAGGAACCCATTAAACCCGATTCTTCCTTCAAAAATCAGGAAGGGAAGATTTCCGGCCTCCGGCTTGGAGAGCCTACGCCTCGGAAAGATAGACCGGCTCCACATAAAGTCACTCGTTCGACCTTGAGGCTCTCGACAGGTTATCACACCCGCCAGAAAGACGGCGGCAGGCGCGGGGAGCTGGGAGAATGAGTCGTCTATGATTGTTTCAGTTTTCTCGGCACCAGCCTGGGTACCGGGAGGGGGCCTAGGTTTTACCCGCCATACTTCCGGCGGGTTAACATCCCACAGGTTAAGATCCTTGATAAAAATCGATAATTGACAACAGTCTTATTCCTTGGAAGTTGTTTTGGAACCGACGTCCCCTTTACCGAAGAATGTTTGATCCTGAATATCTAAAGCTCGCAGCATAGAAGCATGCACGCTTATCAGCGAGAGAGCCCGAGCACGAACGTTGAGACCGTTTCGGATCTCGTAGGGGACAATACAGGGCCACTCATCCCGCGGAACGTGGGAAAACCTGGATAAGGGATGATGGGTGGCCACCCTGTGTGTGCATGCCGGATAAACGTAACGATGAGGTGTAGAGTTCACGACAGCTAAGAGACTCGCTGAAAACTGCAAAAAGTCCTCAAAGGGCTTAATGGAGATCTATGACCAAAAAACCGAAAAGTCTTTATCCCTTTGAATTTGTTATTATTTATCGCTGCCTAATCTTTTTCTTGACAGGAGTAATATAGGATGTCCCCCTTGTCGTAGAGGTCTCCTCTCTGGTAAAGATCCCTGACAAGTCCCCTGGCCAGGGCGATGACAGCGGCAATCGCGTCGTCCCTCCCGGAGAGTTTCGGACCCTTGTTCCTGATGACCGTCTGATACAGGTCATAGTCCGCAGGAAAGGGAGAGGGACTCTTGGCGCCCACATTGATGGTGAGGGTAGGGACCCCTCTCTCCTCAATACGTTTTTTGAGGAAGCAATGTTCTTCCCCTTTTGAATCGAAGGTGCCAACAACGGCAACGGCTCCCGTCTGTGTCACGGTGTTTTCCTCCTGAATAGCTTTTGGTGCGGCTTGAATACGTCCGGACGATATCATACCCAATCCATCCCCGCAATATCATGTTCCCCCGGATGCTCCCTTTGAGATCCACCAGGTTCTA
>CAZXCQ010000438.1:0-2728 GCA_964639275.1 uncultured Desulfobacteraceae bacterium | reverse complement strand
TCCCTTATCATCGGTATGGTGTTTCGAAGTACGATTGGCTTGGAAAACATTATGAACTCGTGAATGTTCAACCCCCGTCACGAGAACGACTTGAGGAACTGGCGAGGTATTTTTATTCTCATGGAATTCTCTGTAGCTTGGGCGGGGGAGAGATCAAGAGTGTGGTCACTCAATAGGGAGTGGCCAGCGGATTAACTTCTAACTGAATTTTGCGAGAGGAAAGGAGGTAAGGTATGTGGAGGCGATCGAGGAACGTGTGGTTTTATGGTAGTGTGGTTTTTTTACTGGCTCTATGTCTCGTGATGATTGGGTTAACACCCAACGCAACGGCCGCGGAGGGAAAAAAGAAGCTTCGAATAGGCGTACCCTTGACCTATGGGCCGCAGAATCAACCATGGCAAAGGGGAGCGGCACGGTTATTAGAGCGGCTTGAAGAACTCGGTGTGGAAATTGTGGCCATGCGTGGTGTCCCAAGCAGTGCCAGCGAGGCCTCTGTGATACGGCGTCTCATCCAGATGAAAGTTGACGCCGTGCCAATCGGCATTTACACAAACCGTTCGGAGTCCATTCCCCTAGTGAAGGAAGCGCACGCCAAAGGAGTCAAGACCGTTGGTTGGATCACCTATGCCGTTGATTCACCCTCGGTATTGGAAGATGCCTGGTCGGTGGCCGTTGTCTTATGTCATAAAATGATTGAGAACACCGGGGGACAAGGGGCCGTCGTTTATACCGCAGAGTCTCCCGGATTTTATCCTCCTTTTGACATGATGGGGACCTTCCTCGAAGGATTCTTGAAATACCAGCCCCGCATGAAAAATCTCGGATACGTCGATGGAGGCGTTTCCACCCAGGACGAGATCTCCTTGACGCGGCGTAATTTTTCTGCCTTTTTCAGGGCGCACCCGGAGAAGGGGTCGGTGAAGGTTGTCATGAGTTTCTGGTGGCCTGATACAATTGGGGCCATTAAGGCGATGCGTGAGCTTGGGAGAGACAAAGAAGGTATTCAGGTTTACAATCAATATGTTTCCAGGACCTTCTTCGAAGAAATGGCGCGTCCTGACACCCCCCTTGTTGGTACTACGGATACGGATTGGCGCTGGATTTGCGAGAAACTGGCCGATGTGCTCGTTGCCCTAGCCAAGGGAAAAGACATTCCCAAGAAGACTATTTACTGGAGTCCGGTTCCCTGGTATCCAAAAGAGAAAGCGGATGAGATGCTCAAGTGGATAACCAAGATGGACGAGTGGACACACAAAAAGCTCAGACAGTACGGCGGCTAATAGTGGCTGAAGGAGCGGAGGGGGATAGGGCTCCCTCCGCCCTTGAGCATTTGGGGATATCTAGTAGGGTTTGATCTCTTTAGAAGAGGGGGAGAGGCTTTGGAAACGACAGTGGGTGAAGGGACTGTTCTTGCAAGTGAAGCGGCGGGCAAACGGAGCGAGGCTATATTGAACATAGCCTTCAAAAGGTGGGGAACGTTTGCGTTTTTTGTTGCCCTAAATATCTTCTTCTCCTTGGCCAATCCCTACTATTTTCAATTGAGCAATTTTTCGTCTATCATTTATGAGGCTAGTGTCGCAACTGTGGTATCCATTGGCCTGACCATTGTGGTCATTGTGGGGAGTTTTGATCTGTCGGTAGGAGCGTTAACGAGCTTTGGGGGAATGTTAACAGCACTTTTGATGCCAAAAGTGGGTTCAATTCTGGCGTGCCTGATCAGTCTCACCGTGACGAGCCTATTTGGTCTGGTCAATGGAATACTGGTAGGGATTGTTGGTATTTCAGGAATTATAGTGACGCTGGCAATGCAGTTCATCTGTACGGGTATTGAGATTGGGATTACGGGGGGGTATGAGATTGCCATCCCCCTTCAGTTTGAAAACTTTCTGGCCTTTGGATCGGGAAGTGTGGGCGGAATCAAGATTATGGTCTTTGTATTGGCGGCCCTTGGTGTCATAGGGTCGCTCTTTATGACCAAGACTGTTTATGGGGTCAGGATCACCGCTACGGGAGATAACGCCTTAGCCGCCATATATTCGGGGATGAAAATTAAACGCATCGTCATTCTGGGATTCATTCTTTCCGCCGCTTTTTCCGCAATGGCCGGGATCATGATAGTAGGGATGAATGCGTCGCATCAACCGGTCGTGGGTAAGGGATATCTGCTGGATGCCTTTGCAATTGTCTTCTTGGGCTCCACCATATTGAAAGAAGGGAAGCCTCACATCTTGGGAACTGTTATTGCGGGGGTTATGCTTTCAAGTCTGATCACCGGAATGATGATGATGGGAGTTCGTTACGAGTGGCAAATGTTCACCAAGGGAGCTGTCTTGATCGGTGCTGTGGCGGTATCAGCCTTGTTGCGAAGGGAAGAGATCCATACCCAGTTTATCTAGGTATCTCTCTGAATGCGGCGTTTCGTAAGATCCTGGGGTGTGTAATCCAAACCGGCATGCAATCCTATGAAAGGAATTAAGGGATACCATGGAGCGTGTCGCTGATCAGAAAAATGCACGCAGGGAGCCTGCGAGCGAAGGTGCCCTTCTCCGGGGCTTCTTCGAGCTGAGCCAGACATTTGCTTCGAAAGCACCTGTTGAAGAGCGCCTAAACGAGATTGCGGCAAAGATAACGAGATTGCTTGATCTGAAAGGTTGCCTCATTCGCCTTCTGGATGAGAGGGGGCATCTTCAAGTAGCCGCATCCTTCGGCCTAAGCTCGAAATATTTGG
>CAZXCQ010000437.1:0-2751 GCA_964639275.1 uncultured Desulfobacteraceae bacterium | reverse complement strand
TCTCTAGCGGGCATAAAGCCCTTAGCCTCCGGCGCGGAAGTCCAACGGTCTGGAAGTGGGGCCACAAAGGGAAAGACTGGGGGAGTGGCCGATGTGGTTGAGGCCATGGGATCGATGCTACCTTAGATGAGATCTCTCAACACGGGGGGCGGCAGTACCATCCCGATCCTGTGGATGCCTGTCTGAGGCCTTTTCAAGAAAAGGGCTTTGGGCTTGATGGACTTCCCAGGCAGGAAGCGAAATAAGGCAAAGGGAACTTCTCAAAAGCCGGGGGGTGAATGGATCCTGGTGTTACAGGCAAAGGCCGAAGGTGTTACAGCTAATCGGTCTTCTTTTTGTATAAGGTCAATATGTTCTCCCTCCCCTCCCGCCGGTACCGGATCTCGTCAACCATCTTGTGTGAAAGGAAGAGCCCCAGACCTCCTACCTCTCTCTCTTCGAGCCCAAGAGATAGATCCGGTCCACCCACATCAAGCGGGTTAAATGGAATGCCCGTATCGATGATCTGAACAACCAGGTCTCCATTTTCGTCAGATTCGCAGATCACCCGGATATCTCCTCTTTCTTCTGGATAGGCGTAGCTGATAATATTGGTCAGCATCTCATCGGCCGCCAATTCGACCTGGTGGCATCTCTTTTTATCAAAGCCCTTCTGGAGGGCGTAATCAAGGATGAAACCCTTTAGGCTATGGAGGTGTTCCAGTTCCGCCGGCAGTATGAGCTGATCCTGTTTTGGGGTTGACAAGTCCTATTTTCCTTTCATTGCCTCTTCCAGCGATGCGCATATCTCAAAGATGGTGCTAAACCCGGAGACATGGAACACCTCTTTGACCACATCCTGAAGCCCGCACAAT
Source organism: uncultured Desulfobacteraceae bacterium (assembly GCA_964639275.1). Classification (GTDB taxonomy): domain Bacteria; phylum Desulfobacterota; class DSM-4660; order Desulfatiglandales; family Desulfatiglandaceae; genus CAZXCQ01. The sequence continues at coordinate 1,897 of CAZXCQ010000437.1, read as the reverse complement.
ACCAGATCTCCCTCTTTTGTCTTGAGTTTCTTGGCCAGGGTCAGCATGCTGCGCAGACCTGCACTGCTGATATAGTCAAGCCCGGAAAGATCAAGGACAAGGCTAGTCTCTCCCTTGTTGATCTGCTCTTCGACCTGGGTATCAAAATCGGGCGATGAAACGGCGTCCATCCTCCCTATGACAGATACCACCAACCCCTTTTCTTCTTTCCTGATGTTGACTTCCATATCATCTTACCCCCGTCTTCCTTTTTCGAACCCTATCCTTTATCCGGTTGATGTGACCCCTTCCCAACCCCTTGACCTCACAACCCAATTCAAAATACCGCTCTATCTTGGTATCATCCAGTATCGCAAAGCAGTCCACGACCGCCAGGGGTGCCCCCGCCATCCTCACCACATCATCCGGGTCAAGTTCCAGATAGGGCCGGTGCCGGACCGCAAGGACCACCGCATCAGCCCCCTTTAGGGCCTCCACCAGGTCCGGGGTCATGGAGAACTTGCTGAGATGTTCCTGGTTTCTAAAAAAGCGCGACCAGCTCTCCCCCACCGCCGGATAGGAATCCTGTTTTTCCAGCTCCCACCAGTGCTGGACATAGGGGTCATGCGCCTTGATATCGGCCCCCATCTCGGTCAGTTTCCGGACAACAATCTCTGAACCGCTGTGACGGGTATCCCCCACGTCCTCCCGATAGGAGGCCCCCAGTATGGTGATCTGTGACGCCCCCACGATCCGCCCCATGTTTCTCAGGGCGTCCCTTACGAGCTGGGCTGCATGCAACCCCCTTGTATCATTAATATTGATGGCCTGGGGAGTGATCTGGAAGATGTCCTTTTCAAACCCCATGAGATGTTTGTAGGCCCAGAGTCCCAGCCCCCCGTCCTTTGGCAGGCAATAGCCCCCTATCCCCGGCCCGGGAAACAGGATGTTATTGTGGGTGGGTCTGACCCTGATGGCCTCTATGATTTTGGCAATATCAACACCATTGGTCTCCGCAAACAGGCTCCACTCATTTAGAAATGCGAGGATGGTCGCCCTGTAACTGTTCTCCACGATCTTGCAGGTCTCGCTCTCAATGGGTTTGTCCAGGACAGTCAGGGGATATTCCTCCACATTGAGTATATGGGACAAAAACCCGATGACCTTTTCCTTGCTTTCCCGGTTTAGCCCGCTGCAGACCCGCCAGAAGTCCCTGACCGAGCGGACATAATCCTTTCCGGGCATCACCCTCTCGAAGCTATGGGCCAGAAGCGGTTCCCCCAAAATGCCGCGGGCCCTGAATGCCTTCTTGATCAGGGGATAGGCCACATACTCTGTGGTCCCCGGTGGCACAGTAGTCTCTATCAATACCAGGCACTGGGGTGAAATCCTTTCTCCGATGATCCTGAAACTCTCTTCCAAGGCCCCGATCTCGGCATAACCGCTCCTGAGATCCCCCAGTTCCTCTTTGACAAAATCGCACTGTACATCAACGACGACAACGTCTGCCAGCCTTAGTGCATCATAGGTGAATGTGGCCGTAAGGGTCTTCTTCTCCACGACACAACGTTTGATCATGGGGGCGATTTCGGAATCCTCTGCGCGGATCGGTGATATGCCGCGGTTGAACAACGGGATCTTCCAGAAACTCCTAGGGCTTGGTCTCTGCATCCCGATGACGTATTTGTTGGGGTTGCCTGTCTTTTTATCCACCGAGTCGGCCACCACGGCGGCCATAACCGCCCCAACGAATCCGAGGCCCATGACCACGACGATTTCAAATCCCTCTTCGCGCCGGAAGGCAACAATTTCCTCAAGCCGCGCAAATTCCTTTCTGTAATCCTCCTCTTTGGGGATCTTGAATCTCTCCCCATCCGGGCTCACTGAAAATTCCATCAGCTCAGCCGCCTCCTTAAAA
>CAZXCQ010000436.1:0-2754 GCA_964639275.1 uncultured Desulfobacteraceae bacterium | reverse complement strand
CACATATTCTGGGGCAGGGTCGTGGTCTGTTCCTGCGGGTTCAAGGTGTCGGCGTCTATGCCGATGCCGATCGTGATCTCCTTGACCTCGGCCCGACTGCTGGCTGGGGCCAGACAGAGCGCCAGCCCCGCAATCAGTACGGATACAAGGGTCAACATCCTGACACACATTCTGATTCTCTTCATGTCAATCCTCCTCTCTTTTAGGGTTTTTGCCATTCTCGCTTGACCAATCTTCCTCCCTGCATGACCAGGTGGAGGGCCTCCGGCCTTAGCAAAAGGTCTATGTCTTCTACGGGATTACCCTCCACCACGATGAGGTCAGCGAGCTTGCCTTCTTCGACAGTACCCAGATCCTTTTCCCATCCCAGGACCTGGGATGCGATCCGGGTAGCCGATTCAAGTGCCTCCATGGGCGGGTAGCCCAGTTCTACCAGACGCTTCAATTCCCCGAGGTTCTCGCCGTGGACATTGAAAGGGGTGCCGGCATCTGTTCCCATGGCAACCCGCACCCCGGCCTCCCGGGCCATTCGGACACTTTCGAGATGAAAGGGCTTGACCCGGTGGGTCTTCTCCACTGCGAAGGCGGGGATCCCTGCCTCGACCCCGTTGCTCAAGATGTTATGGAGCGCCGAGATGGTGGGAATAACCGGGATATCTCGCTTTACCAGCCACGACAGGGTCTCCTCATCCAGGAAGACCCCATGTTCGATGCTGTCGATCCCGGCGCGAAGGGCATTGAGGATACCCTGGGTCCCCATGGCATGAGTGGCAGTCTTTTTCCCCGCCTTGTGGGCCTCGTGGATCCCCGCACGAAGTTCCTCCTCGGTGAGCTGTTCGCTGCCGGGCTCAACATCGGGCGTCATCACGCCCCCTGTGGCCATCAACTTGACAATATCCGCACCCGCCTTGATCTGTTCACGAGCGGCCTTTTTAACCTCATCGGGTCCATCCGCCTCCCTGCCCATCTGCCAGCCGTGCCCGCCGGTCATGCAGATCACCCGACCACTGACCAGCATCCTGGGGCCCGGGATCAACCCCGACCGGATGGCATTCCTGAGACCCAGATCGATCCCTTCCTTTCCTCCCATATCACGGACCGATGTGACTCCCCCCATCAGGGTCCGCCGGGCAAACTGTGCTGCCTTGAGCGCAGTCGTGGTCAGCGGTTCGCTGATGATTGAGCCAACAGGGTCAGGGCTACCATCAAGACAAAGGTGGACATGGGCATCAATAAGGCCCGGGAGAAGCATCCTGCCGGCCAGGGGTACCTTGCGCGAATCCCCTGGGATTGATATATCCCTCTCGGCCACCTTTGTGATTCGTTCTCCCTCCACCAAAACGGTTGCATGTTCAAGGATTCGGCCATCGCCCACAAATATGGTCCCATCAATAAAGGCCGTGGTCATTTGTTCCTCCGGTTTTTGGACTCCACCTCTGATAAACCCACCAGGGTTCATTGGTTGTCTCAGGATTTCTGCAATAGGCTGATCTTGATAGCATAAATTATTGCGTTTGGCATCTTTTTAATGAAGGATATCGTAACAGCTCAAAAAATCGCAGGATTGGCTCCATATTATTGGGAAGATAGAGATTATCCTTGAAACGCATATCCTGAAAATTGTACAAGATCCTGCGCTTCCCACTCCCGACAGATCCCCATTGAACAGGGGATAAATAGGGGCGATTTCTCCAGTTGATCACAGCTATCTAAATATGCCATAGTACCCAGAAAATATCGCCTTTTTTTATAAGACTCCAGAATTATGCGAGGTGTTGCCATGATGAATATCAAAGAAATGGTCCATAAACAAAAGGCCCTTATCATCCATTCGCGTCGGGATCTCCATCGCATTCCAGAGCCCGCATACACCGAAAAGAAGACATCCGCTTATGTGGCCGAGTACTTAAAGCGGGAGGGGCTCAAGGTAGAGACCGGAATTGCGCAATACGGTGTGGTCGGCCTGATGGAGACGGGAAAACCCGGCCCGACCCTTATGATTCGTGCCGACATGGACGCCCTCCCGATAACCGAGGAAACGGGCCTCCCCTTTGCATCAGCCCATGAAGGGGCCATGCATGCCTGCGGTCATGACGGCCACATGGCCATGGTCTTGGGTGCGGCAACCGTGCTCAATAAGGCTAGGGACATACTGAAGGGAAATATCAAATTCCTGTTCCAACCGGCCGAGGAGGGGCCCGGGGGCGCCAAACCCATGATCGAGGCCGGTGTGATGGAAAACCCCAGGGTGGACTATTCGCTGGGGGCTCATCTGTGGCCCGATATTCCCGAGGGGACCATCGGAGCGAGGGCCGGGGCGATCATGGCAGCCATGGATCGCTTTGACATAGAGATAATCGGAAAGGGGGGGCATGGCGCCATGCCGCACATGTGCATCGATGCCCTCGAGGTGGGCAGCCAGGTCATCAATGCCCTGCAACGCATTGTCAGCCGGCACATGAATCCCCTCAGTCCGGCGGTGGTGACGGTGGGCAGCTTCCACGCCGGCAGCACCTTTAATGTGATCCCTGGTGAAGCCCAGATGTGCGGCACCACCAGGACCCTTGATCTGGAGATCTGGGATCAATGGGAAGAACGCGTCGAAAGAATTGTTCGTGGTGTCTGCCAATCCATGGGGGCCGAATATAAGCTGAATTATACCCGTGGATATCCGCCCACCATCAATGATGAATCCATGGCCGACCTGGTACGCCGCTGCGCTGAGGAGGTTGTGGATAAAGACCGGGTGGTTGA
>CAZXCQ010000435.1:0-2768 GCA_964639275.1 uncultured Desulfobacteraceae bacterium | reverse complement strand
TGATTTTCTGCGAACCTTCCTGTGTATAACGGATCAGGGTAATGTAAGTGGGCATTTTACCACCTCCTTCCAAAGGTGTCTCTTGACACCCCTCAGATTAGCGCCTAGAGCAATCCTCGGAATTCTTGTCTTTCCGTCTCAGAGTTAATGGCGAACGAACTTTGAAGGGACTTAAAGCTCCCAACAGAACCTCCAAGTTCCGTCAGGAGCAAGGCCTGCACACTTTGAGGGATTTCTCCATAGTAGGTGACCTCCTGAAATGAACTAACCGATTGAAATCACACCAGTCTGGCTCAGCATGTGACTTCTCAGATGGAGATCAGGGTCGGGTATATGTCGAATGAACTTCCGGTTCAGGTTCCATAGGAGTTCTGACAGATGGCTTATGTTTTATTTGAGCATACTGGGAGTGATTCGTCAATTGAGAATACCATGAGGCTTTCATGGGTGAAAACAGTCTGTATTGTCCTGAGGATGTGTTCGGGAATACCAAATCAGGCTTAAGGGTCTCAGTTTATACCATATCACTTTCTTGTTAAATAATTCCAGGTCTATGGCGGTCCTTGGCACCTTGCCGGAAGTCAAACGTATCATCAAGTTCAAAAACCTGTGGTATTTCCAAGTGAGAGGTAGAGTAAACCTGGGGTATCTGATTCCTTACCGGATTGCCCGCTGGGGGGCATCCTCTAGTGCAATGGGGGCTCCAAATAGGGCCATAATCCCATCCCCGGTCATCTCGTTGACCGTGCCCTCATAATCATGGACCTTGTGAATGAGTATCTCATAGACCTGATCCATGATGGAGTAGGCCTCCTCAGGCCCAAGTCTCTCAGTGAGCTGGGTAAATCCCTCCATGTCACAAAACATCACCGTTACTTGCTTTCGCTCACCCTCGATCTTGTCTCTTTGGGATAAGATCTTCTCTGTTAGGCCTTTAGGGAGATAACGTTGAATTTTATCCAGTTTTTCATCAAAAGAGAGGTCTTTGGGGGTGGGTTCAACGGGAAGAGTTAAGTTGTGGCCGCACTTCCCACAGAATTTAAAGCTTGAGGAATTTGCAAAACCACACTTGGGACACTCTATCTCAAGGTTGTTTCCACATTCGACGCAGAAATTCATCCCATCGGGGTTTTCAAATTGGCATTTCGGGCATTTCATTGTCTGCACTTACTCCAGTGCCTTTTGGATGACCTCGACCGGGGAAGGTTCTCCGTGCGCTGGATAAGCTGTTTTGGCTCCCTGATCCAATAATGCTCGCCAGCTCTCCTTCAATGCCGTCCACTCTTCAGCGGAGTTGGCAATACCGAGCGTTAGCCGCAACGGGAACTTGTTCATGGCTAAGTCACCCACAAAGGCATCACTGGTTTCTAGTAGCACACTGACCGAACCAGGCGAATGCCCTGGGGTATGGATAACCTTTCCCAGAATACCATATTCGGCTAAAGACATTCCTTTATTATCGAGGACTAGATCGACCTCGGTGAAAGGGATATGAACCAAGGCTAAAAAAGGCTTTATCATTCAGCCGAATATGTACCCCCACAGTGTTACTCCTGGAGGCATGGATTTGAAGGGCTTTTAAAGCAATTCCCTTTCGTTCTCATGCATGGCGATCCTGGCGCCCGTGAACTCCTTTACTTCCTTTGCAGAGGCAATATGATACAAGTGACCGTGGGTTATAATCATAAGATGGATGTTTTGAGGATTGATTTTGATCTCTCCTATGGCCTTGGAAAACGCTTTCGCCTGCTTGGGAGCTCCCCATCAATCATGATGGTTCCTTTGTCTTGGATGATATAGGTGTGATCAAAGCCTAGAATAACTGGATAGATACTTGCTCCCCTCCTATGCCTCCTCATGATAGCAACCATAAACGGTGGAGAAGGGTCATCTGCGATTTTTCCCGACCCATTAAAAACTATCGAGAACAGAGTCTACTTTCTTAATGAAATTGACCGCTTTTCCCTGTTCGAAGACCTCCCTTGCCGATTCCAGGTGACGGCGTGCGGCATCCGTCTCCCCCCGGGCCTTTTGCAGCTGGGCCATGTCAAAATAGACATGCCCCAGAAGGCCGTTCGCCTTCATCTTTTCAAACAACGCAATGGCCCTGGAAAAATGCGTTTCTGCCTTTTTGGCTGCCCCGGGGACATTTTTCAGGATAAAACCGATGTTTTTTAAAATCGTGCCCAGCGGCAGGGGGTTGCTCTTTTCGACGATCTGCAGGTAGACCTTGCCGGTCAGGTAATGGGCAAGCGCGTTTACCCATGTCCGATCGTTTTGCGCCGATGTCTCCAGGGCGTCCGTAGGCAACTCCATCCCCCGGCTCATCTGCCCCTTGTCGATGATCACCACGCCCAGGGCGGCCTGCGCTATAGTTCCCAGGTTTCCGCACCCGTATTTCTGGCTGAAGGAGACCACTTCTGCAAATGCCGCCTCGGCTTCCGGGAATAGATTCTCCGACAAGAACGCCATCCCCAAAAAGCATCTGGCCCAACTCGCATAAATGGGGTCTTTGGAAGTCTCTATGGCCTCCTTGTAACAGTCGATCGCCTCGGAAAAACGGCCCGCATGCGCATGAGCGTAGCCCAGGCAGATATGCCCCACGGTCAGGCACCGGACATTTGCATTGGCCTGGCCATAGGTAAGCAGTTTCTGTCCGATTTCGTAGGCTTTGTAGCCCTCACCTTTCATAAAATGGATATGGCCCAGGCCACCAAGCGACTTGAAATAGAGATATTGATCGGGTTCGTGTTTATGGGCGATCTCGT
>CAZXCQ010000434.1:0-2797 GCA_964639275.1 uncultured Desulfobacteraceae bacterium | reverse complement strand
CAGGGCCGGATTTTGATGACCCGGTGTTTAACCATCACAGACTCTCTCTTTCAATCTTTTCAGGTAAGCGGTGCCAATCTGCAAATGCTCAAAGAGATGCGCGGATCTCTGGATGAGCTGGCCTTCTATGAGCGCTGCCCCTTCGCCCTTTTGCCTCTCAATCTATGAACCCACGAGCTTTATATCATATAATGAATTATGCAGCGTTTCCACCTCTTTTTCCCTTTCCACGGTTTCCCGGTCTTCTGCCTTTTTCCTTGACACACAAAACTGTTTGTCTCTATGTTTTCTCCCCAAAAGACACGGGTTCTTAGACCCAAAGGAGAATAGGATCGATGGTCACACCGGAGATGATGCGTGAAAAGGCGATGGACCTTTTTGCCAATGATTTTTATTGAGCCCAGGCCATCCTGGCCGTGGGCCTGGACATGATCGGTGAAGAAGAAAGGGACAATGCCCTCAGGGCCATGGCAGGGATGACCGGGGGCTGTTACCGGGGAGACCTCTGCGGCGCCATCGCCGGTGTGGCCCAGGCCATCGGGTGTCTTTTCGGCAGGGCCAACCTGGATGAGATGGAAGACGGCCGTCTGGCCTCCACCATTCGACTGGCCTACGACCGGTTGAAAGAGATGGCGGTGGAAAAATATGGCGATACGACCTGTCAGACCATCTCCAGCTGCAACTGGTATGACCCGGAAGATGTCAAGGCCCGGCGGATGGATGGACGACGCGATGAATGTACCCGTTTTGTGGGGGATTGCGCCCGGGTGCTGGGGGAGGTCTTGCTAGAGGTGGTTGGGGAGGAGGAACTCAAGATACTCCAAGGCGAGTAGTTTCAGTTACCCTTACCTGGACCATCCAAAAAGTCAAGGACTGAGCGGTTAAAGGCCTCTGCCTGTTCCACGAGAAACTGGTGCCCGCCGCCTTCAATGACCTGCAACCGCGCATGGGGGATCCTCTCGGCCAGGACCCTTGAGTTCTCAGGGGGGATCAGGATATCTTCGCCTCCGGTCAATACCAGGGTGGGTGCCTTTATCAAAGGCAGCCGCTCCCAGGCATCATGGGCCTGGACCGCCTGTAGCTGGCGGATCAGGGTATCGGTGGCAGGAGGAAACCTGAGCGATACCTCCTCATAGCGCCGCACTATCTCCGGGGCATCTTTTATGGTCTTCTCGGCGAACAGACATCTCTGGGCCTTTTGGGCTGCCTCGGGTGTGCCGGTGAAGACAAAATCGGCAAAAATTCTGAGCACCTCTTCCGACGCGGAAACGGCGTGATCGCCCCCACAGTGGGTGCATGCCAACACAAGGTCCTGGACCCTTTCGGGGTATCTCAGGGCCAATTCCTGGGCGATCATACCGCCCATGGAGAGCCCAAGGATGTGGGCCTTGGAAACGTCGATCGCATCCATCAGTCCAGCGGTGTCCTCGGCCATCATGGGGATCGTGTAAGGGCCATCAGGTCTCTGAGAGCGGCCGGTACCTCTGTTGTCGAAGATAACGACCGAAAACCGCGAGGAGAAGGCAGGCAGCTGTGAATACCAGTGATCGGCGTTGCTTCCCAGGCCACGCAGAAGAACCAACGGAAAACCCGTTCCGTGGGTCTCGTAGTAGAGCCTGACCCCCCTGATTCTTATCTCAGGCATAAGAGGATCTTATTCCACCCTATTTTCCTTTTACCCTATCCTTGATGTCGTCCCAGAGAGCGCCGGTTGCAGCCCCCACGCTGCCCCCAATGGCGGCTCCAACACCCGGGCTTCCTGCCATGGCCCCTATGATGGCCCCGCCGGCCGCACCGATCGCACCACCGGATAGAGCGCGCTGTTCCTGCTGCGTCATGCCTGCACACGACAATGTGGACGACAAGAGAATGGCCAATACCAGTATCTTTATCCGCTTCATCTTTTCCTCCTCGATCTATTTGGCACCCTGCTGGGGTACTGCCACTGTCTCGACGAGTACATGGTACACCGGCAGACCGAGCTCATTAGGGTTATTCTTATAAAAGGCGTCTATCTCCTCGACCACCTCATTTAAGGTCTTACCGCGCAGGCCATACACCAGCTGCGGGATAAAACTCTTTGAATCAAGCGAAGGGTCTTTCCCGCTCAGGTGCCTTTCGAATTCAACCACATGCACCACACCGGAGAGAAACATCACCTTATGTTCGGGCCCCAGCTTGATCCATTCGTCACCGGTCAGAATATCCATCTCATCGGCAGCGTACAATGATGTTGCGACGAACGCCGTCAAGACCAACAAACAGCCTATGGCCAGTAACTTGAAGATACTTTTCATATGACCCCTCCTGTGCCAAGGTTATCGGAACATGGACACAAAGCACTCTTGCTCTCACGTAAAATTATAGGAGGATCATGGCTTTGTGTCAAATCTTAATAAGGCCATCATTATCCTGCAATGGCAAGATCAAAGGAGAACGCACAGCTAGTACGATAGCGACACTTTGCGTCTATTATGCACGCCATGCCCGCGAAGGCGGGCATCCAGGAACGCTATGGACGTGAAAATGATACTGGATTCCCGCTCCCGCGGAAATGACGCCGTAAAGGGACCACCGGCATGTTTTATATAAATCTCAAATGGTTACCTCAAGAGTGTAGCTGCAGTATTAGAGTCCTAAATCAAAAGATTATCATCTAGTTTTCAAGACTGGCACTTGGACAGCGGAGTAGGGGTTCAGAATTCCCATTCCCCTGTTTTCAAAGGGCTAAGGTGTTATGGCTTCTGGAATTCCGATATAAGGATTAAAAAAATGTGAATTTTTTCAAAAAAAATTG
>CAZXCQ010000433.1:0-2801 GCA_964639275.1 uncultured Desulfobacteraceae bacterium | reverse complement strand
TTAACCCTACAACGAAACTTGTTACTCCGTCATTCCGGCGAAAGCCGGAATCCAGTCAGAATGGGCTGAAAGACGGCCAATTTGACTCCATGCCCAGGGGAGGACTTCTGGATGCCCCGTATCGGGTACGGTGCAGGCTTATCAAGTCCGGCATGACGGAATGTGAAATACGCCGGTCTGTGTAAGTTTCGTTGTAGGATTAAAATTGTTGTAACACTTTAGCTTTGTGAAACCCGGGCAATGGGGATTCCAAACCCCCATTGCCCTGTCCAAGCACAAGTTTTGAAAATGGCTAAATTGATACAAATTGTCGAATATTCCATGATCCCCGGTTTGACAAGGGAATCCGGTCTTTTAGAATACGTTACCGTATTTATCAACCAAGGGGCCAAAGTGTTACGTTATGGGATGTTGCCAAAGGGGCGAATCATGATAAAATATCATAGGGAATATCGAATGCCGTGTCGAAAGGATTGATATGCGAGCGGTTGTGCTGGATGGTGGCCTGAAATTTGTTACGGATTACCCCGTGCCCCGGGTGCCCCCCGGTTGGGCACGGATCCGTGTGCAGATGGCAGGAATCTGCGGGACGGATATGGAACTCATAAGGGGCTACAAGGCATATAACGGGATCCTGGGGCATGAATTCCTGGGGGTAGTCGATCGATGCGAGATCGCCGAGTGGATCGGCAAGCGGGTTGTTGGAGAGATCAACGCGGGCTGTGGCGTTTGTGAGTGGTGCCACAAGGGGATGGATCGGCACTGTCCGGGGCGGAGGGTGCTCGGAATTCTTTCGCTGGACGGGTGTATGGCCGACTATTGCATACTTCCCATAACAAATCTCAGAGAGGTTCCGTCAACCGTCTCAGACCTGCGGGCCGTCTTTACGGAACCACTTTCAGCTGCGGCCGAGATCCTGGAACAGGTGATATTGAGTGGTTCGGAAAGGGTGGTGGTACTGGGGGACGGACGACTGGGTATCCTGTGTGCATGGGTGCTCTCCACGGTGGTAAACGACGTCACCCTGGTGGGGCATCATCCGGAGAAGCTCGAAAGGGCGAGGTGGCGAAATCTCAGGATCGCTTCAGGACCTCACGATATAAGACCTGGCGCAGATCTTGTGGTAGAGGCCACGGGGTCCAGCAAAGGGCTGGATGATGCCATGGCCCTTTGTCGACCACGGGGGGTCATAGTGCTCAAATCCACAACCGAAAAGAAAGGCGAGCTCAACCTGACACCCCTAGTTGTCAATGAGGTCACATTGATTGGCTCCCGTTGCGGCCAGTTCAAGGATGGATTAGGTCTGTTGGAGTCCTGCCCAGAGATGCCCGTTGAGCGGTTGGTCACAAAGACATATCCCATTGAGGAGGCGGCAAGGGCATTTGAGCATGCAAGAGAAGCGGGGGCGCTAAAGATCCTGCTAATCCTTTAGACCTCCAATAATCCTCTCCCAGAGTCGTGACAGCCTGGCGCCTGCCTTTTGGGCATTTGAAATGACTTCCTCAAACGATATCTCCTTCATACAGTCAGGCAGGTTCATGTTGGTAATCACCGCAATGGCCAGGATCCTGAGCCCGCAGTGGACCCCCACGATGACCTCCAACACGGTGGACATGCCGACCACATCGGCGCCGATCACCCTCAGAAATCGCGTCTCTGCTGGTGTCTCAAGACTTGGGCCACAGAGCCCAACATAAACCCCCTGCCTGATCATTATCCCCAACTCCAGTGCCTTTTCCCTGGCAAGCACAACCAGCTCAGGGTCATAGGCCCGAGTCATGTCTGGAAAACGGGGGCCAAAGGTATCCAGATTTGGGCCCGTGAGGGGATTGGCACCGGTGAGATTGATATGGTCTGTTACGACTACCAGGTCTTCGGTCTCAAATTGTGGATTGAGTCCTCCCACTGCGCTCGATTTGAACAGGTATCTTACCCCGAGCATCGCCATGACCCGGACAGGAAATGTGATCTCCTCGGGTGAGTATCCCTCGTAGCGATGAAAGCGGCCCTCCATGGCGATCAGGGGCCTCCCTGCCAGCTTGCCCCCCACCAGTGTTCCTTTATGTCCCTCAACAGAGGCCTTTGGAAAATTCGGGATTTCTTCGTAAGGGAGGCGAAAGTCCACCTCTATCTCCTCTGTGAGCGAACCCAACCCGGTTCCGGTGATCATCCCGACCCTGGGGGGCCCTGAGAGTCTGGGTTTCAAAAAGTCCACGGTTTCTCTTATTTTTTCAAGCACTTGGGGGCCTCCTCTAACCTGCACAACCCGGGGCGCATAACATTTTGAAAATAAAAGGTTTTCGCCTACCATCTTGAGGGGAAAAGACTCCGCCGCAATGATGGGCAAAAGTGTTCCCTCTCAATTAGGTCAAGGGGTATCAAAAGTCAACAAATTCTGAGAAATGGTATCAGTTTAACCCTTTTCAAGATTGACACGAAGTAAGAGCCCTCACTGAGTGATCGTGGCCAAGAGGGCTGTCGTTCAGGTGCCATTTATGGTATTTGGGTCACAGTTGGGGTATCAAAGCCACACCTTTTTTAACCCCAATTCTGCAGCCGGCCGGAGCTTTTTTGAAGATTCATCTGTCATTACAAATAGATAAGAAAAAGCCAGTTTTTTGGCACAAAAAATGCTGAACAAAACAAAACATGAGCGCGAGAGGTGGCATTATTCCGCTACGAAATGCCCTCTTGAGGCGACATTGCTTGTCTACACAGTCCAAAGTTCTTCTAAGTAATTGATATTATTAGGATCAAGAATTATGTGCTGTCATTCCGGCGAAAGCCATTCGGCTCCGAAC
>CAZXCQ010000432.1:0-2831 GCA_964639275.1 uncultured Desulfobacteraceae bacterium | reverse complement strand
GGGGACAAAAATGCAACCTTGAACCCTGAACCTTTGAACCCGTGAACGGCTACGGGAAGAGTAATCAAAAAGGGGGTGCGATTTATGTCTGAAAAGGAAATACTGGGTATCTTTGTCCCCACCAACAAGCATCTTGACCATGTAATAGGCGTGGCCAGGGCCGCAAAGAAGGCGGGCAAGGAGCTTGTCATTTTCTTTACTCATGACGGGGTATTGATGACACAGGACCCCAGATATCAGGAACTGGCGGATCTTGATCCCGAAGAGATGACCCTCTGCAATGTGCGGTGGGAGGAGCTGGGGCTAAAGGGGAGGTCCATACCGGCCGGGATGGGTGAGAAGGGTCTGGCCACCCAGTCCAGGCACGTCTCGCTGATTGGAAAGTGCGACCGTTATCTGGTCTTATAGAGGAGGGAAAGAAATGCAACCAAACAGGGTAGCGGTAGTGATCAGGGATGTAAACAACCAGTGGGAAGGGCTCAGGTCCAGTCTGGGCCTGGGTCTCGAAATGATCGAAACAGACATGTTTGTCATTGGAAAGGTTGAGATGCCCGAGGACAGGGTGGAAGGCTACAAAGAAAACCTGGAGTTCCTCAAGGATGAATTGGAGGGCCATCACTATACAGACACCCAGGCCAATGTGGAAAAGTGGGGCCTTTTTGAGCATCTGTCCTTGGATGATATGGCACAGAAGCTGTGTGAATATGATCTGGTTATCCCGTTTTAGTGGAGGTCACAAATGAAAATATTACATGTACTAAAATCAGAACCAGATGGGGTCATAAAAAGGCTCATCGAACCGACTGCCGAAGGGAATGAAGTCGACCATTTTGGGCTGTATCAGGGCGACGTGGATTATGATGAGCTGGTCAAACAGGTCTTTGTGCACGACAAGGTGGTTTGTTGGTGGTAGGAACAGGATCATAATTTCTTGTACCGTGGCGTGGCGAATCTGCGAAACTCGAGGGCGATGATGGAGAGGTCAGTGTAGATGCGATTTGGAGAAGTGGATATTCCAGAGTATCTGAGATATACCCGAAAACACCTGTGGGTGAAGACGGAAGATGGTATCTGTACCTTGGGCTGGACCGACTACATTCAAAGAAACGCAGGGAATGTGAACTACGTTGAGCTTTCCCCGAGCGGGACGAAGCTGGAAGTGGATCAGGACTTTGGTACCATTGAGACCAGCAAGTGGGTTGACAGGCTCTATTCACCCATAAACGGCAGGGTGATGGAAGTAAACGATCAGGTGATAAGGAACCCTGAGCTGGTCAATAAGGCCCCATTTGCAGACGGATGGTTTGTGAAGGTTCATCTGGAGAGTGAGAGCGGTTCAAATGGAACGATCTCGCCCGGGGAATATCTCGAGTATATTAAGACGTGTGAAGGGTAATAGTATGGCATCACCCAGGACAGTGAGATTGAGCATGGCGGCCGCAATTAGCATTGGCCTCAGGCCCGGCTGGTTCTATAGAAATGCGCGACTGGGATGCATCAACCTGCTTATGGAATATGACAGTGGGTGCAAGGCCAACTGTCTCTATTGTGGTCAGGCCGCTGAGGTATCGGATAGCCCTGACTGCAAGAGTCTTATTCGGGTGGAGTGGCCCTCCTACCTCCTCAAGGAGGTTATCCTGGCAACAAGAGAGGCCGCGAAAAGGGATAGCTTTATCCAAAGGGTATGCATCTCGGCCCTCACCACTTCACAGGCCCCGGGGGATCTGGTGGAGATGATACGGGAGGTCAAGGCCGGCACAGGGCTCAAGGTCTCTACCCTTATTACCCCTACCGTATTCACGAAAAGAGATCTGGACGGCATTAGGGCTGCTGGCGCAGAGAATGTTACCATAGCCGTGGATACTGCCACTCCGGAGCTCTTTGAGAGATTACGCGGGAAGGGGGCTCGAAGCCCACATAAATGGGAGTGCTATATAAGCGGTGTCAGGGAGGCGGTCGAGATCTTTGGAAATGGGCATAATTCTGTGGGAGTCCACCTGATCGTTGGCCTGGGTGAGACCGAGGAAGAGGCTGTCAGGTTTGTCCAGGAATGTTATGATACAGGGGCACGGGTGCACCTGTTCTCCTTCTTCCCGGAAAAGGGATCAGCAATGGAGAAGCGCTCCCAGCCCCCCATAGAGCAATACCGCAGGGTTCAACTGGCAAGATATCTGATCGACAGCAGGAAATCACGTTTTCAAGAGATGATGTTTGACTCCGGGAAACTGGTGGGTTTCGGTCTGCCGCAAAGAGAGATCTCTGAGATCGTCTGTCGAGGCACGGCGTTTATGACCACGGGTTGTCCTGGCTGTAACAGACCCTATGCCAACGAGACCCCGGGCCAGGCCATGCAAGGCCTGCTCCGAAACTATCCATTCCCGCCAAATCCACAAGACACGGAGATCATCGCCAATCAGATTGGAATAGCAATCTCGCAGTGAGAGAAACCGTGCAGACCTGGCGCTTGCTAGATACGGGTAAGAGGACTGCGGCAGAAAACATGTGCCTGGATGAGGCGATCCTTGAGGCACGGGCAAGAGGGGTCGTTCCCAATACCTTCAGGTTTCTGCAATTTAGACCCCATTGTTGCCTGGTGGGTTTTCACCAGAGTCTGGAGCAGGAGATCCGCGAAGACTACTGCCGCCAGATGGGGATTCACGTCAACCGTCGCATCACCGGCGGGGGTGCCCTCTATTTCGGGGAAGACACCCTGGGCTGGGAGGTCATAGCGGGGAAGGATGTTGCATCACGCGATGTTTTCACCCTCTACCGAACCCTCTGTGATGGTGCCATCGAAGGCCTCCTCTCCCTGGGGGTGAAGGCCTCCTTCA
>CAZXCQ010000431.1:0-2858 GCA_964639275.1 uncultured Desulfobacteraceae bacterium | reverse complement strand
CGTCTGGATATTCGTCTGGACGCCCCCCCCATCAACCGGAAGGCCTTTTGGAGCAAGACCGGCCAAATTCGTATCTCAATGAAGAACAGGGATCAAGAGGTGGTTGAGCCCAGTGTCTCGCTTTATCTCCCTGACGGTTTCACCACCCGGCAACCCGACACACGCTGCAAGGTATCTCCGGGTAAAGAAATGGCGCTAAAGGTCCCCCTGGCCGTGGGTCCGATGACGAGAAATACCAACCCATACCATGGGGTGGTGCGATATGATCACAACGGCATCCACTATTCCAGACATGTCAGGGGAATCATCCGTCTGGAGGAGAGGCCGGTGCTCTTCAAGTGGTTCCTCCTAACAGCAGGTATCATTTTGGTCATATTGACCGCGATCATCTGCTTCCGCAACCGAAAGAAATAGCCCGACGGGCAATTAACTGGATATTATAATACTACAGCGACACTTTGCGCCTATTATGCACGTCATGCCCGCGAAGGCGGGCATCCAGGAACGCTATGGACGTGAAAATAATACTGGATTCCCGCTTTCGCGGGAATGACGCCGTAAAGGGACCATCGGCATATTTTATATTAAATTTCAAATGGTTACCTGAAAGATGTCGCTGTAGTAATAAGAACCTCTTCTTAAAATGATAACTATCCTGTTATCCTGTTTTGTCCTGTCAAATGCTTTATGACTGTGAACGATTACCCTTACTGTATTCGCAAGCATTCACAGGTTCAGAATTCATCGTCGCTATTCACTCTTTGGACTCATTTGATAGATACCATACTCAAAATCCTGCTCACGGGCACTGGCAACTTCCGTCAGCCGGTACCTATCCCTGATCCCCTGGCAGAGCCTCCGGTCGTGCTCGCTTTTGGCATTGCACCAGTAATTGTAATGAAAGTAGACGTGACCCTGATATTTTTTTAGGAGGTATTTGATAAGACCCGGATTGCTTATCCCGGCATAGGTCTGGATGGCACTCTGCCCCCACAAAAGAAACATGGTCGGGTTCTGGGTCAAGACGATCGACCGTGTGGGGATCTTCTTTATAAATTCCCGGGCATACCGATGATCATACCTGGATCCCCAGGCCTCCTGACCCACACGGCGGACCAGCGGCAGAAATTGAAGAGACGAAGAGAGCACCACCAGGACCACAAGGATTGAGACGGCCAGCCTCTTTCCTGCATCCGCTACCAGATTCGCAATCCGGCCTCCACCCAACCCTGCCAATACAGCAATCGGCATAAATGAGACAAGGGCAAAACGGACATCGGCGCCGTATCGGTAGCTTCCCGCATAAAAAAAGAGAAATATTCCCCAGAACATCAGAAACCAAAGAAACAACAGTAGCCTCCATCTCAAAAGACCCCCGGGGCACAATAGCCCGACCGCAGCCAGGGCCGTGATAACCACCGGGAAATATCGATTGTCAAGGTAGTAAACGCCGTTGGTATAGAGATTGTTCCGAAAGAATTCCCAGGAAAATTTGTCCCCTTCTGCCCCCCAGGTCTGACCGCTTACGCCATAAAGATGCAAGAGATGGGGAATCAGGAAAAGCATGGTCAAGAGCCCAAAGGTCCATAGCCTCCGGCGGCCAAGGCCCTTTGGAGAAAGGATAACAAAGGTGATAAACGTCCACGGGACGATCAGCATGGATTCGGGTCGCATCTGGCATGAAAAAGGTATCAAAAGGGTCATCAGCAATAGGTGCCGGTCATATCCTCTTTTGAGAAAAACGATGATGGATAGGACCGTCAACCCGGAAAAAAAACTGGCCGAGGCTTCAGCTGCGGCCGTGTTGGACCAAATGAGATTATGAGGGATGAGCATAAAGGCAAGAGCCGCCAGGAATGACGCAAAATAGCCGGCAGTCAAGAGCCAGGTGATAAAGAACGCCACCAGCACACCGGCACCGAACAAGAGGTTGTTCAAGAGGAAGGCATAAGACTCATCAGTTCCAAAGAGCTGAAAGGCCAGACTGATGAGGAAGGGCCAGCCGCTGGGCTCCTTGTTGTAAGAGATCCAATGGGGATAGTATTCCCCGTATTCAAAGGTGCCGTAATTGCAATAGCCGGTCTGGTTTGTGATGGCGATATTCTGGCCCACATTCGCGTATATGTCCTCATCGTAGTAGATCCGGTGGGTGCGAGCAGTCATAAAAGAGGCCATGGCAAATGCAACAACAAAAAGAACGACGAGAAACAGCCCCTTTTTGTTCAGGAATTGTCTGGCCTGGCCCAGGAGATCCCTCGCGCAAAGCAGGATGCCGGCGACGATCAATAAAAAATTGACCCTCAGGTCCCAGGGGAGCCATCTTTTCAGGATGTGGGTGATCGATCCTTTGGGATAATAATCTACCCCATAGACGACAATGCCCATCAAAAAGAGGTAGGCAGCGCAAAGGAGCAGGGGGTAGAAACGGTGATGATAGATCCTCTTATGCATCATTGCGGCCACCTATCCTGCGAAGATAGCTTAACTCTTATGATATTTTTTTGAGAAAGACAAGCGGGTGGGAAAAAATGTGGCAATTAGATGGAAGGCCGGGTCTTACCCGGTCATCATCTCACCTCCCATAGCCCCAGTTCATCCAATTTATCCGGGTTGGCTATCTTGGGATTTTTGAAGTTGAGCAGGTGGTTAAACTCGTGGCATAGGAACCACAGCCCCCCAGGACACATATCACTCCCACGCAGAATATAAGGCGGCTGAGTCTCCCATTGACCATAAACCATACTTCTCCCGTGATTCCTCCAATCTCACTATCTTTTCTTATCGGGAATCCGGGAAAAATCTTTGTAGCCGTTCACGGGTTCAAAGGTTCAGGGTTCAAGGTTGCATTTTTGTCCCCA
>CAZXCQ010000430.1:0-2879 GCA_964639275.1 uncultured Desulfobacteraceae bacterium | reverse complement strand
TCTGAGACCGTTAGAGAGCGTTAAGAAATCACCGACATCAACGTTACAAAAAACCTTCAGACTTTCCAGCAAATACTGCCCCCTGTTTTCACCTATGGCAGGTGATTTCTTTACGCTCTCTTACGGGCGAGTTATACGCCCGAAAAACGGAATCCCCATCCCCTGTCCAAAGGGTGATCTGGTTGACAATGCCAGGCGCTCAAAGGATATGCAAATCACAGACCTTGCGAAAATGGTGGCCATAAATCGCAAAGGTGATAGCCAGAGGAAGCAACCCGGGGCGGCGAAAAAGTGTCCAGAACAAAAGCCGCCAGTACTGGAATCGCTCACTACCAAAAACGCCCAGACGGATGCTGGAGCGAAACAGCGCAAGAAAACGCTGGAAGTCCACATTTATTTCGATCTTGTGCGCCTTATATTCTCGCAGAAATGTCTTGACGCGCGGGTAGTAGTGCTTGGGCGTATAGATGTGACGCATGATGGACCTGTACCCCTCACGCAGTGTGTCCAGGTCCATCTTCGGGATTATGTTGGTAGTGCCATCGGTATCTCCCGACATATTCCCGAGCAGCCGGCCCTCTTGTCTCAACCGCTCATAGAGCCTTGTGCCAGCCGGGGCCTGAAGCAGGCCCACCATGGCAGTCACAATACCGCTTTTTTGGATAAAGTCAATCTGCCTCTGGAATATCGAGTGGGTGTCGTTGTCAAAGCCGACAATAAATCCCCCCTGGACCTGCAACCCCGCCCGCTGGATGAGTTTGACACTTTCAAGCAGATCGCGGTGTTTGTTTTGGTTCTTATTACATTCGGTCAGAGACCCCTCGTCCGGTGTTTCAATCCCGATAAAGACCGCGTCAAACCCGGCCGCGACCATCATCCCCATCAGTGTCTCATCATCGGCCAGGTTTACTGAGGCCTCGGTGTTAAACCGTATCCCTCTCTTGTCTTTCTGCCACTCAATGAGCGCCGGCAGGAGCCGGGTCTTGAGAAACCGCTTGTTTCCGATAAAATTGTCATCGACGACAAACACCTGGCCACGCCATCCCAGGCTGTAAAGGGCATCCAGCTCCGCAATAATCTGACCCGTGGTTTTGATACGCGGCCGGTGTCCAAACAACGCCGTTATGTTACAAAACTCACAATCAAATGGGCAGCCTCGAGAAAACTGGATACTCATCGATGCGTATCGTTTCAGATGGGCCAACTCCCACATGGGCGGTGGGGTTTCCCTGATGTCAGAAAATGCGGATGTCTTGTAGACCCGCTCGGCCCTGCCCTTTTCCAGATCCACCAGAAAGCGCGGGAGGGTCAGTTCGGCCTCATTCAACACAAAGTGATCCACGCCCTCAAACTGCTCGTACTCACTGGTGAAGAGCGGTCCGCCTGCGACCACCCTGACACCTGACTCCCTGCACCGGGTGATGATTTGACGAGCAGACTCTCTTTGCACAACCATCCCGCTGATAAATGCGACCTCAGCCCACTCCAGGTCTTTTTCCGTCAGCCTTGTCACATTGACATCGATCAGGCGTATCGACCATTCTTTGGGCAGCATGGCGCCCAGCGTGAGCAACCCAAGCGGTGGATACGCGGCCTTTTTGTGGATAAATTTGAGGGCGTGTTTAAAACTCCAGAACGTATCCGGAAACTCAGGGTAGATCAGAAGAACTCTCAATCGGCCTCCTTTACTCTCGACCTCCAGGAAATGATTACTCTTGCCATTCGCCTGGAGGCTGACAGCCTTTGGGCCAAGGACAAAAAGCAGGAGTCAAAATGGCAGGTTTTCGGAATTTCCCAACCGGCCAGTCTCGTTTGGTCAGGATTGTGACTGGCTCAAGGGAGCTCTCTGGCTAACAAAACGACAAAAACCCGATGAAGTCAAGAAAAATCAACCGCCACACCTTCCCATCCGCGATTCAATAGTTGACCACATTCGTAGCCGAGAGCACCTCGGAGACAAGGGTTGCACCCGCTATTACCGTGGCCTGGGGAATTACAGCCCCATGAATTTTGCGGCAATCCCCTTCATGATCTCATTGGTGCCGGCAAAGATAGACATGACCCGGGTGTCCCGCCAGGCCCGGGCAATGGGGTATTCTTCGCAATACCCGTACCCCCCGTGGAGCTGGACGCACTGATCGGCAACCCGCATGGCCATCTCCGTGGTCCAGTATTTGGCCATGGAGACCTCCACCACAATGTTTTTGCCCTCCATGTGATCCATAACCAGTTTATCCAGAAAGGTGCGGCCCAGCTTGGCCTCTGTGGCCATTTCAACGATCTTGAACTGGGTGTTCTGAAACTTGCAGATGGGACGACCAAAGGCGGTCCTCTCTTTGCAGTATGCGATGGTCAGATCGATCATTCGCTCCGCTGCGACCACCGCGATGATGCAACACATGAGTCGCTCCTGCTGGAGCTTCTCCATCAGCATCATAAAGCCCCCGCCCTTCTGGCCGAGGCGATTGGTCTTGGGAATGCGGCAGTCGGTGAAAAACAGCTCGGCCGTGTCCTGGCTGTGCCACCCCACCTTCTTTATCTTCTTTCCCTTTTCAAAACCAGGGGTGCCGTCTTCGACCAGATAGAGGTCGATCGCCTGATAGGGGTCTTCCACAGAAGGGTCCTTCGCAGCCAGGATCAGGAGTCCGCAGTTGATCCCATTGCTGATAAAGGTCTTTTGTCCGTTTATGACCAGCTCATCTCCCTCCTCGGCAGCAGTGGTTCTGATGGCGGCCAGATCGCTCCCGGCGTTTGGTTCGGTCATGGCAATGGCGGTGATGGTTTCTCCCGATACACACCCGGGCAAATACCTTTTCTTGATCTCCTCCGATAAAATGAGAAAGATGGTCTCCTTTGAGGTAATACCTCATCTGTGTTAT
>CAZXCQ010000429.1:0-2889 GCA_964639275.1 uncultured Desulfobacteraceae bacterium | reverse complement strand
TTCAGAGTTCGCAAGTCTTCATGATGTGGAATACTTCCCCAAATACATCGGTCAGCCTGAGTATTCCCACAATATCCTTGTCCCGTGTCACAAGCAGGGAGTGGTGACTCCCCATGATCAGACTGTGGATTGCCTCATCCAGCGAGGCCTCCTCTCCGATGTATTCCCCTTCGGTAGGGGTATACATAAAGTCCTTTACCTTATAGTTGGCCGCTTTTCTGCACACGTCTCTCAGAGGGGTGTCCCACAGGGAATAACGCTCCAGTATAGACTTGAGGAATTGCGGGCTGAATCCGGTGAGAGACAGTCTTTCTGGCTCTCCAAGCTCACCATATTTCGGTTCCAGGGCCTTGAGTGCATCCAGCTGGCTCACCTTACCCACGATCTTTCTATTTTCATCATATACCAAGATCGCCCTGTGGAGATATTTGTATCGCGTCCGGTCAAGTTCTTCTTGAGCCTTTTCAAGTGCCGAGACCGCCTCAAATAAGGTAGCCTCCTTTGAGACCGTGGCATACTCCTCCAGCGGCACCATTAGATCCTTGACTTTTATAGTTTTCATGTGGACCTCCTCATAAAAGCTGGATTTTGCCCAACAGAAAAATGCAGGCAATCAGATTGCCCAAAAAATCCTGCCTTATCCCTCTGATTATGCTGTGAAAAATATCACAAACCCGATTCAAATTTCTAAACCTGCGCCCATCAAAAGGCAAGCAAAAAACGCTGTGGTCACCTGTCATCCATTTACCAGTCTGACTATCCTGGAATCTGTGTAGTAATCGATAATATTCAGGCACCCGTAGTCCTGATAGATGTTGAACATATGGGATAATTCCAATCCGAGTGCCTCACAGAGGATAATCCGGTTGACCGCCCCATGGGCAACAATGACAATACCCTTTCCCTTTTGCTCCGAAAGGATCCGTTTATAGGTCTTTATTATCCTTCTTGAGAAACGGCCGATGGATTCCCCGTTCCCAGGGGGCTGATAGTTGATAAGATCGGCCTGCCGCTTGGCCAGTTCTTGAGGGAAGCGTCTTCGAATTTGAGACAAGGTGAGCCCCTCCCAGTCCCCAAAATAGATCTCCCGGAGTTCGGGTAAGAAATTTAGGGGAACGTCATGATAGCGGGCGATCAGACGTGCCCCGGTGGCAGATCTCTCTAAATCGCTGGAATAAATGGCTCGGATCTCCGCAAACCGCAGGCGCTCCGCCACTTGCTCCATCTGGAGGATACCGATCTTTGTAAGATCCACATCTGTTTGCCCGTATACGGGGAAGTTTTCGTAGCCATAGATCTGGCCGTGCCGCACAAGATAGACCCTGTTGATCCGTTTCATAAGAAGGGATCATAAATACTAGGGGTTTCAATGTCAACGGAGCACCTTGAGGCAAGAATCCGCACCCAAGGATCATACATTTCCCCGGGTTCTTGAGAGGTTACGGTTACGATTTGACTTTATCGAAGCCCATCAATATTGTATAAGCTCACTGGTCATCCAGCGATAATGGACCGACTGACCAGTGAAGGCCTCTGATCGTCGGTCAAGACAGCAGGATAGGTCTTATGAACAAGGCCCAAAGGGAGTGTTTTGGAATCCTCGACAAGGTCTTTCCCATGGGGAGGGAGGGGCTGAGAGAGATTGTCCCCACATGTTTTGAATGTCCCGACAAAGGGGCCTGTCTCAGGACCGCCCTAGCAACTGAAGAGGGACTCGCCCTGAGGGGTGAGGTCCTTGACCGTACACCTGCCAGGGGGTTCGTTGGCCGGCTCAAGAGATGGTCGGAGAAAAAGGAACTCAGCCGACTCATGAAACAAAGGCAGAAAAGGAAGACATGACTGTAGAGCTAATTTGTCCCTATTGCCGGTTTTCCAAGCAAGTCCCAAGGGAGAAGATACCCCAGGGCATTAAGGAGGTGCTCTGTCCCCGGTGTGGTCAGCGCTTCGACCTTTCAGTTCCAGGTGATGGCCCCCACCCGGTCACTGACAAGGTCGCTGCGGACTGGGAGTTCCTGGGAGCGGGGGAAGGATCTCAAAGGGGGGCCGGGCCTGCGGGCTCCCCCTGGGAGGAAAGGTCTGAGGTGGGCCTCCTGCAGGGGATCTATCAGACCATTAGGGCGGTCCTTTTTTCCCCCCAGAGACTCTTTGGCACCCCGGCCTTCACCGCCGGGATCCGGGAACCGCTGGCATTTGGCCTCTTGGTT
Organism: uncultured Desulfobacteraceae bacterium; assembly: GCA_964639275.1. GTDB lineage: Bacteria > Desulfobacterota > DSM-4660 > Desulfatiglandales > Desulfatiglandaceae > CAZXCQ01. Next base: position 685 of record CAZXCQ010000429.1, on the reverse strand, counting down.
GGCGCCACTGGCAGAATGTTCGGTCTCTTCTGGCAGTTTCTGATGCTCTGCGGGGGATTTTTTTCCTTTGATCTGCCGATCTCCGACCAGATCCCAATCGGTCTGGTTTTTCCGACTCTAATGGTTGTGATCCCGATCTATGTGACAGTTCGCATGTTCCTTTACAGCGCGGTCTTGCAGCTGTTATTGCTTATCGTTGGAGGGGGAAAAAACGGTTACGAGGCCACATTTCGGGTGGTGGCCTATTCCCAGGCCACCCAAGCATTGAGTCTGATACCCATCGTTGGCGGCTGGATCGGCGAAATCTGGCAGCTGGTTGTCCAGATAATTGGACTGCGCGAGATCCACAAAACATCCTATTTGAGGGTAGTCCTTGCCTTCTTGATCCCGGTGGCCCTTCTCTTCCTCCTGGTGATTGCGGTGGTGATTCCCCTGCTCATATACCTCTTTGGAGATGCCACAACCTACTAGGCTCAAGGAAAGACCCGATCCCCCTTGGACAACAAACAGAATAGGTAGTTTCTCAAAACTTGGGGGCTTGAATGGTTTCTGGCGCGGCATGAGTCTTTTCCCATGCCACGCCTTTCCCCCGCCTTTTTGAGATGTTACCCAAAACAGGTATCAATTTAGTGTAGCCGTTCACGGGTTCAAAGGTTCAGGGTTCAAGGTTGCATTTTTGTCCCCA
>CAZXCQ010000428.1:0-2910 GCA_964639275.1 uncultured Desulfobacteraceae bacterium | reverse complement strand
GCCCTCCAGGCCTCGCGGCCCTCCCGAATAGAAGGGTTTTCACGGTAGGCATAGGCAATCAGGTCATCGATTGTAACCTTTTCGGCCAGCCCGGGATCCTGTTGGTCGGCGAGACAAGGGATCAGGCCTTGCGCTGTGACAAATGCCACCATGATGACAATGACGAATAATGAGACCCTGGTCATGGGATACCCTTTCTTGTAACATGTCCTAAATCAGTCCTTTCTGCTCTCCCGATGCCCTCTCCGAAAAGAAGGCTCAGAATGTACACCTTCCCAACCTTCCACAATCTTCAAACCCTGAACCTCACCGTGAATGTCACTCCTTTTTCGTGATTGGGGCGAAAGGAGACTGTGCCGCCATGGGCCTCAACGATCTTCTTCACGTTTCCCAGACCAAGGCCGGTCCCGTCCTTTTTCGTTGAAAAGAAGGGCTGGAATATGCTGTCCTGGTCTTCAACGCGGATGCCCTGTCCGCAGTCAATCACATCTAGAGAGACGGATCGACCTGAAAGACAGGTCCTTATGGTGACCTGCTCCCCTCGGGTGCATGCCTGTACCGCGTTGGTCAAGAGATTCAGAATGACCTGTTTGATCCTCCCGACATCAAGCATTAAAGAGGGAATAGACGGATCCAGTTCCGTGCGGAGAGCGATTCCCGCCTCCTTTGCAAAGGATCCCGCCACGCTGACGGATTCCGATACCACCTGATTCAGGTCCGCCTGCGAGGTTTTGAGTTCAAGGGGTCTTGCAAAGTCCAGCATGTCTTTGACCATTAACTCCAGGCGCCCGGTCTCTTTTATGACGATGGTCAGTTTTTTATGGCTCACCCGATCGTTTTCGTCAATTGTCTTGGCAAGCTGGGTTGAGAACCCGCCGATGACCATCAAAGGGGCCTTCATGTCGTGTGCAATCTCAGCAACCGTCTTTCCGACGGCAGCAAGACGTTCCGATTTTATCCGCGCGCGGTGTTCATCTTTCATCTTTTCAACCATAAAACCCAAAAAGAACCCCACTAGGTTGAAGATGAGAAGTTCGAAAAGATTTCCCCACAGGGACTCTGCAGAAGTCGCTAAGATATTCAGCATCATGTTGGGATCAAAAGAGGGATGGGGCTTGGCCAGAAAAAAAACATGCGGAATATAGATCACGGATACTGCGATGCTGGCAGACAGCCCGCCCTTTTTCCCCCCCCAGAGACCGGCCAGGATAATGGGCACGAAGTAGAGCTCCCGATAGACAATATGGAGGGCAGGCACATTAATGGGGGTAATATAATGAAGCGCGGTTACAAGCACCACAAGCCCTGAGATTAAAACAATCCGGCATCTATTCACTCATCATGCTCCTTCTTGGCTCGTGTCCCGGGTGGCAACAGTTCTGTGCAAAGGGCAGTCTGCATTATAGTAAGGGCTGTCTGTCAAAATTTTCTAATTAATATCCTTTTAGGTTTCAATAATGTATATCATGTATTTGTTCCTGCTCAAAGGGGTAATGTGGAGACAAAATGAGGGATAGACCCCATTTACTCTATCCCCATGATGCCTCAGCATAGCCGAAGCTATCCAGCCCCCCTTTCAACCACAACCTTTGAAGGAGGACCCTTATGAAAACCTATGTGCGGACAAGAATCATCCTGGCGTCCTGGCTCACTGCCTTCTGTCTGACGCTGCCGGCTTTGTCGGCCCATCCGACGCCAGCCCTTGCCAAGACCTATCTCAAAGTTGCCATCCTGAAAGAGCCTAAAAACCTGAACCCCTTCCAGACAAGCGACGCCTGGACAAGAAAGGTCATTGAGCCTATTTACCAGCCCCTCTACCTCGTAGATCCCGACAGCCAGACCCTCATCCCCTGGCTTGCCAAGGACCAGCCGGTCTACGATCCCGCAAGTGGGACGGTGACCTTTCACCTGAGGGAGATGCGCTGGAATGACGGCGCGGAATTCACTGCCGAGGACGTGGTCTTTACTGGAGAGGTATTCAAGAAATTCCGCATTCCAAGGTATTATGCCTATTGGGAATCTGTGGAGACGATTGGAGCCCCTGACAAGAGGACAGTCCAGATGACTCTCCAGAAACCCACGGCCGTTTTTGCTAGACGAACCCTGACCAGTTGGGTCGTGCAGAAGAAGAAATGGGAGCCCCTCGTAAGGCGTGCGGAAGCACTGCTGCCTGACTCAGGGGTCTCAAGGGGAACAAAAGAAATGGGGGAAACGCAGGGAGAGGATGAACAAACTGCCATCCCCCAAGAAGCCCTCAAGATAATCCAGGCCCACGTCGTCAGTGACCCCACAGGGCTCGGCCCTTTCAGGTTCGCATCGCGGGAAAAAGGGGCCTACATACTCCTGGTGAAAAACGAGCACTTTTTCGGCCAGGGGAAAACGATCTCCGGAAGAATATTAGGGCCTTATATTGACGGGGTCATGTTTAAGGTCTATGAGACCCTTGCCGCCGCAACCCTGGCCTTGAAAGAGGGGCAGGTGGATTTTCTCTGGAAGGGGGTCAGCCACGCCTTTGTGAAAGAGCTGGTTCATAACCCCCACGTTAGTGTCCCCATGACCTTGGATGAGGGCTACCGGTACTTGGGTTTCAACCTCAGAAAAGCACCCATGTCCGATCTCGACTTTCGTCGCGCCGTGGCCTACCTCATCAACAAGGACTTTATCGTTAAGCGGATCCTGCAAGACCACGGTCAGAGGCTGGATACCTTTGTCCCGCCGTCAAACACATTCTATTACAATCCCAACACCCCTGCCTATGGCAAGGGGATGGACCGGAAGAGGCGGACACAGGAGGCCTACTCCATTCTGACCGCCAAGGGGTACCGGTGGCAAATCCCTCCTCTGGACGTCAAAGGATCATTACAGAGAGGGGAGGGGCTCACGATGCCCGACGGTAAGCCCATGGCGCAC
>CAZXCQ010000427.1:0-2939 GCA_964639275.1 uncultured Desulfobacteraceae bacterium | reverse complement strand
GCCATGTCATATGGGGGCATGTGAAAGAAAAAAAGACCCCCATGCCACACCTTTGCCCCTGTTCTTTGAGATGTTACGCTTTCTTCAAAATTAGAACTGCGACAGGGGAATGGGGGTTCAGAATCCCCATTGCCCGGTTTTCAAACAGCTAAAGTGTTACCTGGAATAACCATTTCCAATCAAAAGACACGAGGATATTATTGATGAAACCGATCATCCTGGGGACAGCCGGGCACATCGACCACGGCAAGACATCGCTGATAAAGGCCCTGACAGGCATCGACACCGATCGCCTCAAGGAAGAGAAGGAGCGCGGTATCACCATAGAGCTTGGGTTTGCCCACCTCCAGTTGCCAGGCGGGCAGCGTCTGGGGATCGTGGATGTCCCGGGCCATGAAAAATTTGTCAAGAACATGGTCGCGGGGGCCACCGGCATCGATCTGGTGGCCCTCGTGATCGCCGCTGATGAAGGGGTCATGCCCCAGACCAGGGAACATCTGGAAATCTGCCAGCTCCTCAAGATCCGGCATGGCCTGGTTGTGCTCAACAAGATCGACATGGTGGAAGCTGACTGGCTGGAACTTGTCAGGGAAGACGTCACCGAATACCTCTCAGACACCTTTCTGGCTGAAAGCCCCATCGTCGAGGTATCCTCTGTTACCGGCCAGGGCCTGGAGGAGTTGGTACAGGCCCTGGATGAACTTGTCCGGAAGCTCCCTGAAAAGGAGGTGGGTCACCCCTTCCGGCTCCCTATCGACCGGGTATTTACGATGAAGGGCTTTGGCACAGTTGTGACGGGGACGACCGTTTCCGGAAGGGTCAAGACCGGTGAAGAGATAAGCATCTATCCACAGCGAATACAGGCCAAGGTGAGGGGAATCCATGTCCACAACATGGAGGTCAACGAGGTACGGGCCGGTCTGAGGACCGCGGTCAACTTGCAGGGTGTCGAAAAGGCCATGATACAAAGGGGGAATATCGTTGCCACCAAGGACAGTCTCCGGCCAACCTACCTGGTTGATGTGCTCCTTGACCTGCTTCCCAGCGCACCCCGAAAGCTCAAGAACAGGGCAAAGGCCCGTTTTCATACCGGCACCTCCGAGATCATCTCGACCCTTATTCTCCTAGACAGGGACGAACTGGAACCGGGTGAGACCTGTCTTGCCCAGGTCAGGCTCCAGGAGCCCACCACCATTCTGAGAGGTGACCGTTATGTCCTGAGGAGCTATTCCCCGGTACGCACGATCGGTGGTGGTGAAATCCTGAACCCCCTCCCCAGGAAAAAAAGGCGTTTCTCAGAGACCGTCCTCTCCGAGCTAAAAAGACTCCAAACGGGTGAACTAAAGGAAATTGTCGAGCTTTTCGTTTCTCTGGGCCGGTTTCAGGGGGTGGAAGAATCGGAGCTGGTTTTTCTGGCAAACGCAAACCGAAAAAAACTCGACGAGGTACTTACCGCCCTCAAGGCCCAGAAGAAGACCATCCTGTATGACAAGGAGCGCCGGGTCCTCATACACGAAGATTTTCTCAAAATGGCCAGGGACGAAATCGTGGGGACCATCACCCGATATCACAAAGATTTCCCCCTAAAGGCAGGCCTCCTCAAAGAAGAACTCCGCTCAAGGAGCGCGGGCAAGGACAACCCCAAACTCTTTAACCATATCATGAACCAGCTGGCCCGGGAGGGCGTCATTGTCCTGGAAAAAGAGATCGTCCGCCTCAAGGGTCACCGCGTGACCCTGGCCCAGGACCAGGAAAAGGTACGGAGCAAATTGGAGAAGACCTATCTGAAAAGCGGGCTTCAGCCTCCCTATTTCAGGGAGCTGAAAGACAAGTTCCCCGGAAACTCCGGGGCCGAGGTCCTTGAGGTTATGCTCAAGGACGGGGTCCTGATCAAGATCAAGGAAGACCTCTATTTCCACCGCGAGGCCGTGGCAGAACTCAAGGACAGGCTGGTCAACTTCCTCAAAGAGCATGGCGAGATAAGCACCCCAGAGTTTAAGGAGATGACCGGGGCCTCGCGGAAATATGTGATCCCCCTGATAGAGTACTTTGATCAGTCCCAGGTAACGGTCAGGGTGGGGGACGGCCGTGTCCTGAGGAACAAATAATGACAAAGGGTCTGATCTCTGCCCTGGGCCTGGGTCCAAGGGAACATGTGGCCCTCGTCGGCGGGGGAGGCAAGACCAGCCTGATGGAGGAACTGGCAAGAGAGCTAAATCTGGGGGGAGCAAGGGTCGTCGCGACAACCACCACAAAGCTCTGGCAGAGCGAGGCCCGGCGTTTTCCCGGCGTAATTCTCTGCGCCGCTGACCCCTCCTGGCATCAAAGGCTCAGAGAGGGGCTTGAAAGATATGGATCCGTCTTTGTGGCCCGGGGTCTCTTAGACACGGGTAAGGTCGAAGGGATAAGCCCTCAACGGGCAGACGCCCTTTTTGAGGACCCCCTGGTTGACCACCTGATCCTGGAGGCGGATGGCTCAGCCGGCCGGCCCCTCAAGGCGCCTGCAGAGCACGAACCGGTAATCCCCTCCTCGGCAACCCTGGTCGTTGCCATGATGGGCCTCGAGGCGATCGGAAACCCCCTCGGGCCACAGGTTGTCTTTAGATCCGACTTCTATGAAAGGATTACCGGTCTCAAACAGGGCCTGATCCTCACCCCGCGTGCCATCGCCCGGGTCTTTAGATCGACCAAGGGCCTCTTTAAGAATACACCCGCCCCGGCCCGACGGGTGGCGTTCTTAAACAAGTTGGACCTTGTCGCCAACGACCAGAGGGCGAGAGATCTGGCCGGCCTCTTACTCCAGGGACCACATCCTGCGGTGGATACGGTGGTCTTGGGCTCTCTCGTGGAGAAGAACTACTTTCCTGTATCGGTAGCATTTTAGCGTAACTTCTCAAAAACCAGGGGATAAATCGATTGTGGTGTGGCATGGGGGTCTT
>CAZXCQ010000426.1:0-2990 GCA_964639275.1 uncultured Desulfobacteraceae bacterium | reverse complement strand
ATATCGTTCGGTTTACTTCAATTCCGCCGGAGGTTGGCTCCTATTTCCAGGCCCATAGGGAATATGCGTTGAAGCCCGAAGCGGGTCGATAGAAGAGACAGTATTTTCAACCCACGGGGCAGCCGGGTGAGGAAGTAAGAATCACCGGGAGGCAGCTATGCCCTGCCCATTTGAAGTGGAAGTCCTCGTTTGGGGGGTTTGATTGAAGCAGCAGCAATGACCGCTCCAACACATAGGGCACCGGCAATGATTATGGCCCAGTAGTAACTGTTACTTGCGTCAAAGACGATGCCAGCCATCAATGGGCCAAGGATGCCAGCAGGCACACCGCTGGTTGCCCAAATCCCCATAATCGCCCCGATGCTCTTTAACCCAAAAAAATCACCCAGCGTGGCCACACACAAGACCGCTGTGCCCCCATATACAAAACCGAGAAGAGTCATTGTGAAATGAAGCATCCCCGGACCTCTGACTGCCAAAACGCAGAATATCGCCCCCCCTTCAATGCAACAGCACATAATCAGAGAGGGGACCCTGCCGATCTTGTCAGAAAGCGCCCCAATGCCTACTCTTCCCACAATCGTACCCGCCCCCAGAAACGCCAGCCCCAGAGCCCCTTGAGTAGTCGAAATACCCACGGATCTGGCAAAGGGTACGATGTGAACCAGGACCATCTGTTCGGCCGAAAAACAAAAAAGAAAAACCACGTAAAGCAGCCAGAAGGCATCTGTCTTGAGGGTCTCAATAATAGAAAAACCTCTGGTGCTCTCTGATGTATCCTCTGAGATAGCGGGCCCATCCGTTTCTCCAAGAGGCCGTAGGCCCATATCCTCGGGTCTCCCTCTGATAAAGAGCCCTACCAGCAGGTTAAGGGCAAAAAACGCAATGCCAAGCCCTACAAATGCGGTTTTCCAGTCATACAGTTTGATAACCTGTGCCGTAACAGGAGGTACGATCAGCAAACCAAACCCCAACCCGCACATGGCTATTCCCACGGCCAGACCCCTTTTCTGCGTAAACCATCTGGTTAAGGTAGAGGTAGGGGCGACCCAGATGGCACCATGACCGATGGCGGCCATGATACCGAAAAAGAGATAGAGGTGCCAAATCGAGGTGGACAGGCTGCAAAGGGAAGTGCCACAGCCGATGAGAAACGCTGCGAGCCATAGCGATTTCCTCGGACCGTATTTATCGGAAAACCAACCCCAGGGTATGGCGCAAACACAATAGATCGCCAGCTCTAAGGTATACACCCCTGAAATTGCAGCCCTTGTGGATTGCAATTCGGCTTCCAGCGGTTCAAGAAACACGCCATACGAGTAAAACAGGCCGTAGGTGGTAATTGATATCAAGGCAAGAAATACATTGATCCACCCATAAAAAAGCTTTGGATTTTTGGTCAAATTGCTTCTCCCGAGGTACGATTATTACCCATCTCAAGTGTCTCCAAAAATTCACAGGCACCCCAATGCTCATATTGTCTCTTGATGGTAACATTGGGGTTTACGCTCTCTTACGGGGTGGTTTTACCCCCCTTTTTAATGCCTAATTGGACGGTCCCCACAGAGTAGAAAAATCCTCCCCTGTCACGATATCGGGCTGGTCCAGTAGTCTCAGCGGATTTACATTCTGCTCAATTTCCAGGTCGCGGTAGTTACTAAGATTGGTCTCATTCCCGACATACAGGCACGTGCAATATGTGGCGTCTGCATACACAACATACACCTTGCCATCGCGGCTGCGACGCGTGAGCTTATGCTGCGGAAGGCTCTTCAGGTAGGCCAGTTTCTTCGGGGTATCGGCCACCATTTTCTTGAAACCTGCCTTTGTGAGCAACCCTTCCACATCGGTCACATAGTTTTTGTTAAAGGCGGCGCATCCTGTAAGGGCCACACCCAGCGCCGCCAGAACAACCAGAACATTCCACCAGTTTCCTTGATGTTTCATAACGATTCCTCATTTTACCAACGATTTCCTTGACAGGCACGACACAGGGAGCCTCTTGAGTTCCTCCAGTTCCCTTTTGAGGCGAGCGGCTATCTCCGTATTGACGCCTGACTCGCGGGTGAAGATGTGGATCATTACCGGTTTATCTTCCCCCTCCTTGAATGCACGGCAGAGGATGCTGGAATGACCCTCATGAAGAACCTGCACAATTTTGTAATCGTCAATGCACTTTCGACCCTCCCCGACTTGGCTGCCACAACTCGGACATTTGGCGATCTCTTCGGCAACAGCTTGACCACAGTTTTGACGAAGCTTCATGATTTCCTCTTATTGCATCAGGTCTTGACTCACCCTCTCAAAACCGAACGTAACATCTCAATAAACAGCGGTCTGGCTCCTGAATCCCCGCCACTTGACCATGAGCGACTCGACATGAGCAGTTCGGCCCTGAGACATCTCGACGAGCTCATGTCGAGTCGCTCACTGCCGATGGGCTCATCAACATGTCTCGGAGCCGAATGGCTTTCGGGTTTTGAGAAATGAATTGACCTCAGCCATTGGAACTGGGTAATATTATAATTACCAAGCCAAAACTTCAATCAAAATCAGCTACTTTTGGCTTGGGATGGATGCAAGAAAACATCAATCAAAGATCCCTTACCGAGGTTCAGGGTCTAGCAAGAACCATGGTTTCTGTCATAGTATTTAAGACCCAAATAAGTGGGAGATGCGGGACGTTCATAAAATTATTAAATTGACAGCACCTGTGTCTTTTGGGGCGGTATGCCCAGACAAGCTCGAATCGATGCGCCAGGTGCTCTCCACCACATCATTATCAGGGGGATTGAGCGAAAAAGGATCTTTCAGGATGATCTGGACAGGGATGATTTCCTGAACAGAATGGGCAATATATTGTCTGAATCCAAGACCGGGTGCTACGCATGGTCATTACTTCCAAATCATGCATTATGTTGAGCTCAACATAAGCCATGTTGAACTAAGCGCTTCGCGCAGTTAATTTCTCCCCGATTCAAGATCCCGAT
>CAZXCQ010000425.1:0-3186 GCA_964639275.1 uncultured Desulfobacteraceae bacterium | reverse complement strand
CGGGGGTTGTGCTATGGTAGTAAGCCGTATGAACGTGGAAATCGATTATCATAATTAAGCCCGTTTTGTTCCTCAAATCTCAGAAATGATCCGTCGTAACACTTTAGCTCTGTGAAACCCGGGCAATGGAGATTCCGTTTTAAAGGGTGTATAACTCGCCCGTAAGAGAGCGTAAAGGAATCACCTGCCAGAGTTGAAAACAGGGGTCAGTATTTGCTGAAAAGCCTTATGGTTTTGGATGACGTCGATCTCCGTGATTTCTTAACGCTCTCTAACGGTCTCAGACAGGCTTGCCTGCCTCAGGCAGGGATACACCCTTTAAAACGGAACCCCCATTGCCCTGTCGAAGTTCCAATTTTGAAAAAAGCTAAATTGATGCCATCCGTCTTTGTCGTCAACCCCTTAGATGCATTCTTTCAAGGCAGGCAAGTATCCCGTGATGTCTTGAAGCTGTCAAGAAAAAGAAATTCCACATTGGTCAGGAGGTATCACCATGGCAAAGAATTTCAACGCCTGGCCCAAGGACTGGCCCAGGAGCCTGAACTACCCTGAAATACCGGTCCGTGCCTTTCTTGATCAGACCGCAAGGCGGGTCCCGAACAGGATCGCTATCATCTTTGGCGGGATGGAGTTGACCTATGGCCAGCTCAAAGAACTCAGCGATCGTTTCGCCACGGCCTTTGACCATATGGGGGGTCCAAAAGGACATGATCATCTATGAGGGATATAACGTGTACCCCAGGGAGATAGAAGAGGTGATCTTTGAACACCCGGCGGTTTAGCAGTGTGCTGTCGTTGGAAGGCCGGACCTTGAGACAGATGAGTCGCCCGTGGCCTTTGTGGAACTAAGACAGGGCGCCCAGGCCACCCGCGAGGAGATCATGGAGCACACCAATTCGCAGATCGGCCACTACAAGAAGATCAAGGATCTGATATTTATGGAAACCATACCGGTAAGCGCAGCCGGCAAGGTGTTAAAAAAGGAGCTGAGGGAGCTCCTGAGAGAGAAGCGGGAGTAAGGGGATTTGGGTCTCTGACGAGTTTATTGTTACTCGTTTACCAGAAAATACTCCACCGTCGTGACCACCCTTACGATCTTGAGGTCGGGTGAATTCATATCCCGGCTCCTGATGGTAAAGAGTCCCTGCCTTGCCGTTCGTATGGCACCCACCTTGCTCCCAGAGTCCTGCGCAAACTGTTCAGCGGCCTTCCTGGCGTTTTTTGTTGCCTGGGCGATCATTTCCGGCTTTATCTTGTTGAGACCGGTAAACAAAAACTCGGTCCCGCCCCCGTAATTGTTCGCAAGGACAATCCCTTTCTTGACCAGTTTCCCCGATTCCTCCATTGCCTTCTTGACAAGAGACACATTGGCGCTGCGAAGCGTCACCGTCTTTTCCGCCTTATAACGGTTTCGCGGCACGTTATTACCGGTATAGCCCTGTGCATAGTAGTCGGTAATGCGCGGTGGGGACTCGGATATCTCCTTGGGATCGAATCCGAATCCGGCAAGAAAAGTGCCTATTGCATTTCTGGCATCATCCAGTCTCCCTTGCAGCAGTGACAGATCATTGCCGGTCTCGCTGATGATCAGCGGCCAGATGGCCAGGTCTGCATCCACATTGTGTTCAGCCAGGCCTTTTACGGTTACATATCTCTGGGAGGCGCGAAATTCATACAGGGCATTGCCGATAAAAAAACCAGCAAGGAGTATCCCCAGGCCCAACGTGACCCCCAGGACGATGGATGAAACCAGAGATTTGCCGTTCATGACATTCCCCTTTCTAACCCTTTATTGTTAAACACAAGACCCATCACCTTCTTTTTTTCTTATTCTACCATATTTTGAATGATTTTGCACTTGAGAAATCTGGGATAATAGATGCCCCTATCGGTAAGGATTCGATAAAAATCCAGATGGCTCACCACATAGGTTATGATCATATCAGACCCGGTCTGTTCGGGATGGGCCTTTCCAGCGTATAGAGATACATCTCTTGCCCCATATTCTTCCGGGCGGTAGAGCCGTTTGAGACCTGACCAGGGGCCTACAAGGTCCTTTGCGGTTCGAAAGGCAATATCCGCCGGGCCAAAACCCGTTGTTTGTATCTCGACAAATCGGCCCAGCCGGGGTTCGTAGTGGACGGTAAATTCGGTCTGCCCGTCTGCAAGAATCGTCGCCGGTCTATCCTGGAGCCTGTCTTGCTCGCACCATCCCCTTGGGTGCCCCGCCCACCACTGGGGGTTTTTTAGATTTCCCTGCCTCACCTCCTCCCCTGGCCACCGGGCAAGGTAGACATCGTGTGTTTTGGATTCATCCGGACAAAAGGCATAGAGATACCCATCATCTCGCACGATGCCACCGGAGCCTGTAATAATCCGGTACGGATTTGGTGGTGTCGATGCCCGGCATAACCTCCATTTTTCGGGTTTGTTTTTGAAGTTAAATACCCGCAGTGCCTTCGATCCTGCGAACTCAAAACCCAGATCATTATCAGCGGGCCGAATCTGCAAGAGGAATATGAGAAGAAACCCATCCGTGACAATACCCTGCCCCGGCCAGGACCAGGTCATCCCCTCCTCGGGAAAAAATGATTGGGGCCTATTGTTTTTTTTCCGCCAATAAAAACGGACCGTTGCAGACACGGGATCATAGCCGGTCTGGATGGCAATGCTGTTTCTGATAAGCGCGGATTCCGTCCTGAGATGACGAGTGGTGGTCGCAACAAAGCTATCCCCAAAAAGCCAGAGGACCCTACCATCACCAAGATCGACGGAACTCCCCCCATCTCCCCCCAGCCATCGAGGGTCTTTCTTAAACATCCGGTCCGCAGCAGGCCATGGTTCAGCCTCAAGGGTGGGAGACGTTGCCCCCTCAACCCGCGGGACAACGGCGCCACCGAGAATCACCCATAAGGTGAATACCAGGAACACCCATCTGTGACAGGCACGCCAAGGACGAAACATCAAAGCGCCTCTTTTTTTAACACTTTAGCCGTTTGAAAGCTGGGCCATGGAGGTTCCCTTTTGAAGAGTGTATAACTCGCCCGTAAAAGAGCGTAGAAAAATCACGTGCCATAGGAAGAAATAGGGGAGGGAACCCCCATAGCCCTGTCCAATTGATACCTTTTTTTGTAACCGTTCACGGGTTCAAAGGTTCAGGGGTTCAAGGTTGCATTTTTGTGGATA
>CAZXCQ010000424.1:0-3188 GCA_964639275.1 uncultured Desulfobacteraceae bacterium | reverse complement strand
TTATTCGCGATGTCTCCTCGGCATTCATCCCGTAAGCCACAGGAAAGGTGGCGCCGGTCTTTTCGATCGCCTCCCTTGTCTTTTCAATGGGGTCAACCGAGCCTGCTCTTCCCATCTCTATCTCCTTTCTGCTTATGATCAATTCAGCCGTCCCTTCTAAAAACCCAGGGGGAAATGGATCTTGCCATGGCGCGTGCAGGGACTGCATAACGTCGGCAAGGGGTCCTTCTTTTTGGAGACGGAAAAGTTGTTGATATTTTTAGCATGTTATGGCACTTGGATCAAGACGAAACATTGATAATTAATCCGTAAAAACCCACCTTGACCGTCACTCCCGCAAAGCCTGTCCCGGTGAAGGCCGGGAGCGGGAGTCAAGAAGCAATTACCCGAACTTAACTGAGAAGTTGCATAATATGCCCATGCCCTCAACCAGAGAATTTATAGATAAGAAAACGATAATCGTTGGTGAGGTCAACACCGGTAAGACAGCCTTTCTCAATGAGATCCTGGAGGGATTCCTGGAGGGGGGTCACCGAGATCTTTTTGTCATTGACATGGCCCCCGAAACCACCAGGGGGGTTGGTGGAAAGATGAAGCTGGCGAAGAAGAATTCCATAGGCTATCTCACCGCAGAGATCGTGGCTCCCAGACTGATGGGGGGGTCTCAAGAGGAGATTGAGGCATTGGCCAAACAAAATGCCCTGTTGATTGATCATGTCTTTTCCCGATACCTGAGGAAACCGGGCAAGGTCTTATTTATAAACGACATTTCCATCTACCTGCAGGCCGGAGACCTTGATAAGCTCCTCTTACTCCTCAATTCAACCCCTACCGTGATTATGAATGGATATTTTGGTAAAAGCCTGGGGGGCGGAGAATTGGGGAAGCAAGAGCGAGAAAAGATGAAGACACTCCAGGAGACGTGTGATAGGGTGATTTCTCTCCCGCCTGTATAAAGACAAGGAGATTTTTCACTCAAAATCTCTTGACAATTGGAAAACAGGGGACTAAATGGACCTGCAATTTTTATTTTTAAGACGATGTACCGGAAGGGTTTCATTTGGACTCAAGAGACAGCAACAATTCAAATTATGGCCCAACAAATGGCCCCCGTGAGGACGAGCCCTCACTTTCGTCACGGAAGGGCAGCAGACTTGCCTTTTATCCTTTTGCCATTACATTCATCATCATGTTTGGGATCTGGGTCCTGCTTTCGGGCAAGTTTGATGCCTTCCATCTGACCCTCGGGCTCATCTCCTGCGGGATCGTATCTTACCTTTCATCTGACCTCTTATTTCCATCGCTCCATCCGGCAAGGTTTTTGGGGCAATCTTTGCGGTTTATAAGATACCTCCCATGGCTGATGATAGAGATTGTGAAAGCCAATTTTCATGTGCTTTATCTGACCTTTCATCCGAGGATGATGGAGCTGATTGACCCGAGGATCATCAGATTCCGAAGCCGGTTAACGAGTGACCTGGCCCTCGTCACCTTTGCCAATTCAATCACATTGACCCCCGGAACCATTACGGTTGATGTATCAGTAAATGGAGATTTCAGGGTCCATGCCATCGACAAGGCGTCTGGTGATCCCCTACCGGGTGAGATGGAACAAAGGATTGCGAGGGCATTTGGAGAGACCTGATGGGTAGCGTTTTTTTATATTCCGGCCTCTATCTGGCCTTGTTGATGATATTCCCTCTGTACCGCGCCTTGCGGGGGCCTACAGTGGTGGATCGAATGCTCGGCGCCAATGCCATTGGAAGCAAGACCGTCGTCATGTTGATACTCATCGGTCTTGTCTTTGACCGGGTGGATATGTTCGTGGATATCTCCCTGGCATATGCCCTGCTAAACTTTATTGCGGTGCTGGCGGCCTCGAGGTATTTCCATAAGCGCAAGGGTCTATATGACGAAATACAGTAGGGCGGGAGGCTTTTAAAATTATGGATATTATTGTCTGCCTGTTTTTGTTTGCCGGGCTGCTCTTTTTCACGGCCGGATCGGTTGGGATTCTGCGTTTTCCGGATTTCTATTCCCGGCTCCACCCCGCAGGAAAACTGGACACCCTTGGCTCACTCCTGGCCATGATAGCCCTGGCCCTCTTTAACCTCCACCATTTTTCCCTGGCTGCCCTGCTGACGAGCGGAAAGATTCTCTTGATCGTGGCCTTTGTGTTTGTCACAAGCCCCACTGCGACCCATGCCATCGTGGATGCCGGGGTCAGGGCCGGTCTTGCCCCCTGGACAAAGGGAGAAAAGAGGAGATAACAGATGATCTGGCAACTGGATCTGATCATTCTCACCCTGGTGGTCGTTGCGGGCATCGGGGCCTTGATGATCAAGGACCTCCTGGGGGCCGCAATCCTGTTTGGCGCCTACAGCTTTATGATGTGCCTGCTCTGGTCCATCATGGGGGCGGTGGATGTCTCTTTTACCGAGGCCTCGGTGGGAGCGGGTGTCAGTACAGTCTTTTTTATCGCCGCGGTTTTCCGGACTACCAGGAGGACAAAAGATTGAAGATTATAGGGCTTATTACGGCGATCTTTACGGGCGCGCTGCTGATTTACGCCACCGCTGATTTCCCTCCCTGGGCAGACCCTGCCTCCCCGGCCAGCACCCACCCTGTTGGGATCCGTTATATAGAAAAGTCTATTGAGGAGACATCGGTCCCCAACATCGTCACCGCGGTCCTCGCGGACTACCGGGGTTACGACACCATGTTTGAGACATCGGTCATTTTTGCAGCCGGGCTCGCATGCTTTTTCTTATTGCGGGTATTTAAACGGGAAGGCCCCAAAGAGCGTCTCTTTCGCCACACCCTGACCGGTATGACAATCCGCATCAAAGATGAGAGGGAGATCCCCGAGGATCTGGATGAATTTGAAAGAATCGACACAACGTGGACCCCGCATGATCTGATCATCAAGACGGCGTGCAGGATCTTGATTCCCTTTATCCAGCTCTTTGCACTCTATGTGATTGCGCACGGTCACCACAGTCCCGGCGGAGGGTTTCAGGGTGGTGTAATACTCGGGGCAAGCATTATCCTCCTGGCCATATCGCTCGATCTGAGGACGGCCACAACACGGTTTAGTGAAAAGGTGGATGGTCTCCTCTCCTCTGCCGGTGTCTTAATCTATGCCGGGACAGGTGCCATCTGTGTATTGTTAGGGCTCAATTTCTTGA
>CAZXCQ010000423.1:0-3211 GCA_964639275.1 uncultured Desulfobacteraceae bacterium | reverse complement strand
CAAGGCCCTCTTTATGGCTTCAGGATCGCACAGTTCCGGGTAATCCCAGAAGACGGCTTTCAGATATTTCCCGGGGAATGATGAACCCCCTTGCTCAGATTGCTTGACGATTTGATATGCCTCTCTTTCAAAGACATGTCAAAAGCTTTTTTAATATAATGATCGTTCGTTTTCCAAATCCCATCGGCCTTGGAGGGTGGATGACTCTAAATCCGAAGGTTTGAGAAAACCATTTATTCAGGTTTTTATGGCAAAGATGTTGATCGAATTCATAGGAGTCATTATCATCTATAGGAGCCCCCCCAACGTATAATGGGGAACATGGAGGGATTTTGTAGGGGATCATGGCCATCTTACCAACGGGGTGAATCAATGATTTCCAGGAACCCTGAACGTTGAATCTCTCCGAGCCGGAGGCCTGAACCTATTAACGGTAAGGATGGAACTTCTATGGAAACTGACGCCAAAGAGAGGACCCAACCGGGAAAAGAGGACTTAGAGCCCGTGTCTCGGGAAAGAGGAGTATCGGACGAGCAGTTGTGGGATCTTATCGACGAGGCGGGTGATGGTGTGTATGAGACCGACAACCATGGGAACTTCACGGCCTTTAGCAACTCCTTCTGTAATGTCCTCGGATATCCCAGGGAAGAGATCCAGGATCAGAACTTCGCCAGATTTATGGACAGCCAGGATGCCAGGAAACTCAATGAGGCCATCAGCAAGGTCTGGGTAAACCATCAGGGGTTTTCGAATCTCATATGGGAGATAAAGGATAGGGAAGGAAATCGACGGATAATCGAGATTTCCGCCTATCTGGTAAAAAATTACCAGGGAAAAAAGACGGGATTTCGGGGAATCGCCCGGGATGTCACTCAAGAATTCAAGACCATGGATGCGTTTAGGGAGGCCAAGCTTCGCTATGAGCGTGAATTTGAAAAACGGAGGAAGGCGAGGCGGAAGACTCAGAACCTCCTGGATTTTGTCCCCTATCCCATGGTCGTCTTTTCACTGGCCGGTAAGGTTACCTATGTCAACCCCGCCTTTGCCGAGGTGTTTGGGTGGACGCTCGACGAACTTATCGGGAGAAATATCCCCTATGTTCCCCCCGGGCTCAAGGACCAGACACGAGAGGATCTAAAGCAGCTTCTAAGAGACAAGGATGGCACCATTGAGACAAAACGGATGACCAAAGACGGTCGCATCCTCGACGTGATCATCCGGGGGCAGATCTCTTCTCAAGACGAGGATGAGGGGTTTGGGGAGCTTTTCATCCTTCGTGACATCACTGAAGAAAGGAGAATGCAACGGACCAATGAGACACTGTTTCAAATCAGTAAGGCCCTGCCGCAGTATCCCGCCCTGGAAGAACGCCTGGACTTTATCAGCGACGAGGTCAAACGGCTGTTGAACACCGAAGGTGCGATTGTGGGCCTGTCTGACGAAGACAAGAAGGAGTTCTTTTTTCTCGGTGCCGCCTATGACGACGCCTCGGCCCAGGGGCAGATAAAGAAGATTCGAATTCCCGTCGATAAGAGCGTTTCCGGGAGAGTGGTCAGGACCGGGGAATCGGCGATTGTCTCAGATACCGCGAATGAGCCGGATTTTCATAGTGGACTGGATAAGGCCATCGGATCTATTACCCGCAACCTGCTGATCGTACCCTTAAGGGCCAGGGAGAAGATCATCGGGGTCCTTGGTGCAATCAACAAGAAGACAGGTCACTTTGACCAAGAGGACGAAAAACTCCTGACCATGATAGCGAGTACGGTGGCCCTGTCCATTGAAAACGCCCGATTTTCAACGGAGCTGAAAGATGCCTATCGCGAGGTCTCAAGCCTGAACAGGGCAAAGGACAAGATTATCAACCATCTCTCCCATGAGCTAAAGACACCTGTCTCCATACTGCTTGCCTCTTTGAATCAATTGTCAAAGACGCTTGAAACAGCCCCCAGGGAGAACTGGGAGCCGCCCTTTGAAAGGGCCAGAAGAAACCTCGACCGGATACTGGAGATCCAGTATCAGGTGGCGGACATCATGAGGGACCCGGAATATAGGGCCTATCCCATGCTTTCCTTCCTGCTTGATCAGTGCATTGAAGGGCTCGAGGCCCTGGTTTTGGAGAAGACAGGAGACGGAGACATCGCCCGCTGGATCAGGGAACGGATAGAGGAGGAGTTTGGACCCAGGGAGAGCCGGATAGAGGCAATCAACCTTGACGATTTTGTGCAGAAGAGAATCAAGACATTGGTACCCGATTTTTCTCACCGGAAGGTAAAGATAGAAGAGCACCTGGAGAGTACGCCCTCAATTTGCATCCCCTCCCATGTCGTACAAAAGGTCGTTGACGGTCTGATAAAAAATGCCGTGGAAAACACCCCTGATGGTGGAAAGATAGAGCTTTTTGTGCATGAAAAGGGGGGAGGGGTTGAACTGATGGTCAAGGACCTTGGGGTGGGCATCACCCCTGAGAATCAAAAGAGGATATTTGAGGGCTTTTTTGTCACCCAGGAGACCATGCTCTACTCGTCAAAGCATCCGTTTGATTTTAATGCCGGAGGAAAGGGGGCTGATCTCTTGCGGATGAAGGTCTTTTCAGAACGCTACGGCTTTCAGCTCGACATGGAGTCCACGCGGTGCCGGTTTCTTACCCCGGAGGGTGATCCATGTCCAGGGGACACTAAAAAGTGCAAATACTGCCAGGACGAGAGCGATTGTTACGGGTCGGGTGGCACTACATTTACGGTCTTGTTTCCCTCTGCTTCCAAAGGGGGTTGTCTGCCCAAAGATGTGAATCCAGGGGCAACTACTGCTTAGCGAGGATGAGATCCCGGCCGTCAAAATGGATACTATCGATTTGACCGTTGGTCAACGGGCCGAGATCCTTGTCCAGGGCGCTCAGGTTGAATATGACGATCTTTTCCTTGGGTTCCAGGAGATTGATGTCCCTGGACAACATCCCTGTCTTGAGATTAAAGATGTGGACCATGGTCTCGGCATACTTGAGAATACGGCCGATACCCGAGCTTCTAGCCCCGATCGGTTCGTCCGCATTGGGGGGGATCGCTATACCCCTTGAACCGAAGTATTCCCGTAGAAAGGCAAAATGGATGTTCCAGAGGTTATCGCGAGCGCGAACCACGTAGACCCCGTAATAGCTGACGGGCCGTTTTTCGGGTTTTGCGGCGGTGGGCCTGGCAGGTTGTTGATTCTT
>CAZXCQ010000422.1:0-3247 GCA_964639275.1 uncultured Desulfobacteraceae bacterium | reverse complement strand
AGTCGCTCATGGCCGAAGGGCCGGAATCCAGTATTTTCCATTGGTTACGGAGACTTTGGACTCCGGAGCCTGCCCCGGACCCCGATCCGGGGTTCACCGGAGTGACGACTTTTTACGAGACCATCAAGAGCTGAAATCAGGCATACTGTTAAGAGAGGTTTGATGACAGTTACTCTTTCTCGGAGAACAGCCGAAAAAGAATTTATCGAGAAACTCGGGAGACTGAGTGGACAGAATGTGTACCGATGTTTCCAGTGTGGGGCCTGTTCAGGGCTATGTCCCATGACCCACTCTATGGATGTACTACCCCGCCAGGTGACACATATGGCACAGTTTGGCCTGGTGGAAAGACTGGAAAATACAAAGGCCTGGTGGGTCTGCGCCTCCTGTTATGCCTGTCAAGTCGTATGTCCCAGGGGTATCGATATTGCCCGGTTGATGGAGGCCTTCCGGCTGTTGACCCTTCGCAAAAACATAAACTACATCGAACCATCGCAGGTGCCTCGAGAAACCCTAAGCGAATACCCACAGATCGCATTGGTCTCCGCCTTTAGAAAACTCACGAGTTAATAATTGATATGAAGGCAAGCCTTTACCCGGGATGCACACTAAAGACCAGGGCCAGAAACCTTGAAGCCTCCGCCATCGGCTGTATGGCCGCGCTTGGGATTCAGCTCCAAGAGCTTCCTTCCTGGAATTGCTGTGGGGCGGTCCACTCCCTTAGCCAGGATGATCTGATGCGCCAGATTGCCCCTGTCCGGGTCCTCATCCGGGTCCTGGAACAGGGGAACGACAAGGTGGTGACCCTCTGCGCCATGTGCTATAACACCCTGGCCAGGACCAATCTTTTGATGCGTAATGATATGGAAAAGAGAAAGACCATCAATCTCTTCATGGACGAGGAAAGGGACTATCACGGCGAAGTGGAAGTGGTTCATTTCCTGAATTTGGTCCGGGATGAGGTTGGCTGGGCCAGGCTTCGCCAAAAAGTCAAGATCCCCCTTAGGGGTCTGAAGATCGCGTCATATTACGGTTGTTTACTCCAACGCCCGCGGGAAATAGCCATTGAGCCACCCGGGAGCTTCCAGTTGCTGAAACAGCTCTTCGAGGCACTCGGGGCTACTGTTATCGATTTTCCGGGCGCTGATCTTTGCTGCGGATCATACCAGATCCTGGGGCATCCGGAAGCAGCCCAGCACGCCGTTTCAGCAATCCTGACGAGCGCCTCGACAAGGGGCGCAGAGGCGGTGGTCCTGAGCTGCCCCCTTTGTGAATTCAATCTGAGGAAAAAACAGGAGATCCTTGTGCAGGAGGAAAGGATCCCCGAAGTGCTCCCCATCTTCTACTTTACTCAGTTGGTCGCAATCTCCCTCGGTTTGAACTCCGAGACCTGTCTTTTTGACCTGAACGACAGGGCCTGCATCGAATTGCTAAAGCGCAAGAACTTCCCTCACCCCCCCTACCCCTGATTCGGCTGATCGCCTTTGGTGCCGGTGGTCAGGATTCCGGAGTGCGCCAGGATCTTTTGTGTTGAGGCCCTGGCACTATTGTAGGCGGCCAGGCCCCTCTCCAGCCGGTTGGGGCCCAGTGCCGGGGCATTGCTCTTTACCTCAATAACCTCCACCCCCCGCATCCTGACAATCTCCAGCTGGCGCTGGTAGGCCTCCTGTCTGGCGATATTGACCGCCAGATATTGAATATGCCAGGGGGTGAATCTCTTTCTCAAAAACCCGTGGACCTCTGCCTCCACATTCCCGGAGGCAATAAAGTGGACAACAATCCTTTCCAGATCGACCAGGTCGGCCAGGGCCTTCAAAGGGGCCTTGTTGGTCACCCCGCCATCCACATAGAGGGTGCCGTCAATCTGGACAGGCTTGAAGAGCATGGGGACAGCACCCGATGCCTGTATGGCCTTGATAAGATCTCCCCGGGTAAAGACCTTTTCCCTTTTTTGACTGAGATCGGTCGCTGCAATAGCCAGCGGGGTATCACATTCTTCGATACGCCTGACGGGCAGCCCGCTCAGAAGTCGAGCAAACCCGTTTCCATTCAGATAGCCTGTATACCCCCTGAATAGCCCCAGGGCCTTTCGGAGGATAAAAGGCCATGGGTCAGGGTCCCAAAAATCCCCCTTCCTCATATTGAATAGGATCTCCCTTATGGAAGAATCGCTCATCCCGGTTGCGGCCATTGCAGCCACTATGGCCCCGGAACTGGCACCCGAATAGCCCGCAGGGGCAATCTCAAGCTCGCGGAGCCCTGCCAGGAATCCGGCATGGGCAAAGAACCCGAAAAACCCCGAAGAAAAGACGACTCCCAGCCGGGGCAAAGGCCTTTTTACCCCCGCCATTTGACCACATCCCCCAGAGGCACCCTCTTTGATCTTGACCGGTTAATGGGGGCATCCGGATCCGGATACCCCACTGCCACGCCGATGACCACATGCTTTTGGTCCGGAATGCTCAGCACCTCTTTGATGTCATCCTCAAACGCCGTGATCAGACCGATGGGGCATGTCCCGAGACCCATGGCATAGGCGGCCAGTACCAGATAACCCACCAGGATGCCAATATCGGTCAAACGGACGCTCGAGAAGACCTCATCAATGGTGATGATGATTGCGCTTGGCGCCCCATAGAAATTGCAGCTCCCCTCGTTGATAAAGTCCTCAAAGGAGACATCACCGGGCAGGTTGGGAAGCATGACATCCAGGAGCCTCCTTTGCCGGTCAAGAAAAATCTCCGGAAGGCGATCTGTGGCGCCGGGGCCGCACGAGATATTCCTCTCCCTCATCCGCTTTACCAGAAGCCTGCTCAGCCGCTCCCTTTCTTCCCCGGAGACCACCGTGATCTCCCACGGCTGCAAGTTGATGGCCGACGGGGCCTGTGTAGAAAGCCCGATAAGCCTTTCAATCTCTTCCCTCGCTACGGGTCTACCCAGAAAGGCCCGTGAACTCCTTCTCTCTTCCATCGCCTTTATCAGGTCCATCCCCTCCCTCCTCTCATTTGCCCGGAATCCCCATCCCCCTCTCCAAGTGTCAGTTTTGAAAAGGGCTAAAGGTAACATCTCAAAAAACAGGGGGAAAGGTGAGGCATGGGGGTCTTTTTTTCTTCCACATGCCTCTAATAGGGGGCCCGGCAGTGCCGTCTCAAAATGGCGTATCCTCACGCCACCCCTTAGGGCTATCGGGTCGTTTTCCGATACGCCATTTTGTGACGGCCGCTAGGCCATGTCATATGGGGGCATG
>CAZXCQ010000421.1:0-3268 GCA_964639275.1 uncultured Desulfobacteraceae bacterium | reverse complement strand
CTTAACGCTCTCTAACGGTCTCAGACAGGCTTGTCTGCCTCAGGCAGGGATACACTCTTCAAAAGGGAACCCCCATTCCCCTCTCCAAGTGTCAAATTGAAAAGGGCTAAACTGATACGCTTTCTTCAAGATTAATGAATTAGTAGATGCCGGAAATCAGCTTCTTTTGTCATTCCGGCGCCGTATAAGATAGGGGATAAAGTGCAGCCGGAATCCAGTCAGAATGGGCTGCAAGACGGCCAATTTGACTCCATGCCCAGGGGAGGACTTCTGGATGCCGGATCAAGTCCGGCATGACGGAATGTGAAATAAGGTGGTCTCTGTAAGTTTTGTTGTAGGGTTAATTGACCATCAAAATTAGAACTGAGACAGGGCAATGGGGGGGCCGTTTTGAAGAGTGTAACCCTGCCGGCAGGCAGGCGTGTCTGAAACCGTTAACAGATGGGCAATGCCCCCGGCGAGAGTTTCTGTGAGATGAAAAGAGTGGGCACAGAAGAAATCCAACTCCCAGACAGGCTGATAGATTTTGGAATTCTCCAGGAAAAGGCAGGGGAAGACACAAAATCTGTTTATGTCAGCTCCAAAAAACTGGAACTCCCGTTTCTGGATTATATAACTGTCCGTGATCTACTTGGATTGGTTGGATACGAGGATGAGGCACCTCTCGTTGCGGTCTTGGTCGCCCTGTTCGGAGTCTTACAGGAAGGAAGTCTCTGTCTTGATCTCGCCCAAGACCGGCTGACGGCCAGGTTGGAGACTTTTCTTCCTGTCAAGAAGGCCGGGGAAATAGCGGAGAAATTTCTATCCGGACTTGCAGCGGATAAATACAGAAGGGTTATCACAAGGGATGGTGATGCGTATCTGCCCTTGATTCTCTCTGAGACCCCGGGGCGAAAATTTCTCTATTTTCAGCGACTCTATGTCCATGAGAATTCGTTGAGACTCAGGATGGAAACCCTTTTGCAGGCGGAAACATCCCAAGGGATATCGGAAGAGGCAATCGAGACCTTTATCAGGGAGATCTATTCCCCTCAGCTTTGCATTCGTCTTTCAGAGACCGGCAAACCGATCGAGCGGGACAGGCACCAACTGGATGCCATCAGGCTTGCCGTGAGATCCCAGTTTTCCATTATTTCCGGTGGGCCAGGTACTGGCAAGACCTCTCTAATGGTCAATATCCTTCGCTGTCTCCAGAGGGCGGGGATAAGGGTGGAAGAGATCTTTCTGGGTGCGCCGACGGGCCGGGCGGCACAAAGAATGACAGAGGCGGTTCAATACAATTTGGGTACCATCAAGGCGCCGTCCAGCGGTGACATACAACTATTGAATTTGAAAGGGAACACTCTTCACAAGATCCTGCGATACCGGCGCTATAGCCATGACTTTTATTATCGTGAGACAAATCCCCTTCCCGCATCCGTTGTCATCCTTGATGAGGTTTCAATGGTGGATGTCGTAATGATGGAGCGGTTTTTGCGGGCAGTCGATCCCTCGAGGACAAGACTCATCTTTCTGGGAGACAAAGACCAACTGCCGTCTGTGGAGGCGGGGGCCGTTTTTGCGGAAATGATTCCTGATGGAATCCGGGCCAAGAGGTTCAAAGATCGGTTGATACTGCTAGAAAAGGTGTACCGGTCAGGAACCAACCTGCTAGAACTGGCCAAACAGATCAATAGAGGGAAGTGCCCCGAGTACTCTCCTCTCCCCTTCAATTCCGCCCTTCAACTCAAACCCGACAAATGGGCATTTGTCCAAAATGAGGGGATCAAATCCTGGAAGGAGCACATCCGGCTCTGGATACAATATCATTATTTGAGTCCACGCCATGAGGATAACAGGAGCTTTAAAGACCTCGTTTCGGAGGCCGGTAGTATGGACTCAGCCGCGCTTTCGAATTCTGATTCGGGACATGAGATCCTGGGGCAGGTCTTTGGCGGGGTGGAAAGGGCAAGGATCCTTTCCCTGGTCCGGAACGGGATTTACGGGTGTACCGGGATAAACAGGCAGATTGCACAGGATCTGGGTCTTGAGTTTGAATCTCTTGCGTGGGCAGAAAGGGATTATTTCACCGGGGCTGTAATTATGATCACGCAAAATGACTACTCAAAGGAGCTTTTTAACGGAGACGTGGGTGTTGTTATCAGAGACCGGATGGGGGCATATCGGGCATTTTTCCCACGCTTTGGATCTTTCATCGGTTTCTCCATGGATCTACTGCCCCCTTGGGAACTTGCCTTTTCAATGACGGTCCACAAAAGCCAGGGATCGGAATTTGATGATGTGCTGCTGGTGTTGCCTGAAGATGAAACCCACAGGTTGTTGACCAGGGAGATTGTCTATACGGGTATAACACGGGCAAAAAAGCGGATCATCATCTATGGGGCAGAAGCGGCCCTGGCTACCGCTTTGGAGAGGAAAATCGAGCGACAGTCGGGGCTGAGATGGTAAATCTCGATTCCCGAACTGATCCGTGAAGGCTGTTAGGGCCAGCGGGTCTTTGAGACAGGGGCGTTAAGATTGACAAAAACGAGTCCCGGTTTTGCCAGCTGTTCCGTCACAATACCGATGAGGTCTCTGTTTGCGTTTCTGACAATGGGGTTCCCCTGGCCGAAGATACCCGAAAGACCCTGTTCGATTCGGATCTCTCCACCAAGACCTTGGCCAAGGCCTGGGGCTCCTTCTGGTCCGAAAGGTCGTCGAGGCCCATAAGGGACGAATTGAACTCAACGAACACGAGAACGATCGGAACGTCGTCAGATTCCTTCTTCCCACATCGCAGGGCGGGTAAGGAGGTCCATCGAAATTCAGAAGGCAGGTCTCTTTAGGTCCGCAAGCCCCTAGATCTGAGCCGGTGCCTCGCCGGATATCTTGTGTTTTTTTAAAAGTACGTATAACCGGGAGCGGGACAGACCGGATAGGCCTTTTTAATGTCACCTTTGGTGACCCGAATGGGGAAAACAAGAGCTTTTCGGTCAGCCACTAATTATTGAGATGTTACAGCTAAACTAATATGTAGCCGTTCACAGGTTCAGCGTTAGAAACAAAGACAAGATTGAAGACCCGGAGGGTTGGGAAAACATGGTAATCTTGCCAAATAGCGTCCAATGGGCCTCCCATTGTCAGATTTGGAATGATGCACCCGTAGGTTTCGCTTCTGAACACGCACAGAAATTGGAATCCGGGGGCAAGAATGGAACCTTGAATCCCGATTTACCTCTTTGCCAGGGAGGTAAATCGGGAAACCTTTGAACCCGTGAATGGTTACACT
>CAZXCQ010000420.1:0-3272 GCA_964639275.1 uncultured Desulfobacteraceae bacterium | reverse complement strand
GAAAGAGGAGCTCCAGGTCATAGGGATCGCTGAACAAAAAAGGGGTAAGGAGCACGAGGGCAGAAAATATAGACAGCCCCACTAATCGCCTGTAGAAAATCTTGGGTCCGAACAGGTCGCCCGGTTTCACCGCTTACCTTCCTTTCTTCTTAACCATTTGCTTTTGACCAATGACGCCGTTCTGGTCATAATGACAACGACAAGGTTGTCTCCTTTTAGTGAGCCCGCTTGCCCATGAGACCCCTGGGACGCAGTACCAGCACCAGGATGATGGCCACCAGATAGACCATGTCGGGGTAATTGGCAGAAATGAGCACACTGACACTCGTCTCGGAATACCCCAGAAGCATCCCGGCGATGATCGCTCCTTCGATACTCCCCAGACCGCCAATGATAACAATCGCGAATGCCTTGAATAACGGGAAGGCCCACATGGTGGGCACGGCCTCCAGAATGGGAGCGATAAATACACCGGCAGTGGCAGCAAGTGCTGCGGATATCCCCATGGCAATGACATAGATCCTTTCGGGCTGGATCCCCATTAGGACGGCCGCCTCTCTGTTTTGCGCCACAGCGGCGACCGACTTCCCTGTCTTGGTCTTCCTAATGAAAAACCACAGGAGTGTGACCAGTATCCCGGATACAAAGAAGGTCATGAGCTTCTGGTAACTCACGTGGACACCGCCCAGGACCATGTCCCCTGTCACAAAGCTCTTTACTGCCTTTCCGTAGGGGCCGTATATGGCGTACATGAGTTCCTGGAAAAATAGGGCAAAGGCGAGGGTGATGATCAGGACGTATACGTGGGTCTCTCTCATGTACCTGATGGCGTATCGATCAATGAGCATACCGACCGCGGCGGTTCCCACGACAGCCATCAGCGCAGAGAACGGGACATTGATATTCAACAGCGTCATAAAGGTATAGGCCAGGTATGCGCCTAACATGTAAAAGGCACCATGAGCCAGGTTGACGATCCCTGCGACCCCGAAAATGAGGGTAAAGCCGACCGCGATAAGGCTATAAAGGGCCCCCCAGATGGCACCCAGCACGAGGATATTGATAAAAGTGGTCATATGGCCCTCTATCCTTGCAGGCCCCGGCCAAAAGGTCGAGCGGGCACTGCAACATGGGGTAACTTCTCAAAAACCCGGGGATAAATCGATTGTGGTGGGGCATGGGGAAGAAAAAAAAGACCCCCATGCCCCACCTTTCCCCCTGTTCTTTGAGATGTTACAACATGGGTGAGTCAGGGAGGAGCAACGGCAGGTGAAATCACCCGCTATTGCCCTCCCAACAAAAAAAGTCATTTTTGGGCTATTTTTTCCACCAGGCAGGCGGGACATAATCGCCGGTCTTGAACTTGTCTGGCCATATCACCACCTGTTTTGCATCGCCCTGCCACTGAACCATCGGCATCACATATCTCCCCTTGAGCAGGTCATGGGTCTTCTTGTCAAAGCCAATGTTCGGATGCATCACCCCGTAGTAGGAGATATTTTGGAGACCCTTGATAATGTCTTCAGACTTCAAGGACTTCTTCTGTTTTATCACCTCGGTCAACATATATACGGAGTCGTAGGTAAAGCCCGTGGTATACACCGGATTGGTCCCATAGGTCTTGACATACTTATCCCACATCGGAATCGTCTTATCGGTGAGGGGTGCCCTGGCGATAAAATTATAAGTGATCTCACCCAGGCACTTTCCGCCGGTCATCCCCCAGAATTTGGAATCCATGCTGGCCACGTCACACAGGCCCATGGGGGCGGCCTTGGTGTCCTGCCATGCCTTGACCAGGGGGATGCTCGCCGCGTGGCTCACAATCTGGGCGATCCACTGGGCACCCGTGGACTTGATTTTGACAAAAGTCGGGGAAAAGTCCTTGATGTCGATATCGAACATCTCGTAGAAGGTCACATCAAGCCCAGCGCCTTGAAGGTCCTTCTTCAGATTGGGGGCGTATTCATGCACCCATTTTGTATTTTCCGCCAGTATGGCAAACTTGGTGTATCCCAGCTGACCATTGACAAATTCCTTTAGGAACTTTGCGGCCCATTTCTGCTGGCGAATATCAGAATTAATCATGTCCCTGAAAAAATATTTGTACTTCTTATAGTTTTTCTTGACGTTGTTGGTTAGCGCTATTGAAGCGGTCCCGGTGGCAATATATACGATCTTGTATTTGGGGAGATAGGGCTGAAGGGCAAGGGCCACCCCGCTGGAGTAGCACCCCACCAGCACATCCACCTTGTCCTCCAGGACCAGCTTTTTCAACGCCGTGATCCCCTTTTCGGGTTTTCCCTCCGTGTCGCCGATGAAGAGTTCCACCTTTTTTCCGTCAATGCCGCCTGCTGCGTTGATCTCTTCAACGGCCATTTTTGCGGCATTGAATATTCCGATCCCCGGGACCAGTTGAACCGGACCCAGGGCGCCGATGCGGATTGTATCCGCCTTTTTAAAATTGCGATTCGCTGCCATGGATCCGGTTGCCACAAAGGCCAGCAACAGGAATCCCATACCCATGATCACACCAATCTTCTTGATAGACATCAGATCACCCTCCTCTCATTTTTTTGACAATCGACCAAACGCTTTTGACATATGTCCAATCCGTCCTTTCCCTTTTTCCCTTATCACCCTCCTTTCTCTCAGAAGAGAGTATCTTTCGATCCCATGAAGGTTGCCCCGCCTTCCTTGTGGGCATCCGTCACGCGGAAAATACCCTCATTGTGAATGCCTTAAGCCCGATCTCCGATTGTCTCGACCAAATTCTGCAGGGGATTGCCCCAATCAGATCCTGAGCTAATCAAGGACCTCACTGATCTGCCGAACCGGTTTGATATCGGAAAAATTGGGAAGATCTCCACGCAACAGGGGACCCTTTTCGGCCATTCCCTTTTCATAACCGTCCGGGTCTTCAAAATAGAGGTGACCGATGCACACATAGGGCGCAGGGAGATCCCCTCCGCCCGAAATCCCCCTGTCAACGCCGGTCTTGACAAGTCCAAAGGGCTTGAGGTGCTCCTCGACCAATTTTATGTGGGTTGTCCTGTAGTAGTCAAAATCAAACCTGGCCCCCTCTTCATTCGGATACATTACGCTTACCTTTAACATAGTTTTTCTCCTTTGATTCTGTTATCCGGCCGGTCGAGAAAACGATTCCCAGCCGCACATTACTCCTAATTAAGCTTCATAAACGATATCGCCGGCCACGACGGTCATCTTTACCTTGCAGTTTGTGATCTCCTCTCCTGACAGATTTACAGGGT
>CAZXCQ010000419.1:0-3274 GCA_964639275.1 uncultured Desulfobacteraceae bacterium | reverse complement strand
TTCTCCGTAGATGTCCCAAAGGAGATCACTTAGGAGTTCCATGGCTTCGATGAGGTTGTAGACGAGTTGAAGTTGTTGCATAGTTTTTTCCTCCTGTTATGGATGGTGGTTTATGATTTTTATCCCTGCAGGGTTTTGACCTTAAGGATTATTTCTGGGCTGACAGTGCGTTTTTGATCGAACATGGCATAGGTAAGGGCCTGTTCGGTGATGGCGCCGATTTTTCTGGGGATACCGAAGCTGAGTTCATGGACGGCTTCGAGGGCCTTATCATCAAGGATAGGCTCCTTTGCCCCTGCCAGTTTGAGGTGATGGGTGACATAGTGTTTAGTCTCGTGGATGCTGAGTGCGGGCATGTGGTATCGGATGGCGATACGCTGGTTAAGGGGCTCCATAACGGCGAAGTCCATGGTTCTTCTCAGATCACTCTGACCGGAGAGGATCAAGATGAAGGGGTCGTAGGAGTCCATTTTGAAGTTGGTCAGCAGCCTGAGCTCTTCTAGGGGGCCGGTTTGGAGCAGGTGGGCCTCGTCGATGATGATGAGGATGGTTTTTCCCTGCTGTTCTTTGGAGTCCAAGAGGGCGTGTTGGATCTGGGTGTAGACAGCGCTTTTGGACAGCCTTGGGGGGAGGCCGAGGAGGCGGTTTAGGTGATAGAGGAGATCAGCCCGGCTGAGGGTTGAAAGGGGGGTGTAGAAGGTTTTGAAGAGGTTTTCATTGAGGTTTTCCACATAGCGTCTCAAGGCCAGGGTCTTTCCTACCCCTGGATCTCCTGTTAGTAGCAGGATGCCGCCCCGGCGTTTGATATAATCGAGCCGGGCGAGGGACTCTTTAAGGGGCTCTGAATCCATGGCATCGTGGGGTTTGATGTTTTTATCGAAAGGGAAGCACTTGAGGCCGAACCAGGCCAATAGATCTTTCATGGTATGACCCTCCTTTTGTGGAAGGAGATCTTGGTGGAGACCGTTTGAGGTCGGAAGGTGCGGGCGTTCTCCTTTTTATCTACCAGTTTGATCCTTCCCACCCGCACAGCGTTGTCATAGAGGTAGAGCTCGTTGGGGTCATCGACGGGATGACGGATTTCGATACGTTGACGGATATAGGCCTGGGGGACCTCGTAGAGGGAGCCCTTAAAGCTGATGGTGGCATCATTATTGACGACCCGTTCATGGCGGATGAGGAAGATCTCATCCAATTCTGTCTTTGAGAGCCTTCGAATGGGTATTCTATCAACTGATGCATTGTAGCGATCAATAGGCCTTTGGCCGATGCCTGTATGGAGCTTATGGTGGTAGTCCTCCTTTAGCCACAACCAGAAGGCCTCGTTAAGTTCTTCTAGGGTGATACCGTCTTGCACCCCACGGAGGAAGCGTTCGCGGACGGTCCTGAAGAATCTTTCCACCTTTCCACGAGACGGGCTGTCATAGGGTTTGGAGTGGATGAGGGAGATGCCGGCCAGGGCGCAGCTGCGGGCGAGGAGGTCTGAGGAGAAGCTGGGGCCGTTGTCCACATAGAGGCGTTTGGGGATTCCATAGGTCAGGAAGGCCTCCTTGAGGACGAGGGTAAGGGCGCTGATGGTCTCTGAGGCGCTGAAGGCGTGCCCTACCACCATGCGGGAGTGATCATCGAGGATAGCGCAGAGGACGGCTTTGAGTGACCGACTTGTGGTGCGGACCTGGGGGCCGTGCATGAAGTCACAGATCCAGAGGTCATTGACGTTATCCACCTCGTAGGCCTTTCTCTGATCAGTGCGGTTTTTAATTGTGAGCCAATCTTGGGTCTTAACGATCCGAAGGAGGGTGTTGTAGTGCACAGGGGGTTCACCCAGGAGGTTCTGATCCCGGAGGTTTTCATAGAGTTTTTGCACCGTCCAGTAGGGATAGGCCTTGCATTTGATCTCGATGGCCCTGAGGGTGTCGGGGTCGAGGCGCCTGGGCCTGCCCCTATCTGTGCGGTCCTTGGGTTTGAGGGCGTCGAAGCCGTGTTTGCGGTACCGGCGGAGCCAGGATTTCATGGTGGAGACGCTGAGCTTTTTGAGCCCATAGCGGGGAAAGTCGTGCTGGCGTTGGCTCTGTTCTCTGAAGTATTCATTCTGGGCCCTTTTGGGCTCGGCCAGCACGGGGCTGATGATCTGGTAGCGTTTTAAGGCGATCTTTTCGCAGATGTCCTTTTCCATGGGTTGTTCCTCCTTTTTGTGAGTTTTGGGGTAACCGAGCGCGGATGGCCGCGGTCGACGGCCCATGAATAACCCATTGAAAAGACAGCCGTTAGCAATGCCCTGTACAAACGGTCTCAAAAACGAGCTTCTCAGGCCCTGGGGGCAAGGTGGTCAATGAAAAAGGGGAGACTGAATGCCAAGGAGGGCAACCCGGGGATTGGGATCAGAGGCTTGCGATTCTCTCAGTTGTCCGGTTTTGCAAAGCTCAGTGGGCAACTGGCACACGATGCTGAGAGGGTGTACCAAAGAGAAAGAAGTTTGTGACCTGGCTGTATCGGCAGAGCAAGGCGAGGACAGGGGGATTGTGGTCCATCTGGAACTTTAGGCCCAGAGCCAGAAAGTAGCCCGACACCTCCTCCCATGCCCCAGCCCTCTTGGAGGTGTGGAGATCGCTAAGATCATAGAACTGTCTCAGGATCGGATGGGCACGCCGAAATCCACGCAAAACGACCTTCAGCCAGCAGAGAATCAGATAGGGAGTCAGATCGCTATCCGGGTCCACCTCGACGGATGCACCAAAGAAGCCACACTGGCCCATCTGCCAACACTTAAAACCCAAAAGCAGTGCCCCGATCACCGCAGCCACCGTATAGTGAAAGTAGGGAATCAGTTGAATTGGCAGCAAAGAAAAAGTGGCCCCCTTCCTTCGGCACAAAAAGCGTGCAATGGGAATCCGCTTCTTCTTGAATTCCGGAAACAGCTCAATGGCATACCGCCAATAGGGGGTGATCTGCCGATAGCAATCTCTATCGCCACATATAGGACAGGTAGGCCCAAGGTAAGAGAAAAAATCAATATGACCAGAAAGAAATAACTTATCGTATTCCCAAATCGTTTCAAGTGTGTTAAGGTAGGGTAGCTGAATTGTTCGGCTGCCTTGCTCACAAGGGGCGGGTCGTAAGGCTCCTACAACCATTAGGCCTGCCTCCTTGTGAGACTTGGTTATTTTTCCAAGGTCAATTCCTTACCTCGCTATTTCGGCTGCCCTTATATCACCGGTCAGAATACCTTGCAAATATTTATCCCAATATCGTCACTACACTGAGGTAAATAACA
>CAZXCQ010000418.1:0-3315 GCA_964639275.1 uncultured Desulfobacteraceae bacterium | reverse complement strand
GGGCAGGGACGACGACAATGGAAAACCACTGAGCTCTGCTTGAATTCGGGATTAATAGGCGCATATGATACTTCTATGTTTCCAGTCCAATTGCAGCCGAGAGCATCACCCAAGAAAGACTGGTTCTTTTTGCTTTGCGCCCTTTTATCCCGGACTTTGAGCGGGGCTCAGCGCAAAGCAAAAAATAGATCGGACTCCGCGTTCTCTGCCTCTGCGGTGAAAATTGTTTTGTCAAAGACCCTTTTAGGGTCACCATTCAAGCCACACCTTTTAGGGGTGGTGGTTGACTCTCATGACCGGCATTCATCGACCCACGGAGGGAAAGATCCTATTTGAAGGGAAGGATATAACCAATAAGAAACCTCATTTGGTTGCCAGGATGGGAATAGGCCGCACCTTTCAGTTGGCCTCCCACTTTCCGGATTTCATGGTTCTCGAGAATGTGGTGGCATCGTCTTATCCATATCCAAAGTCAGGATTCTGGGAGACCCTGGTAAATACCTCCCCACACCGTGAGAAAGAGGACCATATCTTGGGCAAGGCCAAGGAAATCTTGAAGCTTGTAAGCCTGGATGATGTAAGGGATGAGCTTGCCAGGAATCTCCCTCATGGCCGCCAAAAGATACTTGGCGTTGCCAGGGCATTAACTATCAGGCCGAAGCTACTCATTTTTGATGAGCCAATAGCCGGAATGGCTTACAAGGAAATTGAATTCTCACTGGAGGCATTTGAGAAGATCCGCTCACAGGGGATTACTATCCTGTTGGTTGAACACAATATGGAGATAATGAGTCTATGCGACAGGATTATCGTGTTAAATTTTGGGCGTAAGATCGCTGATGGCTTGCCTGGAGAAGTGAGGCAGAATGAAGACGTAATTAGGGCGTACTTTGGGAGCAAAGATGCTTCTTGAGGTGAAAGCCATGACAGTGCATTACGGGAAGGCAAGGGCCGTAGAAGACTCTGTCTCTCTGGAAGTCGCCGAAGGGGCTGTAGCTACCATTATCGGCGCTAACGGAGCAGGCAAAAGCACCATTTTGAATGCCTTATGCGGGTTATTGCCGTTAAATTCCGGGGAAATATGGTTCCTCGGCAGGAGGATTGAAGGGATGGCCCCATTTCATATAGTGAATCTCGGCCTGGCCAATATCCCTGAAAGCCGAAGGCTTTTCCCGTATCTTACTGTCTTAAGCAACCTTAAGCTTGGCGCCAGTTTAAGAAAGGATAAGACCGGTATAAAGAGTGATATGGATGCGCTCTTTGATCACTTCCCTATACTATAGAAGAGACAAAATCAAAAGGCTGGTACCATGAGCGGAGGCGAACAACAGATGTTGGCCATTGCCCGCAGCTTAATGGCCAGGCCGAAGCTGCTTCTGATGGATGAGCCCTCGTTAGGACTTGCTC
Source organism: uncultured Desulfobacteraceae bacterium (assembly GCA_964639275.1). Classification (GTDB taxonomy): domain Bacteria; phylum Desulfobacterota; class DSM-4660; order Desulfatiglandales; family Desulfatiglandaceae; genus CAZXCQ01. Next base: position 1,908 of record CAZXCQ010000418.1, on the reverse strand, counting down.
CGATAATGGTTAATGAACTGGTACCTATAATCAAGGATATCAATGAGAGAAGCGTTGGCGTTCTCTCAGTTGAACAAAATGTCCCTTTGGCCCTCAGGGTGGCTGAGAGGGCCTATGCCCTTCAGGTTGGAAGGATCGTTCTGGAAGGTGGTATAAACGAGTTCAAGGACAGTGAGATTGTCAAGAGGGCATACCTGGGGGGATAAACCATCAGACCGGGATGACGCGATCACCTGGGACGAGACAGACATCCAGGTAGCCACCGAGGCATTGACCAGTGCCCCGAGGCGGCCTACGGCCCCCTCACAGTCAACGGGCGGATATCTTTATTTCAAGTCAGACATGGATACGTCGTCCATGTCTGTGAAGGTCTGGTTGTCACCAACCATCCCCCAAATGAAGGCATAACTGGAAGTGGCCGCTCCGGCATGGATCGACCAGCTGGGCGAGATCACTGCTTCTTCGTTCCGGACGACAAGATGACGGGTCTTGTCCGGCTGGCCCATGAAATGAAACAACACGGCTCCGTCGGCCAGATCGTAATAAAAATAGACCTCCATCCGCCGCTCGTGGGTATGGCAGGGCATGCTGTTCCAGACACTGCCCGGTTGGATGACCGTGATGCCCATGACCAGGTTGCAGCTTTTCACGCCGTTGGGATGGATGTATTTGTTGAGCACCCGCACGCTGGCTTGATCCGGTGACCCGAGGCGCGTGTTTTCAGCTTCGGCCATGGTCACCTTGCTGGTGGGGTATCTCCGGTGAGCCGGACCGCTCAGGATATAAAAATGGGCCGGTTGGGCCGGATCGGCACTTGTAAAGACCACGTGCCCGGCTCCCAGGCCGATATAGAGGCCATCGTTTTTTTGCAGGTCATAGGTCTGGCCGTCCAGGGAGACAGCGCCTGGTGCTCCCACGTTGATTACGCCCATCTCCCGTCGTTCCAGGAAACTGTCTGTCCCCAATGCCTTGCCCCCTTTCAGTTCCAACGGCTGGGTGGGGCAGGCACCGCCAATTACCATGCGGTCAATGTGGCTGTAAACCAGTCTTATTTGATCCGGGATAAAGAGGTCCTGCACCAGGAATTCCCGTCGGGTTCGCTCTGTGGTGTAGGTCTCAAAATCATCCGGATGGGATGCGTATCTGATTTCCATGAGTTTGTCCTTTCTATGCCCTCCCCCTGGCCTTTTGGCCCGTCTCCAAAGCTTGGCCAGGTGGTTCAGGTCACAGGATACTTCGGCAGATATTTACCAGGTCCCCTTCAGAAAGCCTCAGCATGCGCAGCACGTCGTCGAACAGGCCCCCCACTGCGCCGGCATTGAATCTGAGGAAGGCCGGGAGGAAAATGGCGCAGGCGAATCCGTGCCTGATGCCGTAGTCCATGGTGAAGGGGTAGGACAAAGGTTACTCCTCACCCATCTCTTTCAGTTTGGCCTTCAGCTTTTCCACGTGGGCCTGTCGCGGCGGGCAAAAGATGTCGATGCCTTTGAAACCGGTCTTGGTCTCACCGCCGTGAGGTATGCCCGAAGGGTGAACGCATACGTCGCCAGCCTTCATCAGAAAGGTCTCGTCACCGCAGACGTGTTCCTCTTCTCCTTCCAGGATGATGAGGACCTGCTCGGATTCGTGATCGTGGATAGGGAAAACGCAACCCGGGGGGTTCTCGATGAAGCTAATCAGAACCCTGTCGGTCAAAAGCAGGTGGGCCTGGGACTCCTCGGTCAGGTCCACCAGGGGTAGATCCTGTATTTTCTTAAGGTATTTTGATTTGTTGTCCGACATTTGTTTCTTCTCCTGTTGGATCTCAGATTTTGAAAGGAATCGATGCCGCATTTACGAAAACGGCCTAATTCCAGACTTTTCCAGGTCTTTTCGGGGCTCAGGATGTCGGGGCGATTTGAGGGCAGA
>CAZXCQ010000417.1:0-3376 GCA_964639275.1 uncultured Desulfobacteraceae bacterium | reverse complement strand
GCCGCTTGGCCATGTCATATGGGGGCATGTGGAAGAAAAAAAGACCCCCATGCCATACCTTTGCCCCTGTTTTTTTGAGATGTTACCTCATAGCCTAATAAAGTAGTAACAGTTTAGCCTTTTAGTAACTCCCGGGCGATAATCAGCTTCTGTATCTCAGAGGTACCTCCACCGATCTCCACCAACTTGGCATCCCTCATATAGCGCTCCACCGGGTATTCCCTCATATACCCATACCCTCCCAGGATCTGTATGGCATCCAGGCCCGCCCGGGTGCCCATGACCGAGGCATAGTATTTGGCGATTGACGCCTCTTTTGTCAACTTTATCCCCCTGTCCACCAGGGGACAAAGGGAGTATGTGTATTGACGAACAATCTCCAGGCGGGTGGCCATCTCGGCCAGCATGTTGCGGACCAGCTGGAAGGAGGCGATGGGTCTGCCAAACTGTATCCGCTCTTTGGAATATCTGACCGCAGTTTCCACACACGCCTGGGCTATCCCTATGCTGGTGATTGCGCCCAGTACACGCTCTTCGTCCAGGGCCTCAAACATGATCTGGAAGCCATCTCCCTCCTCTCCCAGGATCTGATCACCGGTGACCGTGACGTTGTCCAGAAATACCTCACCGGTAGGAGAGCAGCGCATTCCCATCTTTTTAAAAGGGCTTCCCGTGGAAAGCCCTTCCATACCCCTCTCGAGGATAAACAGGGTGCCTCTCTCTACACCTTTGCTCGAATGTTCTCGTGAAACCATCATAAAATATTGAGCAATTGGGGCATTGGTAATAAAGGTCTTAGAACCGTTCAGGACATAGGTATCGCCCTCTCTTTTGTAGCTCGTCTTTAGTGACAGGGCATCTGATCCGGCCCCGGTCTCTGTGAGACAAAACGCGGCAACGGCATCCCCCTGGATGACCGGTGGGATGTAACGCATCTTTTGATCTTGGGTCCCATACTTGGAGATAAAGTAGCAGAAGTTGGTGGTACACATATTGACCGACATGCCAAACCCGGCCGCCACTCTGCAAAACTCCTCTTTTATGAGGGCGTTTGTCAGAAGATCGGCACCCCCTCCCCCATATTCCAAAGGGATGGTGGAACCGATCAGACCGTTTTGCCCGGCCCGCTTATAGACCTCCGTGGGAAACCTCTCTTGTTCGTCGATCTCCTCGGCAATTGGCCCCAGTTCCTTCTCAGCAAATTTTCTTGTCGTCTCCCTGATCATTCGGTGCTCATCAGAGAATAGCATATCCAGTAGTATCTTCATCCGGGTTTCCTCAAGGGCCTATGCCTTCGACCCCCTCTTTGCCAGGAGCACCGTGGTCGTCCCTGTCTGAACGACCTCGCCCTTCTGGTTCACCAATCTTCCCCTACCCGCCCCCATACCTTTCTCTCAGGACCCTCTTGAGGACCTTGCCGCCAAAGGTGCCCTTTGGGAGTTCATCCACAAAGACGACCGATGTCGGTTTTTTGTAGCTTGCCAGGTGCTGGCGACAATGATCAATGACCTCCTCTTCGGTCAGGGAGGCACCCTTTCTGAGTACAATAACCGCCTTAATGGATTCTCCCCACTTGGGATGCGGCACCCCAATAACAGCACCCTCGGCAATGTCCGGGTGATATGAAAGCGCCTCTTCTATCTCGCGGGAGTACACATTGAGTCCCCCGGTTTTTATCATATCCTTGATACGGTCCACCATGTAGAGATAGCCCAGGTCATCATACTTTCCCACATCGCCGGTGTGAAGCCACCCGCCCCTCAGGGTCTTTGCCGTCTCTTCCGGGTCCTTGTAATACCCCTTAAAGACCGTTGGGCCCCTGACAATTATCTCGCCCTCTTCGCCTGCAGGCAGATCCCTATCCGCTTCGTCCACAATACGCACCTCGGTGCACATGTAAGCCCGACCCACACTCCCCCATTCTCTGGGTTTATCGCAGGGCTTTAGGATCGTCACCGCCGGTGAGGCCTCGGTCAGGGCGTAGGACCCATAGAGCGCACCATTGGGAAAGAGCTGTTTTTCAACCTCCTCCTTTAGCCCGGGATGAAGAAACCCCTGAGCACACAACCAGCGTTTGATGGACGAGGTGTCCCGGGGTCTTTTTTTGTTGGCCTCCAGCAGCATGCGAAAGATGGTTGGGTTGCCGACAATAAAGGTGGTTCGCTCCTTTTCGACAATATCGAGGTATTGATCGGGGTCAAAGGTCTTACTCCCGATAAAGGTCCCCCCTGCATACATGTAGGCCAGAAAGCGACTGAGCGCCGCGGTGTGATACATCTGCATGGGATAGTAGATCCTGTCTTCCGGGGTAGGGCTCTGATTCTCAGTGGTAACACTGATGATATTCCAGAGCAGGCTTTTATGGGTGAGTATGGCCCCCTTGGGGGTGCCCGTGGTGCCCCCGGTGAAGATGATAAAGGCCTCATCCTCTTCTACGAGATCGCTCCGTGGCTCTTCTTCACTCGCCTTTGCGACCAGATCTTCATAATCCAGCGCAAATCCCGGGGCGGCCCCGCCCATGCAGATAAATCTCTTGACTTGGGGCACGCGGCCCTTGATTTCTTCTGCCTGCCCGTCAAAATCGTGGTGAAAAATCAGGGTCTCCGAATCGGTAAAATCGGCCTGATGGCAGATCTCATCGAGCGTGCCCCTCGAGTTCAAAGGCGTGGTAACAACGCCCAGCTTTAGGTCTGCCAGAAAGACCTCCATTAATGAGAGGCAGTTGTTGGACAGGGTGGCGGCACGTGCCCCTTTTTCCAGGCCAAACCCCCGCATGGCGTTGGCAAATCTGTTGACCCGCCGGTTGAGCTCTTCATAGCTCAGGGCCCCGTCATCATCCATGCAGGCGGTCTTTTTGGGAAACTTGCGGGCTGAACGAGAAAATGCCTCACCCAGTGTCATCTCCATAGGGGCCTCCTCCTTTCACCATGATATCAATTTAGCCTTTTTCAAAACTGACGAACTCGCAAAAACCGTATTTTCTCTCAAGGACGCCCCAGTACCATCTTCCGGCCTGTCCCGGTTCTTCCACGGGGAGCTACGGGGTAAACCAAGAACGCCAAGAAAATATCACTGAATATTAATCGTACAACGAAACTTACAGAGACCGCCGTATTTCACACTCCGTCATGCCGGACTTGATCCGGCATGACGAATAACAAGACTACTATCAGACGGTTAATAATCGACCTCATGGCTCAATGGATTCGGTTTTCATCCAGCGTCCAGGAACCAGCATCGCTTCGCCTCCCCGACGCGTAACGGGCGCTGGACGGGCAGACAATGGATTACGGTTTTCGTCAACTCGCCGGTTTGAGGCGAAGCTTCGCTATTCAATCGGCCGGAAATAGACATCCGTAATGGTGCCGTGTCTTTC
>CAZXCQ010000416.1:0-3378 GCA_964639275.1 uncultured Desulfobacteraceae bacterium | reverse complement strand
TTTTTTGAAAAACTGGTCTGTGCTCAACTATTTTCAGGAAGAGGAAGTCAGGACTTCTGTACTGAAATTATGGACATTATCAACCGCATTTTGACAATACGAAAACCTGCGTTATCTGCTATCAATGTCATTGAATAGAAAACATGTGATATCACCCTCAGATGGGCGGCTGGAAGGTTGAGATGTGTCAAAGCTAGATTGTGCGATCTTATCATAAATGATAGTCTCGAGCAGCCTAAGCCTTATGCATTCAAATCACTTGCTATGCGGGCAAAGATTTGCCATATTGCAAAACCACAGGTTTTTGGATCCCTAATACGTCTCTCCGCACACCAGCTCTTTGGTGAACACCCTGATAAGCAAGCAGACCGCCATCAGGGGCACCTGGGCGGGGTAGGGCAATTGAGGGAGGGAAGGTAAGGGTTAGATTTGCTATTAATTGGGAGGGCTAGTGATGGATCTGACAGAAACACTCAAGAGCCATCTGGCAATCAAGGCCGTACGCAATGTACAGAGAGGGTATGCGGAAGATGATAAATCCCGGGGCCTCTTTCGACCGGAGATCAGGGTGGATCTCCAGCGCTCTCGCCTGATGACGGAGTCATTCAAAGAGACAGACGGGGAGGCCATGGTCATACGCCGCGCCAAGGCCCTGGCCCATGTCTTAGACCATATGGACATCTTTATAAGGGATTGGGAGCGCATTGTGGGTTATCAGACCTCCAGCCCGGAGGGCCTTTTTCACCCCATTGACATGAACTGGAGGTCTGTTCAAAGGCTCGTAAACAGCAAGGGAGGAAAAACGCTTCTGGACGAAGAAGGGAGACGGGAACTGGACGACCTGTGTGAATACTGGAAAGGTAAATGCATGAGTGACCGGCACCAGGAGATGTTTACGGGAGATCTTGGGAAGTACTGGAAATATGAAGGGACATTTCTGTGGAGCCAGTGGTCGGAGCTGGGCATTCCGGATTATGAAAGGTTGTTTGAGACAGGCCTTGAAGGGAGGATCAAAATGGCCGAAGAGCGTCTTGAGGAGATCGACAGAACCGTGCCTTCCGACTATGTCGATCAAAAGGAGTTCCTCCAGTCCGTGATTATCGTTTTAAGGGCGGTCATAAGGTTTGCCAACCGGTATTCCGCGCTGGCCAGAAAGATGTCCCAATCAGAGAGTGATCCCAAACGGCGAAAACAACTCGAGGAGATGGCCCTGACTTGTGAATGGGTTCCCGCCAATCCTCCTCGGACCTTCCTTGAAGCCGTACAATTCTTCTATTTTATTCACCTGGTTAGATACCTTGAGTATTCCACCCTTGGAATCGGTCTGCGTGTTGACTACCTCCTGGGTCCCTATTATGAAAAGGACCTGAAGGAAGGGAGAATCACCGAGGATGAGGCCCTTGAGATTCTTCAGCTCCTGTGGGTCAAATTTCTTGAACTGGGTCTGGTTTACTCCCCTCTGGTTACATCGATATACGGGGGTGTCGCCTCGCTCCAGGCCATAACTATAGGCGGTACCGATGGGGACGGTCGCGATGTGACCAACGGCCTAACCTATCTGGTGCTTGAAACGGCTAAGACCATGCGGACCATCGAGCCCAGCATTGCCCTGAGGGTCCATGACGGAACACCCGATGAATTATTATCCAAGGCCACAGATGTCATCAGGACGGGGGTCGGCTATCCTTCCCTGTTTAATGATGAAGCCCTTATTCCCCTTCTGGAAAAATGGGGTGTAGCAAAGGAGGATGCCAGAAAATATGCCGTTTCCGGATGCGTCTACATGTGCATTCCGGGGAAGAATATCACCCGTCGCGTTATGGGCTATTTTGTCCTGGGAAAATGTCTATGGTGGGCCCTCCATCAGGGTATCAACCCCAAGACCGGGGAACAATGGGGGGCAAAGACTCCGGACCCCGCTACCTTTGCAACCTGGGAAGACGTCTTAGAGGCCTATCTGGAACAGGTCCGTTTTTTTACCACCAAGCTGGCCCAGGTGGAGAATACCTGCCGTGAGCTTTACGCAAAATATTGCCCGCGTCCCTTTTATTCAGCCATTGTTGAAGGGTGTATTGAACAGGGCAAGGAAAGGACGCGATGGACCTATCCCTCCATGGTCCATGATATGGTCGTTGTTATCGGTTCCACCAATGTGGCGGATGCCTTAACGGCAATCAAGAAGGTGGTTTTTGAAGACAGACTGGTCGCACTTCCGAGGCTGATAGAGATCCTGGACAGAAACTGGGGAGGCCGGGAGGATATCCGGCAGGTCTGTCTCAATGCGCCGAAATACGGGAATGATGATGATTATGCGGATCTCATTGCCCGGGAGGTGCACCATCGTACCGAATCGGTAATGGAAAGGGTGAAGGACCGGTTTGGATTCTCAATGCGGGGCGATGGAAGTGCCGTTTCAGCAACCTACGGCCTTGGGGCCGATACCCCTGCCACCCCTGACGGAAGAAGGGATGGCGATCCATTTGCAGACTCCACATTATCGCCTTTGCCTGGGATGGACAAGAAGGGGCCAACGGCAGTCCTGAACTCCTGTGCAAAGATTGATACCCTGCAGACCTATAACCACCTTTTAAATCAGAAGTTTCAACCCCAATTCCTGGAAGGGGATATGAAACCGGTCTTTCTCAATTACCTTAAGACGTGGAAGAAAAAGATGATCCCGCATATCCAGTTTAATGTTGTAGACAGAGAAACCCTTGTGGCGGCACAAAAGAAACCGGATGAATACCAGGACCTGATTGTGAGAGTGGCAGGGTTTAGTGCCTATTTTGTGGACCTGTCAAAAGGACTCCAGGATCATATCATCGCCCGAACAGGGCACAGGTTATCTTGAACCACCGGCATTTCCGGGACGGCACCTGTGGAAGGAAACGGAAGAAAGGGCGTCATCTTTGACATCCAGAGATTCAGTATACATGACGGGCCGGGCATAAGGACAACGGTCTTCATGAAAGGGTGCCCCCTGAGGTGTCTCTGGTGCTCCAATCCCGAATCGCAAGGCCTTTCCCCAAACCTCATGGTCAGAAATATCAACTGCAAAGGATGCGGCGCCTGTGTGGAGGCATGCGAACAGGGGGCCCTATCCATTACCCGTGAAGGATGCAGGAAAATCGATTGGGATCAATGTACCCACTGTCTTGCGTGCACCGAGGCCTGCATCTATCATTCGCTGAACCGATGTGGAAGCCATATGGATGTGGAAGAGGTCCTGGAGGAGGTGATGCGGGATGAGGCCTTCTACCACAATTCAGGCGGGGGCATTACGATATCCGGCGGAGAGGCCCTTTCACAGACTGCATTTGTGGCTGCATTGCTTGAAAAGGGCAAACAAAGGGGCCTTCACACCGTTCTGGATACGAC
>CAZXCQ010000415.1:0-3407 GCA_964639275.1 uncultured Desulfobacteraceae bacterium | reverse complement strand
GGAGATATCATCGGGATAAAGCAAGAAGGACTCCATGTAGTCAAAGGCATCAAAATTGATGATGTCCGGACCCGCCTCCACGATCATGGACCAGTCTGTGTTGCCGCAGCAGTGGATGCCTATTAGGGCATCAGAATGCTCTTTCAGATAGCTTATGACTGCTCTGAGCAAATCGATCACCTCCTGACGCTCAATCGGCGAAAAGGCGGATCCAAAACCCGAAAGATAGGGTTCGTCAAGGAAGATGACCGGTCTCCGATTGCACCTGGAAAGCGCATTTACCTGCCACAGCGCCTTGATGGCCAGGCCATTGACCAGGGCCTCAAGGAGTTCGGGGTTGTAAAGGACGGGTTTTCCGTCCAGGTCTGGGATCCCTGCCGCAAAGGTAACGGGCCCAACTGTCTGCCCCTTTATATAGGTCTCATCGGGGCCGTTATCCTGAGATATCAGCTCCAGCACGGCATAGAGTCCGGGGGCATGACTCCGGCTGATGGAGAAATGTCCCGTGTCCTGGGCCAGGAAATGGTCGTAGAACTCTACCAGATCCCTCTCCCTATCCCGGGGAGAGATAACAAGCGCCCTTTTTTCCTCATTGATTTCCAGGAGGGGGAGGCCTTCGCTAAACTGGATGCTCATGTCCTCCAGATGGCTGCGTCTCACAAACTGTGGCCAGAAGGGGAGGGATGGAAGCCGTTCCAGGATCTCGGTGCAGGTTGCCTCTATATCCTGGAATGGCACACTGCCGATGCCCGTGGCTGCAAAGTCAAAATGATGTGTCTTAGTTTCCATGGCCCGATTCCCGAGTCTTGGCCTGCCACCTTTCAAGGATTTCAATCATCTTTTCCTTCTTTGATCTGAGCGGGTCTGCATCCTTCGTGCGTGGCGCTTTCTCTTTACCGACCAGGGCCTTTAGTTCAGAAAGACGCTCCATAGAGGCCTTGTCATCGGGATCGTCCAGGACTACCCTCTGATATGTGGCTATGGCCTCATGGATCTGCCCCTGGTTGTAACAGATCTCCGCGAGGGTGGGGGTTGCAATCTCCGAGAGGACATCATCCTCCCATTTCTCAGGGAGCGCCTCTTCCCCGGGGGGCTCTCCGGGTATCTCACCCCTATCCCTCTGGGCGGGGCTCACCTGTTTCCATAGATCAAGGGCCTCGGGGTCCTTTGGTTTGTGGGCCAGGTATCGTTTAAGGGCATCGACAGCTTCCTCCGACCTCTTTTGCCCGATATAGATCTTTGCCTTTAGTTTGTAAGAAAAGATCAGATCCTCGATCATCGCGGTGGCCTTTTCCAATTCCTCTTCTGCCTGACCCACAGATCCCACTCTCAAATAGGCCTCTGCCAGGAGGATTCTCAGATGGATATCGTCGGGGTATCTGGACAAGGCCTTGAGGCATTCCTGGATCACCTCGGTGTATTGTCCTTCCTGTTCCATTTTTCTCAGGACGATAGAAAGGGTGCCCTGCGAAGGTGCGTGGCACAGGATCTGGCGGATAAGATCATCTGATTTTCCCATTGCGAAATCCCCCCGTTTCTGGTCTTGGCTTTTTGTCCTCTTGTTGGAGTTCCGGGACCAGGTCCGTGTTGCGGCCGCCTCCACCCTCTTCTTTCTTCTGAAATCTGTAAATGACCTCGTTTTCTTTGATCAGGTTGAGTTCTCTCCTGGCCACTGATTCCACATATTTCATATCGGTGCGGAGACGCTTTATCTCATCCAGGAGGGCCTGGTTTTCTTCAGCCAACCGACGTATCTTGTCCAAATGGGCCTGTCGTTCCATCTCTGTGCGGTAGAGGTGGATAAGCCCCTGCTCCCCAAAACCCAGCCATGCCGCAAGGCCTATCAGAAGACAGAGGACAATCAGTGGGATTTTCCAGAATTTCGGCCTTCTCAGATTCAAGATACCCCGGATAAGGAAGAATTTGCCCCTTTTCCCATATCATACCCCTAACGCCACAAAAAAGTCAAAAAGGATCAACACGGGTAGGATTGGCGATGGGTGATTGCTGGTTGAAAGGAGGTTTCGCCCGCTCAGAGAGCGGGGATCTCCGCCACAATTCCTGCGGATAAGTCCGACAGGTTTCGGGTTTCAGGGAGGGAATTGGGATTTGTGATTATGAGACGCGATACTAGGCCCTGTTCCGGAGCTGCTCTTCTGTCAAGCAGCCCGTACACCTTTTTCCCCAAACCGAAAAGGTCTTTTCGCTCTGATAGGGCACCAGGTGTTCGTACCCGTCCTCCAACAGAGACTTGAGGGAAGACACCGGGATGAAGAATCCTTCAATATCTATCCTGTCATTGTCGTCCTTCCCTGAAATGAGTTCTGCAATCTTCATAGATAAGCGCCCCCTTCACCGAGTACAAAATATTACGTCCTGATCTCTTGCAGCATAAAGATCAGGTAAGATATAGCAAAACATATCAAGGTTATGGCAATAAGGGCGGTCATATACGGAAAGACAACAATCAGGCTTTGGCCCAAGGAAAGGGGATTCTGAAACCGCGACGACAGGACCTGCTCCATTTGTCCCATCAGGACAACGGAACGGGTTGTCTTTCGCATGGGGTTCACAATTGTCGCCGTGGCATCGGTGTAGAGGACCATCGGAGAACATAACGAGACCATCTCTTTTAGCCTGATGTTTTTCATGATGGCCTCGGGCTCCGCCTCTCCTGGCCTGTCCACCGGCGCAAAGGCATTGGCAACCACACTTGCCCCCAAAGACACAAAAAAGGACAGAAAGATCCAGAGCGCCACCGAGGCCAGCGCCGAGGTGGCAATGCTCCTGAATGAGATAGAAAAGAGGATGGAGACCCCCAGCCAAAAAGAGACATAAAAGACGCTGATGATAAAGAAGATGAAAAGACGCCAGATCTCTTCGATCTCCGGTACAGCCCCCACAAGGGCCAGCCCAAAGCCGGATACGACCAGGACAATGGAGGCGAGCATAATGGAAATGGTGGCCACCCCGGCCAGGAATTTCCCGTTGATGACCGCATCACGGTAGATGGGCTGGGATATCAACTTGATCAGGGTCCCGTGCGCCCTTTCGCGGTTGATGGAATCAAAACCCAGGACCAGACCGATAAGGGGGCCAAAGAAGGCCACAAACTGGACCATGGAAAATATTGCACCCGGGGTGCTAAAGAGGGTCAAAAAGGGGAACCGGGTCTTTGAAAGGGCCTCGAGATTGTCCTTAAGGTGAACCCCGGCCATGTAGCTCGTTATAAAGCTGACCATGGCAATGAGTGCAAACAGGATCACAAACCGGTAACTGCTGAAATGATCCCGGAGTTCTTTTGAAAAGACCGCGTGAAGACCTTGCATATCTATACCTCCTGGAAGTACTTCATATAGATCTCTTCCAAGGAATATTCCTTTTCACCCACCCCGAACTTTTCCTCT
>CAZXCQ010000414.1:0-3453 GCA_964639275.1 uncultured Desulfobacteraceae bacterium | reverse complement strand
CCGGAAACGGTAGAACCTTTCCAGTTCGCATCCCGATGCCTATGACTCCAGGAAATCGAGATCAAGCCCCAGTGATTCTCCCAGACTCCTCAGCTCTCTTACCGTGTTTTCGGCCATGGGTATCCCCGCTTCTAACCGTTCGGCCTCGGTCCGATGCTCCGGCTCGCCGGGCACCAAGATTTCTGGCGTGTTCTCAGCCTTGCTGCTTTCCTTGATTTCTTTTATATACGAATCCATGCCTTTTTTGAATTCTTCTCTGCCGGTGAAACAGTCCGGATCGAGGGCCATAAAGGAATGACAGGTCCCCTGAATACCCGTCTTATCCTCCTCGTAAAGGCTCTTTATGTTCTTTGTCCATTTACCGCCGACCAACACAGCCGTCAACATCTCATGGGCCAGGGCCATTCCATATCCCTTATGCCCACCGATGGGGGCCAGCGAACCTCCCCCTTCGTATCCCTCGTACGGGTCCTCCGTGGGAAACCCGTTCTTGTCGAAGGCCCAGCCCAGAGGTATCCTCTCCCCTTTCTTTCGGCACAGGATCAACTTACCCGAAGAGACCACGCTGCAAGAGAAATCCAGGACCACCGGCTGGTACCGATCTGCTGGAAAGGCGTAGGATAGAGGGTTGTTTCCAATGATCCGCTCGCGCCCGCCAAACGGGGCCATCATCGGTGCCGAGTTAGAACAGACATATCCGATGAGATCCTTTTCTACCGCCATCATGGGGAAAAGCCCTGCCACACCAAAATGACCGCTGTCCTTGACCGAAATCCAGCCTATGCCGTAGTCTTCCGCCCTTTTAATGGCATCCAGCATGGCCCTGTAAGCCACGACATGCCCCATTGATCCATGGGCCTCGGCAAAGGCCACAGGGCCTTTGTCTTTGAGATAGGTGAATTTGCAGTGTCTTTGGACATATCCTTTTTGAAGACGCTTTATATAAATAGGGAGTCTCGTGACACCATGGGTTTCGATGCCCCGGAGGTCTGATCGCGCGAGAAGATCTGATACGATCCCGGCCTCGTCATCCGGGACCCCCGCCTTTGTATATGCCTGTTTGCAAAAGCCCTTCAGGTCGTCAAACACGACCCGGGTCAAACCATTGGATTTCATAGTTCCCTCATAATGCAGGCCTTCTGCCTTCGCCAGGTCAGTAACCAGTGTTCCCCGCTTCTGTTTCCCTTCAAGCGGGCAAACCTAACCGTACAGGTCGCTATTTTGCACCGAAGTCGGCCTATAAGTAAAGGATCAATAAGAGGTGATGGAAAAAGAATAGACCACAAATTGCAGTATAATATCTTGTACCCTCAGGGACAACGTTTTTTACTTTTCATTTTCCCTGTCATTTCGTGGAGTTTCCGCGTTTTTTTACCTCCAGGCCTTTTCTCACCGTACAATTTTTTGTACTCCTGGCGTAAGTGCAAATCTTACTGTCGGACTTTTCCATTGTATTTTAAAATACTTACAGTTTTTTTGGTGTTGGCCCTTCTTTCTGGCACGTTTCCTGCCGTGACTTTACCCCGATGTTGATAAAAGTAGCTGTGTTTCCTGCAAATTGGGCTTTTTTAACCGTTAAACCATTGAACTACTACCCTATCAGGAATTCACGATCGATGCGCTCCTGCGAAAGAAAAGAAGCATAGAACGAGTTTGGTTCTCTTATAACAACATATTTCATCTCATCGGTTTGTGTGAATTCCAATGCAACATCGGGGTTTGTGCTCACAAATGGTTCCTTGTATCTTCTCAATATATCAAGGTAAATGGTTTCTGTTTTTCCGAACTCCCGCGAGTTTTGGCGGTTACGACACCTTTTTGAAAGGGATTCAATAATATGAAAAAGAACTGTGTTTTTGATAATGAGTTGTTTGATGATGGTCTGGTGACAGCCAGCTTCAAGATAACCAGAGACGGGTTGACCGCCCTTCAGTTTATCAGAGAACACAGGGGAGGCTCCTCAAATAAGGATGTATTCAACCTTGTTTACATCTTTGTCGCATCGCTTGGGTGTAATGATTGTTTGATAAAATTTCTTCCCCATAGGCGCTATGAGGAAAGGATCCAAAGAAGATTTATGCTAAACGGTCACACCCTGACAGGTCTCCAAAAATTGAGCCGAGAATATGCCCTATCTGTGGACGATCTGGTAGACCAAGCGGCACGCGTTATAAAGGAGCTGTTAGACCGTTCGATTGAGAAGGATCAAAGATCCGGCAGTAAGCAAGAGGCCTTGAGCACAATTAATGAGCGTGGTAGAGCAATTTTCGGATTTGGAAATGAAATTGAAAAGCACACTTCGCTCATTGGATGTTGACCTGGACAATAAGGAAACCATGCCCTACAATCCGGCGTTGTCAGGGCAGACCCAGAGACCTGGATTCCCGCCCCTGTTCAAGCCGGGGAAAGGCTCTTCGCGGGAGTGACGGTCCTGGAGGGGTAACACTTTAGGCTTTTGAAACCCGGGGTATGGGGGTTCAAGTGCCAATTTTGCAGAAAGCTAAATTGATTCCTGGAGGGTTTTTTGGAGCAATGCAGCGAGATGTCAGATATTCCCACGATTGACAATATCCGAAATGCTGCAGATCGGATCCGTCGCTATATCTGTCGGAGCCCGGTTCTCACGTGCAATGGCATCGACCAGATGGTCGGAGGAAAAATTTATTTTAAGTGCGAAAACTTTCAGAAGGTAGGCGCGTTCAAGATTCGAGGGGCAACAAATGCAGTGTTCTCACTGGATGATCAAACTGCCTCCCGGGGTGTGGCGACACATTCATCAGGCAACCACGCGGCAGCCCTGGCCCTTGCTGCCAGGCTAAGGGGAATTCAGGCTTACGTGGTCATGCCGGAGAATGCCCCTGATGTCAAGAAGGCTGCTGTAGCCGGTTATGGGGCGCGGATAACCCTGTGTACCCCCACTCTCGAAGCACGAGAGTCGCATCTTGCACATATCATTGAGACCACCGGCGCCGTGTTTATCCCTCCTTACAATGATTATCGGGTTATTGCCGGACAGGCGACCGCTGCATTGGAGCTCATCGAAGAAGTCCCCGGGCTGGACGTCATCATGACCCCGATCGGAGGGGGTGGGCTGACAAGCGGAACAGCCCTGACAGTCCGTGCGATTTCTCCCGGCACTCAATTAATCGCTGCCGAACCGGAGGGAGCAGACGATGCGTATCGGTCGTTTCTGGCCGGAAGGCTTATCCCATCCAGGAATCCGAAAACCATTGCGGACGGGCTCCTCACCTCGCTGGGTGACAAGACTTTCCCGGTCGTCAGGGATTATGTGGACGACATTGTGACGGTGAGTGAAGAAGGGATTATTGCGGCGATGCGGATGATCTGGGAGCGAATGAAGATAATCGTTGAACCATCTGCAGCAGTGCCGTTGGGGGCAATTCTTACCCATCGGTTTGATGTCTCAGGGAAACGTGTGGGAATAATTCTCTC
>CAZXCQ010000413.1:0-3556 GCA_964639275.1 uncultured Desulfobacteraceae bacterium | reverse complement strand
AACTCGCCCGTAAGAGAGCGTAAAGAAATCACCTGCCATAGGAAGAAATAGGGGGGCAGTATTTGCTAGAAAGTCTTACGGTTTTTGCAGACGTCGATCTCCGTGATTTCTTAACGCTCTCTAACGGTCTCAGACAGGGGATACACCCTTCAAAACGGAATCCCCATTCCCCTGTCTCAGTTCTAATTTTGAAGAAAGCTGAATTGATACCGAAATGCGAGATTTGAGAGACGAGATCTTTGGAGGTCTAAAAGCCGAAATAGCAGATGCGCTTATAATTGCAAACGGTACCGGCGTGATCGCCGGAACCGATCAGGCAAAATACGAAGCGGAACGTTTGGGATTGTCTGTAAAAACAATTCTTGCAGAAGGGGGCTATGTCACACAAGGTAGTATCGTAGCAGACTTTCAAGGCCCTGTAAAGGAAGTGGTCATTGCCGAGGATTTGCTGCTCGGCCGGATTGGCAAACCATCAGGTATTGCGACTGCTGCCTACAATTTTGCGAAAGCAGCAGGAGATAGACTCAAGATTGTTAGCGGGGCCTGGAAAAAAATGCCTCTGGAATTGAAAGAGACGATTCGGAAGGCCGTCATCGTAGGCGGTGGGTCTATTCGGATCAGTAATGATCCTTTTGTTTACCTGGATAAGAATTACATCGAGATATTTGGTGGCATAGAAGCGACCCTTGGGGCCGTTGCGCATCTGGAGGGGTATTTAAAGGTCATACAATTGAGAGGCCGGTATAAAGAGATCGGCTCGGAGGCGTGTGAGGCAGCCAGGCTCGGCGCGGATATCCTCTTTGTTGACACTGGAAATATAAGAGACATCGGCAGTGTCGCTGAGAAGACCCGGAAGGCCGGGCTCAGGGAAAAGGTCGAGATTGCCTTTGGTGGTGGCATCAGGCTTAAAGAAATGGATAAGATCAGATCTCTGGATGTGGATATATTGGATATCGGGAGGGCGATAGTTGACGCGCCTCTTTTGGATATCAGGTATGAGGTCAAGAGAATACGGTGATAATAAGATCTTAACAAGAAATCGATCTGGGATTTAGGAGGAATTATGGGAGAGTCATTGCTGGAAAAGTTGGGATGGAAAGAGTATGTCGGCAGCGAGACGCAGGTGAGAACCGGGGAGCCGGTATTGGCGAGAGATATCCGCCGTTATGCCTTGGCCATCGATGACCCAAACCCCGTATACTATGATGAAGAGGCCGCGAAAAAGGGGAAATACGGTAAGCTCGCCGCACCACCTTGCTACATCTGTTGGGCGATTCAAGATCCAAAACTGGAGAGAAAGGCCGGGGATCTCGGCGAAGACGGGCTTTCAAGCTTTCTTGGGGTGCCGGAGTTTCCAAATGCCTGGTCCCTTGGCTGGGTCAGGGGTGGTGAAGAATATGAATTCTTTAAGCCGGTCTTTGTGGGGGATCGGGTATCCGTAAAGGTAAAGCTCTTGGATATATTTGAAAAAGAGGGAAAAAGCGGTCATCTTATTTTTACGACCTCCCAGGCCACATACACCAACCAGAACGGGGAGTTGCTGGCAAAACAAACGATTACAATGATAGCCACTCCAAGAAAGGAGACAGAAGATGCATCAACAGGTATGTTTCAGTGATTTTGCTGAAGGGGACGAAATACCCCCATTAAAAAAGGAAGTTAACACGGTCAACATATTTATGTATCTTGCCACAATCTGGCTATTGGATAGAATACACTTTGACTACCCATATGCGACTGAGCGACGCGGGCTCCCCAATGTGGTGCCCCCCGGCAATATGGCCATAGATTATTATGCCCAGCTCTTAAATGACTGGGTGGGTGAGAAAGGAGAAATTCGGAAGCTATCTACACAATACCGAAACTTTATGGTTCCCGGGAATATCCTCGAATGTGGGGGGAAGATTACCAGGAAATATGAAGAATCGGGTAAGGGATATGCGGAGTTAGAGCTGTGGATCAAGAATGAGGATGGCATAAATTGTGTCCCCGGAAAGGCCTTTGTGGAACTCCCAGTAAGATAGAAAGGGTCGTAACACTTTAGCCCTTTGAAACCCGGGGAATGGGGATTCCGACCCCCATTCCCCTGTCTCAGTTCCAATTTTGATGAAAGCTAAATTGATGCAAGGGGTTGTATTTTCTCAATAACTAGCGGTAAACATGTTTATTGTCATAAGGTCTGGATTCCGGCTGCAGTTTATCCCGTATCTTATATGGGGCCGGAATGACGTGAACCTAGCCTCTCTTGTCATTCCGGCGAAAGCCATTCGGCTCCGAGCTCATGGCCGAGGGGCCGGAATCCAGGTATCCTCCCTTTATTTATTGAGATGTTACCTTTTTTACTCGTTCCTGCTGGGACAGTCTTCGCGGACATGACGGGAACTGACTCGTGCTTGTTTTCAGGGGGATTTGCGACTTGGCCCTCCTGGATGTTGGATTCATAAATGAAGAGAGATGGTGGAGGAATTTTTGCCTCCGATTGAAGGGAGACATCATATGAAAAAACCCAGCAAAAAACAGTTGGTCGGTTTTTACACCAAGATGGTAAGAATTCGAAGGACAGAGGAAAGACTGATGGAAGTGTTTTCAGGTGGAGAGATCCCCGGGTTTATACACGCGTGTATTGGCCAAGAGGCAACTCCTGTGGCGGTTTGCAGCCACCTGGAGGACTCAGATTACATGGCCACCACCCACAGGGGCCACGGCCACGCATTGGCCAAGGGGATTGATCTAAAACTGTTTATGGCCGAACTCTTTGGAAAAGGCAATGGTCTGTGCCTGGGTCGATCAGGGTCCATGCATGTGGCGGATCGCAACCGTGGCATTCTGGGCGCCAATGGGGTTGTGGGTGGGGGCATTCCCATCGCAACCGGGGCAGCCTTTGCATCCCAGTACAAAAAGACCCGGAAAGTCACGGTCTGTTTTTTTGGAGAAGGGGCCAGCGATGAAGGCACCTTTCACGAGTCCCTCAATATCGCTTCTATCAGAAAATTACCCATTATTTACGTCTGTGAAAATAACGGCTGGGCACAGTTTACGCCGCAGAGGGTTCATACCGTTATCAGGAATGTGGCCAAGCGCTCGGCTTCATACGGGTTTCCGGGGGTGACCGTTCCAAATGATTTCATGGAGATCTATGAAGAAGCGGGAAAGGCAGTAGAACGGGCACGGAAGGGCGAAGGGCCGAGCATCATCGAGGTCATGAGTAGCCGTTGGTACGGTCATTTTGTGGGTGACTCGCAAAAATATCGTCCGCCGGAAGATGTTGAGGCGGCCATGAAAGCAGACTGCATCGTGAGTTTCGAAAAAAAGCTCTTGCAGGACAAGGTCTTGACAAAGCAAAAAATGAAAAAGATTGAGAAAGAGATCCAAACCGAGATCGAAGAGGCGATCAACTTTGCACGGGAGAGTCCGTTGCCCAGTGAATCTTCACTGATGGAAGGCCTATACGTCTGATGGCCAACTTCTATGGAAAATGCAATCAATTTTCTTTTTTGTACCACTTTAGCCCTTTGAAACCCGGGCAATGGGGGTTCCGTTTTGAAGGGTGTATAAC
>CAZXCQ010000412.1:0-3572 GCA_964639275.1 uncultured Desulfobacteraceae bacterium | reverse complement strand
AATTACCTCAAGACCCTCAGGGTTTCAAGGGGTTGAAAATGAAGGCCGTGGCGCCAATGGCCAA
This sequence comes from uncultured Desulfobacteraceae bacterium, assembly GCA_964639275.1. Lineage (GTDB taxonomy): Bacteria > Desulfobacterota > DSM-4660 > Desulfatiglandales > Desulfatiglandaceae > CAZXCQ01. The sequence goes on along the minus strand of CAZXCQ010000412.1, from coordinate 3,508 downwards.
GGCAATGGCCTCATGGATGGCCTCTGTCCATGCAGGGCCGTCCAATATCTGAACTTTCGGGACGTTCGGAACAGCCCGCCTTTGCACTTCCTTTGCAATCGCCTCTGGACGCTTTCCGGCGAGGGTCTGCCTGAATTCATCATAGATTTCTTGAGCCTTTGCCTTGAAGGCGGTAGGGTTGTCATAGACATACCCCTTGGCAAATTTCTCAAAAGGGAAGTGCGTCTCGCAATTATCTGTGATGGTTTCGAATCCGATGGCCATGTTCCCCGCATGATGTGGAGCAGTCAGGTCCTGGATATAATGGGCAGCCCAACCCAACTCCTTCAATTGGATATCACCTGCTGTGGCATGGGTATAATATTCTGTAAAGTTGGATAACGCGGTCTCATCGATATCATCGATATATCGATCGATGAACCCCAAAAGCCCGGTAGACAGATCGCCGAAGACCCTTTCCAGGAAATTCCCGTTGCGCCTCCCCACTATTTTCCCGTAAAAATGTCCTTCAAATACAAGACTTCGAAGCTCCTTTTCTCTGTCCGGAGCCATGCAGGCCTTTTGGAGGACCTTATGGGTCTTGGCATCGGTAACGCCCAAGAGATCAAGGGCCCCTGAAGTGATGAATTCGTGGGTGGAACCTGATTGGTCCATCCCCTTTTTCACGGCAGAATAGAGCCTGTTGGCCTCATTAATAAGGCCCCAGAATTTTTTGAGATCGGCCCCCAGATTCGAGCTGATGAGATCGAGGCTCTTATTTGCCCCTGACCTGGCAAAATCAGTCTTGTCAAGTTTCGGACCTTCCTTCTTCAGCTCCTCGCTTAGTCTCTCAATCTTTTCGCTGGCTTCCCTGTATGCCTTTGCTTCTTCTTTGGTCAGGATGTCTTTTAAATCCATCTCAAGTCCTCCTCATAATAGTTTTGCCCGATCAGTCGGCATCACACGCCTTGGTTCACAGGCGGAATGTGGGCGAGCCGTACAGCACATAGTTGGCCCAGGTGGGATCTTTCAGATCGTTTTTCACCCTGAGCTGTCGGCGCGCCAGTTTCAGGGCCTCGCCCATGGCCAGACCCTTCCCGAAAAGGCCGTCATAGAAATGTCCGGCAAAGGCCCGCGCCCCTGCATCGGAGACGCCCACCAGATTGCCTAGGTACAAGTTCACCCCCGCCCGGATAAAGGCACCGGCCAGGCTGTGGACAAACGCCTTCACCTCGGATTCCTCTCCGTTATCCATGAAGGCAGAGTCGCATGCATTGGCAAAGACAAGCAGAGGGGGCTGCGGGAGATTGGAGAACTCATAGGCCCGAATCACTTCCCGGGTCCCTACATCAATCATCCATCCGCTCTTGTATGGGTCTATGCGGTCGTGGAAGGCGTGGCCGCAATAATGAACGATTTCATAGCGCCCTTGATAGATGAGCTTCAGGATGTCGGATTTCTCTCGATCGGCCCCAAAATCCTGAGCCGTGCGAAGGTCCACGCGTAGGGGAGGACACGGGTGACCCTGCAGAGATTCTAAACACGCCTTCAATTCTCTCCCTTCCCTCTCTGCGCCGGGCAGGTCACCGGAGAGATTGGCCAGGATAAGAATGTCCAAACCCGGTTCTTTGTCGCAGGTGCGGGGCAGGAGACGGTAGGTTTCTTGGCGCATGATCTGTCGGCCGAGAGAGAATTCCCCCAAAAAAACCTTTGCCTCTCTATCGTAGCAGAGTTCCCATGGAATCGGAGTGAGCGAACTTTCCAGGTTTAAAATGATCCCATGCCGTGGGGCATCATGGCGCACCACCTCCCTTATTTCCGGCGGCACCATCATTTCGTAAAAGACCTGGGCCGTGTCGGTTAGGTCTTCCGCCCCTTGTCCTGTCTCGAGATAGCCTGTAAGCTGGCCCATGAACTGCCTCAGCGTAGTGTCCTCAATCTCCGTGGACTTCATGAGCTGGACCGGCCGATCGGTATACACGCTGTAGGTCAATTCACGGCCCTTTCGACGTGCAACCAGGAGTATGGCGTGCACTGACGAAGCCGTACTCGGCTGCGGGGCCCCCGGGAGCTTGACCTCGCGGATATGGAACAGGATTCGCCCCTGAAGCTCTCTGGATGCCTCTTCAAGCCCCCTGTAAATATCCTGAAGCTTGGCCGCGTCCACCTCCACAATGGTGAATTCGCTGATCCTCTGTTCGCGATCCAGGGTGAGGAGCGCAAGGCAAATGCCCTCGACATACGCCTTTACCACGGCGCAGGTTGGCAGACCAGCCCTCCCTGCCCCAATGGGCACGGTCGCGAACTGGGTCATGTTAGTGGCCAGAAGTCCTTTGACGAGCCGGTAGGCGATCTGGTGCAGAAAGCCGGCGCTCTCCCTTTCGTTAACCGCCTTTTTCGTGAAAAGGTCGGGCGGACCCATCCCCATGACGATCACTGTCTCGGCCGCCAATGAACCCAAGCATGCCGGAATGGCGAAAAAATCCCCCAGTTCCCCTTTAATGCTCCGGTCTTCCAGAAACCCGCTGACAGCACCTTCCAGGGCCTCATCCACGGCCTGCTCAACCCCTTGGGGCGTCATTCCCTGGCAATGACCCAACACCACCGCCGGGGCCTTTACTCGGGTAATCGATCCTTCCCCAACCCGGATAATGAGAGGACGACCTTCCATGACATCTCTCCTCTATTTCAGGTAAGCGCGAAGGAACTCCGCCCAATGGGTCTGATTGGCGAAATCGAGCTCCCCGTAAAAATCCGATGGATTCCGGAAAGGGGGCATGTAGATGGAAAGCCCCCGAACGGCCCGGAGATTCTCTCCCAGATGACGCTCGGCAATGAGCGGCGAGTCCGCATCCTTGCCGTCAATCGTCTGCTTGATGGCGGTGCAGGCATGCTGAATGGCCGTATCCTCGGTCATTTCACCCAGGTTGTCGGCAAACTGATAAAGGTCCATGTAAAGGTTTTCATAAAAGCGGGTTGTGCTTCTCCATGCCCTGTAGATATCTGTCTGCGTTTGGCTGTCTTTCAACCTGCTCAGGAGCTGAGACGCAAGATCGTCCACTGCCTGCGTGATGTCCCCCAGCTTGGTCAGGTCCACTGCAGCCTGCGTAACGCCCGGGCTGAACGGCGCCCCCCTGTCGTAAGAGGCGATGTACGCGTTCACGATGGTCTCACCCAGCGCAGAGCCACTCATCTGCGGCGAGCCGGCCACTTCGGCCAGGATGCGGTCGTAGGGCCATCCATCACCGGGTTCGACCTCCTCGGATCCAACCAGGACCAGCGCATGATCGCGAATCTGGTATGCCACCTCCAGCATGGTCATAAGGCAGGCATCCATTCCGATAACGTCCACCTTGCGATCTCCGATGCACTTTTGCATATAGGCGACCAGATCCTTCAGTTCCTTGTTGTCCAGACAATCCTGTGACCCGTCATCGTAACAGATGCCCCTCAGGGGTGGATCCAGCGAAAGCACCCGGCTGCGGGTATCGTGGAAAAAGGACCGTTTAAGCCTCGGCCGGGCCCGTGC
>CAZXCQ010000411.1:0-3600 GCA_964639275.1 uncultured Desulfobacteraceae bacterium | reverse complement strand
GTTTTCTTTCGGCAACACTGTTTCTCGTTTAATCCTTATATCGGAATTCCAGGACAATGTCAAATATGCTTGCATTTTTGTCCATTGCTGGTATGCTAAAAAATTTGTGGAGAAGGTCATTATCCGATCTGGCGAAGCAGGAAATAAGCGGGTCGAAGGCGGAAAGAGGGGCGGGGGAGCTCCCGGAAGCAGGACATCGAAACAACGGGGCTTATAAACCGGAGCTCTGAATTCAGGGGTCAATTTTAATCAAGGTCTTCCAAGCAGACCGGAGCTTTCATAAATGAAGAATTTCAGGATTTTGTTGTATCTTGTCCTGTTCCTTGCGGGCGGGTTTGCCAGCGACATATCTATGGCGGCCGAAATCCGGAACAGGGTTGTTGCCATAGTCAACGATGATCTGATTACGCTCTACGAACTAAACGCCAAGATAAAAGAACTGACCGGCCTTGATCCAGGTGATCTCAAGGCAGTGGATGAAGGGCGTTATCTCAAGACCCGCCGCGACGTCGTGGATCTCTTGATCAATGAAAAGATTGCCTCTGGCAAGATCCGAGAACTGGGTATCCACGTAACTGACAAAGAGGTGGATGCGGCCATTGAGAAGATAAAAGCGGATAACCATTTGACTCAAGAGGACCTGCTCGCCGAACTCAAGGAGCAAGGAATGACCTACGAGAAATACCGGTCGAACATCCGAAAGGAGTTGGAGAGGGTAGAACTGGTCAACTTTGAAGTGAAGTCAAAGATTATTATTCTGGAAGAGAAGATAAAGGAATATTACGAAAAAAATAAAAAACAATTTACCAGCAATGAGAAGGTACGCCTTGCCGTTATCGTGCTGAGACAAGAAGACCCGTCAGATCCAGATGAAACCCGCTCCCTTAATCACAAGGCACAAGAAATCCTTGGAAGGCTCAAGAACGGAGAAAATTTCGGAGAATTGGCCAGAAAATACTCCCAGGGGCCGGGAGCCAGTGAGGGGGGTGATATGGGTTTTTTTAAGTCCTCGGAACTCAATCCGAAACTCAGAGAGGTCGTCAGGGAGATGTCTGCCGGCGAGGTCAGCGGGCCAATCACCATGCCCAGTGGTATACAGATCATAAAGGTCCTGGAGAAGCACGGGGGAGGGGTTAGACCCTTCGAGGAGGTAAAGGATGCCATTTATGGGATCCTTTATCGTGAGGAACTCGACAGCCGGTTTTCTTCCTGGATGAAGGAACTCAGGGAAAAGGCCTACACAAAGATCATATTTTGAGGTCTTCCGAAGATGAAACAAGTCGGACCCGAGCAGCCTACCGAGTCAGGACCCGATTACGGCCAGGGACTGGAAGTTACCCTGGGAGATGGGGCAGGGGGCACCAATGGGGGAATCGGTAGTCTTCTCAGGGAGGAGAGGGAAAAGAAGGGGCTCAGCTATTCACAGGTCTTCGAAATAACCCGGGTAAGGCCTCATCTCCTTGAGGCCCTGGAAAATGAAGACTGGGATCGTCTTCCACCCCCCGGTTTTGTGACAGGGCTTGCAAAATCCTATGCCCGTGCACTCGGTTTGGATGAAGATGAAGTCGTGAGGGTCTACCAAAGGGATGCCCTGACAGAAGAAACGCCCCCGGGGCCACCGGTTCTGCCCCTTTGGAAAAGGAAGGGGGTATTGGTCTCGACGTCTTTGATATTGATCTTCCTCGCCGGTATATTCGGTCATTTTATCTGGAGGGAATACACCGCACGGGAGGAGGTGTCCATCAGCGCGGATAAAAAAGGTCCTCCAGGGCGTATGGCCCTTGAGAGGCAGGGGGCCCAGCAGACATCCGAGAAGGGCGGGGTGGTGGCCTCGGCAAAGGAAAGAGAACCCGCAGCCGCTTTAGAGACGATCCCGGTTGAAGAGGATAAAGAGGTCCCACCCGATGATTCCTCGAAGGAATCCGAAGCCATCACACCCCCTGCCAAGAATGCCGGCCCAGGGGGGCAAACCGGGCTGGTTCTTAAGGCGGTCATAAAGGAGAGGACCTGGGTCAGGATATCCGTGGATGACCAGCCCCCCAGGGAATACATCTTTGAACCTGGAAGTGACCCCGTGTGGAGCGCCAAAGCGGGTTTTGAACTGCTCATCGGCAATGCGGGGGGGATTGCCCTCGAGTTAAACGGTCAGAGAATTGAGGGCCTGGGAAAACGGGGGCAGGTGGTGCGTCTGAAGCTGCCAAGAGACAACGAGCAATCCTCAATTTCTCTCAAGAGGCGGCGGCGGGGCGCCGGTTGAACTGGGCGAAAGGCCAATAGAAAGGATTTGTAGGGCAAGGTGGAGAATGCATTCGATATCTTGGAGGCCAGGGGTTTTGTTGAGCAGGTCACTGACAGGGACCTTGTGAGGGAGCTGTTAGAAAAGCCGACGACCTGTTATATCGGGTTTGATCCGACCGCCAGGAGCTTACATGCGGGGAGCCTTCTTCCCATCATGTCCCTGGTTCACATGCAGCGGTCAGGGCATACGCCTATCGCCGTGGTGGGCGGCGGGACGGCCCTTGTCGGTGACCCCAGCGGCAAGACCGAGACGCGCCCCATAATGACCCGAAAAGAGATAGAAGAGAACGCCGAGGCCTTAAAAATGCAGCTTTCCCGCTTCATCGATTTTGGTCATGGCAGGGCGATAATGGTAAACAATGCCGACTGGCTGACCGGATTAGGCTATATAGACTTCTTGAGGGATATCGGCCGACACTTCAGCGTCAACAGGATGTTAGCGGCAGAGAGCTATCGGGTAAGACTGGAGACCGGCCTGAACTTTATCGAGTTCAACTATATGCTTTTGCAGGCCTACGATTTCTGGCACCTGTTCAAACACTATGATTGCCGTCTACAGATGGGCGGTAACGATCAGTGGGGCAACATCCTGGCGGGTGCGGATCTTACAAGACGTCTGGCGGGTGAAGTGATTCATGGTCTGACCTTTCCCCTTTTAACGACCTCTTCGGGCACCAAAATGGGCAAGACGCACAAGGGAACTGTCTGGCTTGATGCAGAACTGACTTCCCCTTATGCGTATTATCAGTATTGGATCAACCAGGATGACCGCGACGTTGAGCGTTTTCTGGGTTTTTTCACCCTTCTCCCGATGGACAGAGTCCGGGAGCTCAGAGGGCAGAAGGGATCAGATATCCGGGCGGCAAAAGAAGTCCTTGCCTATGAGGCCACCAGATTATGCCACGGCCAAAAAGAGGCGGATCAGGCCCGCGAGGCCTCCAGGCAGTTGTTTGGTGCTGGAGAGGGGTCGGTGGTCTCCGAGTCCGTGCCTACCTATTCGATAAACCCCAAGGAGCTTGAAAAAGGAATACCGGCATACATCCTCTTTGAAAAAACGGCCCTCACCGCAAGCCGGGGGGAGGCCCGCCGACTCATTTCACAAGGGGGGGGGTATATAAATGGGCAAAGGATCGAGGCCTTTGATCAGGTTATCAATTCGACCCATCTGGAAAACGATTCCCTGATCCTGAGGGCCGGCAAGAAAAGATATATCAGACTTACACGAGACTGAGAGATTGAGGAAAACCGTAACATTTCAAAAAACAGGGGGAAAGGTGTGGCATGGGGGTCTTTTTTTCTTCC
>CAZXCQ010000410.1:0-3603 GCA_964639275.1 uncultured Desulfobacteraceae bacterium | reverse complement strand
AAAAAGGGAACATATTGCCAAAATCGGTGACAGAACTTTTGAGACAACACACTAGCTGTTTTTTCCAACTACGGAGTGAATTCTTCAGTTGGACCCAAGATAAAGGGGTAAAGCCCGAAAGATAGCCTTTTCTGAGATTCAGGGAGTTCTTTCTGCAACATCGGGGTTGACAAAGGCTTTTTCAAAATATTAATCACTGATACAGAGGTCTCTTATGGTCCTTCGGAGTACGTTATGAAAGCAGCGCTCTGGTATGGAAAAAAGGATGTCCGGATAGAGGATTTCCCCGACACCCCTCCCGGGGAAGGCTTTGTAAAGGCAAAGGTCTACTGGTGCGGTATATGCGGTACCGATCTCCACGAATATGAGGATGGACCCATCATGATCAATATGGCACCGCACCCGCTGACCGGGATCAAGCCGCCAGTTGTCCTCGGGCACGAGTTTTCAGGAGAGGTGGTGGAATGCGGAAAAGGGGTCAAACACCTAAAGCCAGGGGATCGGATCGTCACCAATACCCTCTATACCTGCGGGGAGTGTTATTGGTGTAACCGCGCCCATTACCCAGTCTGCGAGAAGATGGGAGGCATTGGGCTGGCATCTCACGGTGCCTTTGCCGAGTATATCCATGTTAAGGCCCAACAATGCTACCTGATCCCTCCCGCTGTAGGAGACGACGTGGCGGCGTTGGTGGAACCGATGGCCGGGGCCATGCATGCCATTCGACAGGGGAGGGTCCTCGAAGGGGACCGTGTGGCCATTATCGGCGCAGGTCCTATTGGCCTCATGGCCGTCCAGGCCGCAAGGGCGGCGGGGGCGGGCCAGGTCTTTGCCCTTGAAATCGCGCGATCCAGAAGAAAAAGGGCCGAGGCCTATGGTGCCATTGCCTTGGATCCTTTGGAGAGAGGCTATAAAGAACAACTCCTGGATCAGACAAAGGGGGTGGGGCCGGATGTGGTGATCGAATGTGTGGGGGCCTCCGAGACAGCCCCCATGGCAGTAAATCTGGTTCGACGGGGGGGCCGCGCGGTCATCATGGGGGTCTTTTCACAACCCTCCACCATAAATTTCAATGATGTTGTCTTTACGGAAAAGGAGGTCGTTGGGTCGCTTTGCTATATTGACGAATATGAGAAGGTACTCCTTCTGCTGGCAGATGGCCGTCTCTCCGGAGAAGGGTTGATAACGGGTCGCATAGTCCTGGACGACCTTATCGAAAAGGGCTTTGAAGAACTCATCCGGCACAAAGACAAGCACCTAAAGATCCTTGTGAGACCCAACTAAAGCGGCATGGGGGAATTGCACTTCCTGCTTCTCTTCCACGCATAACCTTGCCGTTGGTTCTTAACTCCTTATGTTCTTAAAAGATCACTCTTTGTCTTAATAAGGGGGATGATACCCATGCCAGTGCGTGTCGAACTCAGTCCATTTCTCAGAAAGCACGTGCCGGACTATGACCCCGCGGAAGGCCTTGTGCTTGAGAGCGCGGAGGGAAAAACGGTAGGCCAGCTTATCGAGGAACTCGGCATACCACCTCAGAAGGTGAATTCCATCATGGTAAACCATTTCCCTGCCAGGGCAAGCCACATCGCCAAGGATGGTGATGTGATCGGGCTCATCATGGCAATCGGCGGGGGATAATCCTGCGTTTTTTATGATCTGTCTCTTGTGTGACCCTTTCTACGCCCAGGGGTCTAACACCTTCCGTCGCCCTGAGGAGGATGTCATTTACGCCATGCCATCCTCCGGCAGCCAACATCTGGGCATCTAGAGAGTCTCTGAAGCCTCCCTTTAAATCATGGTTTGGCCTCAGGGACCGTGGCGATCTTGTATTTGATGCCATACTTCTTGAACAACTCTACGTAATCGCGGGAAATACCAGAATCTGTTACAATAGCGCTCACATCCTTCAGGGGCATGATGTTTGTCAGAACATTCCTCCCGAATTTGGAATGATCGGCCACGATGATCACCTCATTCACCCACTTCACCATATCCCTCACGTAGGTGGAACTCAGGAATTCATAATTGGTTACCCCCTTTTCTTCAGTAATTCCCCCAGCACCGATGATGATCTTTGAAGGATTGAACTCCCTCAGCGTCTTGGAAACGGTTGGCCCCTCGATGGTCCTGTTAGAGAAATCGACGATGCCCCCTAATACAATGACCGTCACATTTGGTCTGTTCCTCAATTCAAACAGAATATCAATCCCATTCGTAATCAAGGTGATGTGCTTGTTTTCATCAATGTGCCGCGCCACATGAATGGTCGTCGTACCGTAAGACAATATGAGATTATCGCCGTCCTGGATAAACTCTTGAGCAGCAATGCCGATAGCCTCTTTTTCACGATCGAAAAGCTTTTCCCGATGCTCATAGGAGTAATTCCCCTTTTGTGACGGCCGGTTGAAATGGGAAACCCCCCCTCTTACCCTTGCGACACCCCCTCTCTCACACAAATATTTAATGTCTCTTCTTAAGGTTGTAAGAGAACTCCCTGTTAAGGGCAGCAACTCGTTTAGTGAGATCGTTTTTGCCTTCCGGATTGCAGCTAAGATAATTTCGTATCTCTCAAATGGTAACATATCGGATCTTTCCTATTGAGCCGGTTGCAGCACGAAGGAGACTTGCCATGGACCCATTCGCCCAAGATCATGGATGGGCAAGAAAAAGGTTAGGTAGGGTATTAACGGGTCTCAAACGTCCTGAACAAAGCCAACAGCCACTACAGGCTGTGGCGCCAGATACTTTTCATAATCAAAACAAACGGCGATAAGGTGACGAAGGGTAGCTTTCGCCTAGCCCAAGCGCGAATTTTTGAGGAAGATTTATCACAAGAACAAAAATAAGTCAACAGATGAGTCCTGGCCTGATGCGCCACAGTTGGTCGGCACTGCTAAATGTATTTGCCCAAGTTATTGAGATGAAAAGGTAATATCTTGATGGAAGACAGTAGTTTCCCACCCAAAATTGTAACCAATTGCATTTTTTACTTGACAATATGCCAAAATGTTACTAAAAATGTATAGAAAAACACTAAAAAAAGCCACAAAATTGCTAAAAAACGTCAAAACCCTCCACTGCCGATGTGAAGAGTTCCTGTCTGAGGTTTCAGGCAGAGACGATCTATTCAGATGCCTCCAAGTAGCGTATATCCAAGAGCCTGAAATAACTTCTTCACGTGGAGGTTGTTGATATGCAATTGGGAAGAAGACTCTACTTTTCGCCAAGCTCTGTGATGAAAGATAATAAATTGGATAGCTTATATCCCGTATTCCGGAAAGGAGATTTGTAACATATTGAAATAGCAATATGTTTCCAATCTACTGGAAATTGTAGCCCATAAATATGAGCGAACAGCACACAATGATTCCAGACACTTACAAGGTCAGAAGGCAATTTTGCGGAATACGGGTTGGAAAGAAATGAAGTCATGAACGGCTCGGGCAAGAAGACATGAGTTCTGATCCCCGATTGAATGAACATAACAGGTCAAAAAGCAGTCTGATATGGGCCAGTCCCTACTTGTCCGCTTCCGCCTTCTTTAGATCTTCTGCGGCCATTTGAAGGTGAAGACGCATGGCCTTTGCTGCCTTTTCCGAA
>CAZXCQ010000409.1:0-3606 GCA_964639275.1 uncultured Desulfobacteraceae bacterium | reverse complement strand
CATTCAACGCGACTCAGATGACGAGCTTCAGACCTCGACCGTACTGGAGAATCTGGAAAAAGTCTCTCGAGATCAACTGGTTCAGAGCATGGCTGACCTGGGCTTTGATTCGCCGTGGAAACCGGAAGTTTTGAGTGACAGGCTTTCGGAAATCGAGCGAATCCCGATCCAGACCATCATCATCTTAGGCGTCGATGAAGAGCCGCCGATCTCTGTTCAACGACGGGTTGTTTCAGAATTTTCCGGTGATTTTAGCGAATCTGTAGCGGGATTTCGAAACATTGCCGGCAATGCGCGTATCATTGTTGCTGTGCCCGAATCCATGGCAACTCACGCCCGATCCATTTTGAAAGACGTAGAAATATTTCCTGTGGGAAATTCGGCCCTGGAGGGAAACCCAAGGTTACTGATTTACAAAATCACAAACAAATTTTTCACCGTGCTTAAGAACCCTCGCGAAGAGGGAATCGCGGTGTTTACAGCAGAGGACATCACGTTTGTTGCAAGGTGTCTCCACCAGGGTAAATCACGGACCAACAAGCTTATCACGGTCTCCGCTCCCGATCTTGACAAACCGGTCACGGTTCGGGTTCGGATCGGCACGCCCGCGGCCCATGTGCTCGAGTGTCTGAATGTCACCGTGCATAGCGGTGACCGGGTCATATTTGGCGGTCCCCTCATGGGCATTGCCCAGCCCGATTTGAATTCAAGTGTTGCGAGGGGTGTTAACGGAATTACGATCCTCCCGGCATCCAGAGTGGTACCCTTTACGGATGCCCCTTGCATTAATTGCGGACGGTGCGTGAGGGTGTGCCCGGTGAATATCCAGGTCAATTTGGTCGGTCGGTTTTCGGAGTTCGGGTATTTTGAAAAGGCGATTGCCAGGGGATCCGGGTCTTGCGTGGAATGCGGTCTGTGCGCCTATGTGTGTCCCTCACGGAGACCCCTCCTGCAATATATGAGATTCGCTAACTATGAGTATGAGTTGCAGCTGAACGAACGTCTGGCTCAGGATGAAGGAGATTGATGATGGCGCGGCTGGTACTCAGTATGGCAATGGGTCCTCATATCCATGATGGATCGAGCGTATCCAAGATTATGAACGGATATCTCGTCGCCCTGCTGCCTGCTGCCGTCTGGGGTTGTATCCGATACGGGCTGCCGGGTATACGGGCCCTTCTGCTGGCGGCGGCAAGCGCCGTCCTGTGGGAGTGGCTGGCACGGAAATCGATGAAGCAGGAAAACACGCTTTACGACGGCTCGGCTATTGCCCAGGGGTTTTTGCTTGGCATGATGTTGCCCCCAAATAGTTCCTGGTGGGTGGTCGTTATCGGAACCTTTTTGGTGATTGTAATTGCAAAGCAGTTTTTTGGAGGCATAGGTTGTTATCCCTTGAATCCGGTCTTGATTGGATTTGCCATTTTGTCTGTTTCGTGGCCCATCCGGATTTCTTCACATTTTACGATGGCTGACCGGCATCTGGAAGGCCTGATTTTGGAACCCCTGGTGTCGCTAAAGAGCTATGGCCCCACTGTCGCTGATACCTACAATCCCGTGCAACTGCTGGTCGGATTTCAAACTGGCGGGGTGGGAACAGGCGCAGCATTGCTCCTGGCAACCGGTGGGCTTTATCTAATAATAAGAGGATTCATTTCATGGCGGGTGACCCTTTCTTATCTCCTGGGGGTGATGGTCACAGCTGGCATATTTTATCTAGTAGACGCCTCCAGGTACGCCCATCCCCTGTTTCACCTCCTTGCCGGAATGACCGCCTTTGGTGCCTTCTTTTTGGTTTCTGACTATACCACCACGCCGGTAAACGCACCTGCCAGGCTAGTCTATGGCCTCTGTACGGGGATGCTTATCATACTCATCCGCAATATCGGACAATACCCCGACGGAACGGTTTTTGCCATTTTGATCTTAAACCTTTTTCATCCACTCATTGATCGTATTCATAGACCTGTGCTTGGGTTGGACAGAGGCGCCCTGGAGGTCAGGGAATAAGTGCCTGGTCTTCTTGCGGCCAGAGGTTGGTGCAGATGAACGAAATTACAAAGATGGTGCTCGTTACAACGGTTATCTGTTCATTATGTGCGGCATTGCTGGGGGCACTAAATGAGGGGCTCAAAAAGCGTATTGACAGGCAAAAGGACTATTTTATCCGGGGGCCTGCAATAAAGGAACTATTTGTGGGCTGCCCGAACGATCCGCTCTCCGATCAGGTGATCCTGGTTCAAGACAAGGGAAATGTCAATATCTACCCGTGGATTGAGGGAGACACGGTCAGAAGGCTCATTCTCGAGTGGCCCGGCCGGGGAGGATATGGAGGCGACATCATTGTGATGACAGCGGTCGACCTGGAGTCCGATCGCGTCCATGGCGTCAGGGTGACACAGCATAAGGAGACACCGGGTGTGGGGACCCGCGCCATAGAAACCTCATACCTCAATAAGTATGTAAGGCTATTGGCCAAGGAGGACATCAGGCTCAAGAAAGATGGGGGGCAGGTGGATGCCGTCACCGGTGCCAGCCGAAGCAGCGCGGCGATTGCTGACGGTGTTGACCGGGCGACGAAGTTTGTGATGGCCAACAAAAATAAGATTGTCGCGTCGATTTTGGCAAAAAGACCGCCCAAGAGGGGAAAGTAGAGATGAGAGCGATCAAGGAGTTTACCAAAGGCCTTTCCACAGAGCTACCACCATTCCGGCTTGTCCTGGGGCTGTGCCCGTCTCTCGCGGTCACAACCACTGCCGATAACGGCCTCGGAATGGGGCTGGCAACCACGTTTGTCCTGATCTGTTCAAACATCCTCATTTCTATGCTCCGCAAACTCATCCCCAAGAAGGTCAGGATCGCCTGTTATATCGTGGTAATCGCCACTTTTGTGGTTGCTGTGGAGTTGTTGTTGCAGGCCTTTTTCTATCCACTCTACCAGCGATTGGGTATCTTTGTGCCCCTCATTGTGGTCAATTGTATCATTTTGGGGAGGGCCGAGGCCTTTGCCTCCAAAAACAATATAGGCTATTCCGCATTAGACGGTCTGGGGGTGGGTCTTGGATTCACCCTGTCGCTGACATTCTTGGGTGGACTGAGAGAGGTGCTGGGAATGGGGAAGCTTTTTGGCGTTCAGGTAATGTGGAAAGGATTCGAGCCATTTGCCTTCATGGTGAAAGCCCCCGGTGCCTTTGTTACACTGGGGGTGCTCCTCTTCTTGATGAACTACATGAACTCCCTTAAAAGGGCAAGGTGATAGGGGTGGGGCGTTATGGAATATTTTGTATTGATTATCAGCGCAATCCTCGTAAACAATATCCTTCTGGCACAGTACCTGGGTAACTGTCCGTTTTTGGGTGTATCCAAACGGATGGATACTGCGGTCGGGATGGGAACTGCCGTGATTTTTACCGTGACTCTCGCCTCTATCCTTACCTGGTGTGTACACAAATGGATCCTCATTCCCTTTGGCTTGGATTTTATTAGAACGATCGCATTTATCCTGGTCATCGCCTCGCTGGTTCAGTTTATCGAAATATTCATGAAGAAGGCGGTACCCAATCTCTACCAGGCACTCGGCATCTTTTTGCCGCTTATAACAACCAACTG
>CAZXCQ010000408.1:0-3621 GCA_964639275.1 uncultured Desulfobacteraceae bacterium | reverse complement strand
CGTAACATCTTGACATCACACATTAATTCAATTTTTTTCCGGAATATAGGTTATATTCTGCAATAGAATTTCGTTTTCAAGATCCTGCGTTATTTCTTGGCGGTACTTGATGGCATCGATATCATTCAAGGGAGTGTAAAAAAACGGCCTTAAATTATATTCCTCCCTACCGGCCGTGACGGCTTCTACAATCTGATCGAGATTTAAGTCACCGAAAAAGACAGGCGCTTCAACTGTTTCTTTTTTTAGGCTATCTTCTGCTTTTTCAAATAGTATGCTCTGGAAAGTCAATGAACAAGCACCTCCTCGGGCGTGACGGGGATGCACAGCATCCGGTGGGGCGAGGTGAGTTTTATTTCACGATTAAAAGAAACGTTTTCCATCCACTGCACCAGCCCACAGCACTGATCAGGGCGGCTACGTCTTCATCTGTTTCGGTTCCATGATATCCGTGGCGAAAGGAGTGGGCATATATCTTGATGTGTTTTGCAATCTCGTCCAAAAGGGCGGCATGAGGAGACAAATCCCTGATTACGTCCCGCGATATTCCTTCTACCAAATGCCTCCTGCACCTCTGGGCTGAATCGTTTCCGGCACAGCGACCGCACAAGGCCTTCTGCCAATAAAGGGCAGTCTTCAGGGCCAGAACCTTCAGCTCGCTCTAGTCCCGGCCCTTACGGACGCGGTCCGCGTCTATCGAACCTTTGCTGTGAGGGCCATATTCCATCTCGCACATGAGGCAAGGGCCCCTTTCCTTGATCCTTCTCATTATTCTCCATCCCTGCGTGGGACCGCGGATGACAAAGGCGGCTGCGGCACGACTCATGAGATCTTCGTAAAGGACCGTATGTCCATGCATGTACCCCTGGCGGAAGGAGGCTTCCACCGAAATAAAGCCCCAGGCATGCCGCTCGCACATCCCCCACCCGTCCCACAGCCGTTCCCGGACCGATGGGGACATGATGCTTCCCTGGATAAACCACCACAAGTAATGGATCTCGCCGTCAGAAAGCGCGAATCGCGCCCGAGAGGGAACCATTTCAATGATCTCTTTTTTCCAGACATTCATCGAGCATACGAACAATGCGTTGAATCTCTTCTTCATCGGGTGCCTGCTTTAAGGCATTTGCCGCCCACTCTCTGGCTTCATGGAAGCGCTCTTCTTTGTAAAGACACCATGCCAGATGCGCCTTGAATCGTGCCTCGAAAGGATTGAGCCAGATGGCTCTCCGGAACTGGGACTCTGCAATCTTATAAGCTCCGCAATTGAAAAGGTGGGTCCCCAACACATCTCGGTCATATCCTAGCCGAGAATCCGGTCGAAACATTTCCTCGATGAATTCATTCCTTTCTATGGAATTTGGTCTTTTTCGTCTTGTCATAGTGGAACACCCCCTCAAATTATATGCTGCAAATTCTTGGATGGTATCTTTGCCATGATGACAGTACCAAACAGGCCCACCAGTATGGCATAACCAAATCCCCAAGAAGGCCCCACCGCCGTCCAGAGGAGGCCTACAATAAGGCTCGAAGCGAAATCGCCCACTCCGTTCACCACACCCAGAACCCCGTAAACTGTACCGGCTACGGTGTCTTCCACATAGTCCCGGACGGCTATGCCCTCCACCGTGTCCTCCCAGGCGATGAAAATCCCCGCAAGGCTGAAAAAGATGACGAACCACCAGATTGAACTCA
This sequence comes from uncultured Desulfobacteraceae bacterium, assembly GCA_964639275.1. Classification (GTDB taxonomy): domain Bacteria; phylum Desulfobacterota; class DSM-4660; order Desulfatiglandales; family Desulfatiglandaceae; genus CAZXCQ01. The sequence continues at coordinate 1,926 of CAZXCQ010000408.1, read as the reverse complement.
CCACGAAGGCAAAACCCACAAAGGTGATCACCGCCACCTCATATCCCACAGCCAGATAGCGGGATCTTGAGAATCGGTCGCTCTGCGCACCAATGGGATAAGAGGCGGCAGCATAAACGATATTGCGCAGCAGGTAAAAGAGCGCGGCCAGCCGCGAGGCCTCGACAAGGCCCATCTGCGGTTCCAAGACCGTGGTTGCACGAAGGATCATGAGGGTGGGCGCAAAATCCGCCATTCCGAAAATGCCCACGGCAACCAGGAATCGGCGGTAATCTCTCGGCATGGCCCTGAGGGTCCCCATCAATTGCATGCCGTTATTGGCCGCCCGCCTTTTTTCTGTCACCGTAACGATGGAGATGACAGACAAAATACCCGGCACGAGGGTCAGCAGGAAGATCACCCGGAAATCTCCACCAGGGGCGCCAGCCAGAAAAGGGACCCATCGTCCAAGCGCATCGATTATTCCGGGATGGCTCGCAATCCAGCTCAGCAATCCAAAGGCTGCCAGAGGCCCCGCCACTGCGCCGGCCGTATCCCCGGCCCTGTGAAGGCCAAAGGCCTTTCCCCGGTCTTGCGGTGCGACACACTCGGCCAGCATGGCATCCCGAAGGGGACTGCGTATTCCTCGGCCAAGCCAGCCGACAACTCTGCCAAGGAGAATCAAAGGCCAGGCAAACGCAAAGGCGAAAACTGCTTTAGATAGGGCGGTGAGGATGTACCCCAAAACAGTCCATGTCTTGCGGTGACCGATCTTGTCGCTGTGATATCCGGCCCCGAGTTTGACAAAACTGGAGATAGCGTCCGCAACCCCCTCGATAAACCCCAGTGCCGCGGCCGAAGCTCCAATGGCCTTCATGAATTGCGGCAAGACGGAGGTCGCCATTTCATGGCAGAAGTCACCCAGGAAACTCGTGAGCCCGAAGGCAAGGACATTCCGATTGCACCACTTTCCCGTACTTGGAGATGTCTCATTCATCTTTGCATCTCCTATCTGCACTCAAGCGACCCCCATGATCAGCAAAACCATCAATAGGGGATCAGGATATATGCGGCATAGGCATTGACACGTCCCGAATGCATGCGGGCCAACCAGAGGGCCAGTCCTCGACCATAGAGAAGCACAGGCCCGATGAGGAGGCGATCCACGACATGAACGTCTCTTCTGTCCTTCTTTATGGCGTCAAGGAAATGCTGGGCGATCGTCTCCTTGCTATCCTGGATGGTCACTGGCCTGAGAACGGAGTTGAAAACCACCCGGACGGGATTGGAAAACCCTGTAGCGGTATAGGTCATGGCCGGGGTCAGCCTGCGAACCCCTCCGTCCCACACAGCCCGTCGGGCCAAGCCCCGTTTCCTGGTCAGCACCCTCACCACTAAAATCCCGGATGCCAAAAGCAGAACCAGAACGATGATGGTATAGGATGGGGACATGGCGAAGACAACCGGGTTTCGCGCCGATCCCCGGTGCATGATCACGAGACCCCTTCCCGGGAGCACATCACTCAAAAACAAAAGCCTCTAACCTGTTCATTCCCAGGCGAGAGGCTTTTTTATCCTGTCTCTCTAAAAAACGATGACTCCCACCCGGGTCAGGGATTGACTCGGTAGGAGTCATTAGTCTCTTTAGACGGTTATACGGCGGACTCCATCACCGCTTCTAATATTTTCTGTTTACCAGATGGTAAAGACTGTGTCAAGCACCTTCACGACTTCTCTGTTGGCCATTTCCAATGCCATCGGGCCATGACAAAGGCCACTACGTCATGATTGATGCCCGGTAGCACAAAGGCTCCTTTCATCCAGTAGGTATGGGCATTCGCCTGCTCCAGGAACACATGCCCGGTCAAAAAAGCAATTTCCACCTACAAAATCTCCAGGGAGTTGTGGAGCCCCTGGAGATCCACCTTCATCTGCCTGATTTGGTCC
>CAZXCQ010000407.1:0-3626 GCA_964639275.1 uncultured Desulfobacteraceae bacterium | reverse complement strand
CCGCTTGGCCATGTCATATGGGGGCATGTGGAAGAAAAAAAGACCCCCATGCCACGCCACTATCGATTTATCCCCTGGTCTTTGAGAAGTTACCTTTGATCGTCGCCCGGGAAGGACATTGAGGCAATCCAGAGAGCTTGGCGATCTCTCGCATCATCTTTTCAACAAATGGGCCGGCTGATAAATCCGGGTCTGAGAGAACAAGACCCGGGCAACGGACCTCAAACACCAGAACAACCCGTCCTTTCTCTCCCAAAACCCCATATCATCAGCCCAAAGCCCCGCACTAAGATGTCAGATAATGGTTGAAAATATATCGGCCCAGCACTCCTGCCCTTATTCCGAGTCTCTCTCCATGGACGCCCAGGACGGCAATACATATGGCCTTATCTCCGTTTGGAGGAATGGCATAGGCCACGAGCCAGTCGTATTTAAACCTATCCGTTTCATCGTTGATTGAGCCGGTCTTTGCGCCAAACTCCACATCTCTAAAACTCTTTTTTCTCCGTATTCTTCGGAAGGACTTACGGCAGGTTCCATGAGTAACCGTCTCCTGCATAAGGACCTTTAGGTCCCTGGCGGTCTGTTCACTCATGGGAGAGCCCAGGACAGCAGGGCTGCCCTGGTAGAGGATATCGCCCTTCATGTCTGAAATGCTCTTTACCAGCCAGGGCCTCATCACGGTTCCATCATTGGCAACGGCCGATGCCAACATGGCCGCGTGCAAGGGGGATATGAGGGTTCTTTTGTTAAAACCACTCGCGATTTCTGCCAGCCCAAAATCCTCCTCAGGGACCTCAATGGTGCTCTTGGCAACGGGTAGGTCAAAGGGGATCGGTCGATTAAAGAAAAACCGGTTTGCAGAATCGGTCATAACCTTTTGGCCCAGGTGGTATATCCCTATCTTCCCGAATACAGGATTGATGGATGAGGCAAAGGCCTTTTTAAAACTCATCTTGTGGGTATATCTACCCCTTTTCTCTTTGAGCTGCCTCCTGTATAGGGTATATCTGCGGCCATTGAAATATACAGGACGATCAGGGTTGAATCCTGCCGATTCCAAGGCCGCTGCCGCCGATACGATCTTGAAAAGGCTTGCAGCCGGAAAATCCGCCTTTACACAAAGGTTCTCGCCATTTCCACCATTGTCATAGGTTACCATGGCCAGGACCCGGCCGTCTCCGGGTCTTAACGCCACGACGGCAGCCCGCAGGGTCTTAGAGCGGGCAAGGAGGTCTTTGATGTAATCCTGAAGTTCAGGATCAAGGGACGATTCCACCTTTAAGCGGGCCCCATCCCCGTAATCGACAAAGTGGTTTGGCGGTTCAAAAGAACCCAGATCCAGACCCTTTAAAAAACCGGCCACATCCCCTTCGGATATCGTCCGAGAAGAAGAATCGCTCTTTTTTTGTGGTCGCGGCGACCTATAGCTGGCCTCGCCCAAATACCCTGCAATCCAGGAGCCAAGATAGAAGACAGAGACCGTTATCAAAAAAACGGTTCCGCTGTAAAGACCCAGCAGGAGCATTGCATGGAGGAGGTGTTTCTTCCTCCTATCAGGATCAAGGCGCCTCCGATAATCTTTCCAGTTTAGGGAGTAACGTCCCATAGTCCTCATCTTTAACCCGGGCCAATAAAATCGACTTCGGGCATATATGGCCTGAGCGCCTTTGGGATGGCCACGCTCCCATCGGCTTGCAGGTAGTTTTCCAAAATCGCCACCAGGGTCCGGCCCACTGCAAGACCCGACCCGTTCAAGGTATGCACGAGTTCTGTTCCTTTGCCCCCCTCTCTCTTGAACCGGATTCCGGCACGTCTGGCCTGGAAATCTCCAAAGTTACTGCAAGAGGATATCTCGCGGTACAGGTCCTGACCCGGGAGCCATACCTCCAGGTCATAGGTCTTTGCAGCCGAAAAACCGAGGTCTCCGGTACAAAGGGTGACCGTCCGGTAGGGAAGCTCCAGGCGCTCCAGGATCTCTTCCGCGTCCCTTGTCAGTTTTTCCAGTTCCGCATAGGAATCCTCGGGGCGTGTAAACTTGACCAATTCTACCTTGTTGAACTGGTGCTGTCTGATAAGACCGCGTGTATCCTTGCCGTACGAGCCGGCCTCTGAGCGAAAACAGGGGGTATATGCCACATAATAAATGGGAAGATCCTTTTCGGGCAGGATCTCCTCCCTGTGAATGTTGGTAACCGGGACCTCGGCCGTGGGGATGAGATAATAGTCCCAGTCCTCGATCTTAAAGAGATCCTCTTTGAACTTGGGCAATTGACCCGTCCCGGCCATGGCCGCCGAATTTACCATAAAGGGGGGCAGGACCTCTGTGTATCCGTGCTCCCTGGTATGCACATCAAGCATAAAGCTAATCAGCGCCCTTTCCAGTCTGGCGCCCAGGCCCCGATAGAGGGCAAACCGGGCGCCGGCAATCTTTGCTGCACGGGCAAAGTCGAGGATACCCAGTCTTTCTCCGATCTCCCAGTGAGGAAGGGCCTCGAAATCCATCTTTGGAATCTCCCCCCAGGTCCTGACCACGGGATTATCGGTCTCATCCTTTCCCACGGGCACGGATTCGCCGGGGATGTTGGGCACAATCATCAGCAACTGATCCAGCTCTTCAAGGAATTGGGAGAGTTCCTTTTCCCCTTCTTTGATCCGCGAAGAGACATCCTTCATCTCGGCTATCACCCCCGATGCATCCTCCCCCCTCTTTTTCATCGCCGCGATCTCTTCGCTGACGCGGTTGCGCCTGTGACGCAATTCCTCGAGACGGGTCAATCTCTTCCGTCTTTCCTCGTCCAGGGCTTCGAATCGGGAGATATCCAGGTCATAACCCCGGTTCATGATCATTTCCCTGATGCGATCCAGGTTGGATCTCACAAATTTAAGATCAAGCATATTGACCCCCTCGAATGACAAGACCATCAAACCTGGGATTCTTTTACATGATATGAAATTGCTGGTCAAACCTTTTGAGGAAAGATTTGAAATTGAAGTTTGTTCCTATCCATGTTATGGAGTTGGACCGTGAGCCAAATGCACCTCATGTCTTATCGAGAGCTTACCTGTAAAGGGACAGTCGGAGGGTATGGTAGAATCTAACACAAAAAAGGGCCAAAACCCCATCTGGGGTTTTTTCAGTTCGGTCAGACTGACCGTCGTACTCCTGATCATTCTGGCGATTGTCTCCATTTTGGGGACAATCATCCCCCAGAAAGAAGATGCCCTGGGTCTCGCGAGACAACTTTCCCCTGGAATGCTCAGGTTTTTCCAATCCTTTGATCTCTTTGACATGTACCATTCCATCTGGTTCAGATTACTCATTGGGTTTCTCACCCTCAACCTTTTGATCTGCTCTATTGACCGGTTCCCAAACACCTGGAGGAAATTTAGGTCAGTGCCAAAACCGGACCGGGGCAAACCCTTTGAACACCTCCCGTCAACACAGACCTTTGTGACGCAGGCAGGCCTAAAAGAGGCCTCGGCAACGGTTGGCCAGTTTATGAAATCGCGCTACAAGAAGATAACGGAAAAAGAAACCCGGGAAATTCGTTATTTTTACGGAGAAAAGGGTCGATTTTCCTATTTTGGGGTCTATATAGTCCACCTGAGCATACTCCTTATCC
>CAZXCQ010000406.1:0-3722 GCA_964639275.1 uncultured Desulfobacteraceae bacterium | reverse complement strand
GGCGCCACCTTTCCTGTGGCTTACGGGATGAATGCCGAGGAGACATCGCGAATAACCGGGGCTTACTATGATGCGAACCGGAGATATATTCATCCCACAGATTTTCTCATTCGCCCTGATAACACCGTGGAGGTTGCCTGCTACAGTTCGGGCCCGATCGGACGTTTTGTGGCTCAAAATGTCCTGGGCCTTGTCAGGTTTTATAAGAGCAAGATGAAGAAATAACCGGGAGCAGATGGCGCAATGAAAATCAAGGTTGAGAGCGAAAAGATCGTCAAGGCGGTCAAGAGGCTTGAGGGGATAGAGGTTGTCCTGGAAAACGCTGATGATGCCAAAGAGGCGATCAATCTTATCCTGGTAAAGGACCGGCTTTTTGAAGGCGATGAGTATAAGAAGCTAAAGGACGTCAAGGTCAGCTCTTTTCAGAAATATGAGACATCAGCGGTTGACTATAAGATGATCTTTTTGCTGGAATTTCTCTTTGACGATGACATGTCGCTAGATTCAAAGGTTAAAGTAATCAGAGGGTTACAGGATTTTTTTGGCAAGTCCTAAGAATTTCCTGCACCGGGCCAGGGGGGTTTCCCATCAGCCCTCTCGGCCTTCAAAAAAACCGCCGTGTCAAGTGTGGGTAAAGCTCATCCCTTCATTTGTGCTTTCGCATTGGGGAAGGGGGCGGTCAGGGGCTTATAGGGTGATTTCAGAACATATGATGAGAGATCAGGGCCGAGCCGGCCGCAAGGTGACCCTGATAGGTGCCCTGGCCAATCTCTTATTGATCGCCCTAAAGTCTATTGCCGGTGTCTTTGGCCACAGCCAGGCCCTAATTGCCGATGCGGTCCACTCCGCCTCAGATCTGTTCACCGACGTGGTCGTCCTGGTGGGTCTCAGGCTGGGGCGAAAGGCCCCTGATGAAGGCCACCCATTTGGCCACGGACGTCTGGAGACCCTTTCCTCCGCCACAGTCGGGATCGGGCTTCTGGGGGCCGCTGTCTATCTGGGGGTGGATGCCGCCCTCAATATCTATCACCACACCGAACACCACCCGACGGCCCTGGCACTGGCCGCCGCCGGTCTCTCAATTGTTGTGAAGGAGGCCCTTTACCACTATACCATCCGCACGGCGAGGGCCATCAAGAGTACCGCGCTTGTGGCCAATGCCTGGCACCATCGCTCCGACGCCTTTTCATCGGTGGCGGTGCTGTTGGGGGTGGCGGGGGCCCTGATAAGGCCGGCCTGGCATATCCTTGATGCGTATGCAGCGCTTGTGGTCTCGTTTCTGATTGCCAAGGTGGGGCTTGAAGTCGTCTGGGGCTCTATCCTCGAGTTTACTGATTCGGCGCCCAGACCCGAGGTCCTGGCACGGATCAAAGAGTGTGCCTGTAAGGTCGAAGGGGTCATTGAGGTTCATGATCTCAAGGTTCGGACATCGGGGGGGCTCTATCAGATGGGTCTTCATGTGGTCATCGATGGGGAGATCAGTGTGGCCCATGGCCACCGGATCGCAAAAAAGGTCGAAGAGTGCCTTGATCAAGAATTCGAACAGCTCGGTGAGGTGATCGTCCACGTAGATCCAGCCACGGAATAGCAAGGGCAAAAACACAACATCTCAAAAACCCGCTTTCCTCCCTCCTGTTTTTTCTTGACAGTAATGCCACAGGGTGGTAGTCGTTACATCCACTTGGCTTTTCTCTCGGTCTTCCAGAAAAGTCTGGCCCCGAATCTTGCAACGTAACCGCACAGTTTGGAGCCGATGATGGATAGAGAAGAATTTCTATATTTCCGCAAGAGGTTGAGAAAGACCCAAAAGGAGATGGCCCAGTTACTCGGAACCTCGGTCAAGGCTATTCACAGCTATGAGCAGGGGTGGCGGACCATACCGACCCATGCGGAAAGGCAGCTCCTTTTCCTGGCCTCCCGGAGCAGGCGGAACAAGAAGCCGGGCAGCCCGTGCTGGATAACAAAGGCGTGTCCCCCTGAGCGAAAGAAGAAATGCCCTGCCTGGGAGTTTCAGGCTGGCGAGCTGTGCTGGTTTGTCAATGGTACCATATGTGAGGGTGTGGTCCACGAAAACTGGAAAGAGAAAATGAAGATGTGCCGTCTGTGTGATGTATTTGCCTCCCTGGTTTAAATAATGAGTCATGATCTGCAAGTTCTCAATTAGCGTGCCGGAATCCCCATTCCCCGGGTTTCAAAAGGCTAAAGTGTTACCATTATGTTATTTACAGCAGGCCTGTATATTGCGCTGGTAGTTTTTGTCTCCGGTTTCCTCTATAAGCTTTCCAACTGGTTTCGGTACAGTCTCGATGGGGACGTTGTAAAGACCGGGGTTAGGGAGAGGGTCTGTGCGGCCCTGAAGGGAATTCTTCTGACCCTGTTTGGGATTCAGATCCTGACGCTTCTAAAGGCCTTCTTTCTTGATGTGCTTCTCCAGGTCCGGGTGTTTAGGGAGAGCCGGCTCCGATGGATCATGCATATCTGCATATACTGGGGGTTTATACTATTGCTGCTCATGCATGCCCTGGAGAAATTTACCAGCACTCTCCTGTTCAGAGATTACCATTCCACACTAAATCCATTTCTATTTCTAAGGGACTTATTTGCCGCCATCGTGATCGCGGGGCTGGCTATTGCGGTCTATCGGCGGTTTTTTTTGAAAGTGCCGCGTCTTGGCGCCAACCCCGTCGACATTTACGCCATGATGGTTCTTGCCGTTATCATACTCTCCGGGGTTGTTTTGAAAGGTGCGAAAATCGTGTCATACGGTCTGTATCAGGGTATGGTGAAAGAGTATGCGGATTCGGATGATAGGCACGAACAGAGGGCCCTGGAGAGTTACTGGGTAGAGGAGTTTGGGGTTGTTTCTCCCCACCTCAAGGGGCCGTTTGACAAGGAGACTCTGGCACAGGGGAGGGAATTGCATGAGATGAGTTGCGCTTCCTGTCATTCCAGGCCCCAATGGGCCTTTATGAGCTACGGAGCGGCCAAGGCGATCAAACCGGTTGCCATGGGGTTGGATCAGGCAGGCCTTCCAAGTTTCCTCTGGTATACCCACTTCCTGGTATGTTTTATCGGTCTGGCCTATCTCCCCTTTAGTAAGATGTTTCACGTCATTGCCAGCCCGGTGGGTCTTCTTGCCAACGCGGTTGCGGACAAAAAAAGATTTGATTCCACCAACAATACCACCAAAGGGATAATTGAGCTGGATGCCTGTACCCGGTGCAAGACATGCAGTTTGTGGTGTTCTGTTACGGCATCCCTTGATACCGTTGATAACGAAAACCTCCGCCCCTCGGAACGGATTGAGGCACTGAAATCGCTTGTGGCCCGGAAGGAGATGAGCGATTCCCAGCTCTTGGAAGTCTGGAGGGGGACCTATCGGTGCACCCTGTGTGGGAGATGTAAAGAGGTCTGCCCAATCAATATTGGGCTAAGGGATCTGTGGAAGGGCATGAGAGGGCATCTGGCGAGACGGGGTCTCCATCCACCCATCCTCCAGATCGTTCAGGAGGCCGTGGCCAACCAACATAACCCCTTGGATTATGACAATGATGAACGGGCCATGTGGGTGGAATTTATGGATGACCCGCCGGAGGACGAGTTTCAAAGGGAAACGGCAAAGGTCGTTTTTTTTATTGGTTGTGTCTCCTCTTTTTCGCCGGCGGTCCAGAAGATTCCGGAAGAGTTCTGTCAGATCCTAACCAGGGCGGGTGTGGACTTTA
>CAZXCQ010000405.1:0-3730 GCA_964639275.1 uncultured Desulfobacteraceae bacterium | reverse complement strand
AGTCTTATGGTTTTTGGCGACGTCGATCTCCGTGATTTCTTAACGCTCTCTAACGGTCTCAGACAGGCTTGTCTGCCTCAGGCAGGGATACACCCTTCAAAACGGAACCCCCATAGCCCTGTCCACGTGTTAGTTCTAATTGATAAGAGACCGGGGGATAGGGGGGTGTGAGCGTGAGCGACAGGGGTGGTGGTGAGGGTCTCCAGATGATCAGGCTAATCAATCTAACCAAGACCTTTCGGGGCCTTCGTGCTGTTGACCATATCAACCTGGAGGTCAAGGAAGGGGTCTGTTTTGGTTTCCTGGGACCCAATGGCGCGGGAAAGACCACCACCATCAAGATGATGGCAGGGGTCCTGAAGCCCACCGAGGGGCAAATCATCATCAATGGGAGCGACCTCGCCAAGGATCCCTCTGCTGCCAAGCGATGCGTGGGTTTTATCCCTGACAGGCCGTTTCTCTATGAAAAACTGAGTGCCCTGGAGTTTCTCCACTTTATTGCAGGGCTCTACGGGCTGGAAGAGGTCCCATCGCTGGGCCGTCGAATATCCGAACTCCTGGGGCTTTTCGAACTGACCCACTGCCAGGAAGAACTGATCGAAAGCTATTCCCACGGCATGAAACAGCGGCTGGTGATGTGCTCGGCCCTTATTCATCGGCCCAGGGTCCTCATTGTCGATGAACCCATGGCGGGTCTCGACCCAAAGGCCGCCAGGCTTGTAAAGGACCTGTTCAGGGATCTGGCCGGCCAGGGGACAACCCTGTTTATGTCGACCCACTCCCTGGAGGTGGCCGAAGAGGTCTGTGAAGAGATCGCTATTATCAATGCCGGGAAAATCATCGCCATGGGAACCGGCGAGATCTTGAGGCATCAGGCCGGGGTGGATGGAAACCTGGAGCATGTCTTCTTAAGGCTGACTGAAGAAAAGGGGCTCGCCCATGAGAGACCTGTATCTTCTCATTAGCCCCAGGTTTGCGGGGTTTAGAAACCAACTGGTTCTCTCCCGGGGTAAAGGCATAAAGAGGGTCTTTTTTATGGGGGGGCTGGGGCTTGTCTTCTGCGTGATCATGTTTGTCCTGTCCTGCCGGGTGCTCGTATATTTTCGGTCGGTTGAAGTCATTGGGGATTTTCTGGCCCGTTATCTCCTCTCCATGATCCTGCTGACCTTTTTCTCACTTCTTATCTTTAGCCATATCATCACGGCGCTCTCCAACCTCTACCTCTCAAAGGACCTTGAGCTCTGCCATTCCACACCTGTCGGGATTGAAACGGTTTTTGTCTCCAGGGCGATTTATACCTTTATGGATGCGTCGTGGATGCTCATCATATTTGGTGTCCCCATCTTCCTGGCTTATGCCTATGTCTTTGTGCCTGGACCGGGGTTTTATCTTACACTGCTGCACATGAATATCGCGATGGCCGTTATTGCCGCCGGGATCGGGATACTTGTGACAATGGCCCTTGTCTATACATTTCCTGCCCAGAGGACACGAGATATCATCTTGCTTTTGTCAATCCTTATGGGAATGGGTCTTTATCTCATGTTTAGATTCCTGCGGCCCGAGAGACTGGTCAACCCGGAGGCCTTTTTTAGTGTCCTTCAATATGTGAGCGCCCTCAAGGGGATCGAGTCCCCCTATCTCCCCCCCCACTGGATCGCCAGGACCCTGTGGGGCAGCCTGACCGGGTCCAGGGCGGGTGCCCATCTCTTTGAGATCATACTCACCTGGTCTACCGCCGGAGCCATGGTGGTGATAAACATTTGGACGGCCCGGGTCTTCTATTTTGAGGGTTTTTCAAAGACCCAGGAGGCCAAGACAAGGCTAAAAGGGGGAAAACGGGTCCTGGATCTTTTTGTCCGGCTGGTTACCAGACCATTTCGGGGAGACCTCAGCGCAATCATGGCCAAGGACATCCGGGCCTTTTTCCGGGATAACTCCCAGTGGTCCCAGTTGTTGCTCCTGGGCGCGCTGATCGTCGTATATGTCTATAATTTTAGTGTCTTGCCCCTGGATAAAAGCCCCATCCGACTCGATTTTCTTCAAAATGGGGTGGCATTTCTGAATATGGGTCTTGCCGGGTTTGTCATTTCAGCGGTCTCCGCCCGTTTTGTCTTTACGGCGGTCAGCGCCGAGGGCGAGGCATACTGGATCATCCATTCATCCCCGGTGAGGCCAGGGCGATATCTATGGGGAAAGTACCTCCTCTTCCTGGTCCCCATGCTGGTTCTTGCCGAGGTCTTGATCATCGTGACCAATTACTTCCTCGATGTCACCGGTCTGATGATGTTTCTCTCTTCGGTTACCATGTTTTTTATGGTCTTTGGGATCGTGGCCCTGGCCATGGGTCTTGGGGCGGTCTATCCCAATTTCAGACATCAGAGTATTGCACGGGTATCGACCGGCTTTGGCGGTCTGCTATATATGATGGTGAGTTCGCTTTTTGTTGCGCTTGTCATTGTCCTTGAAGCGGGGCCGGGATATATCCTGTATCTATCCAGGGCAGGCGGGAACCCCGTCACCCCGTATCAGTGGGTGTTTATCATCTTCTCATTTTTGGCATCTCTTGCAGTCAATGCACTGGCCGTTGTCAGGCCCATGAGGATGGGCCAAAGGGCACTGGAGGGATATGAGTAAGGACTATTTTGAATACGTGGGCAATCTCCACATCCACTCGCACCACTCAGACGGGGGAGGGGAGGTCACCCAGATCGCTCAAACAAGTCAAAGGCTGGGGCTCGATTTCATCGTCCTGACGGATCATGACTTTCTGACCGATGACCTTCATCTGGAAGATGAGGGTGTCCACAGCGGGGTGCTGGCCCTGGTGGGGCTGGAGATCGGAAAGCGCTATCATCATTATCTCGCCTTTGACATCAAGGGGATGATAAGGGGACGGGGTCTGGACCCCCAGGAGGTCATTGACCGGGTAAATGCACAGGGGGGATTCGGGTTTTTGGCCCATCCCCATGAAAAGGGAATGCCTTTCAGCGACAAATCCATCGCCTATACCTGGAACGATCTATCCGTTACCGGCTATACAGGGATCTGCATCTGGAACTTCTCGTCTCGATGGAAAGAGCGGATAAAGACCCTGTTCCATGGCCTGTTCCACCTCACGTTTAAGACCCAGATGCTAAAACCACCCAGCAGAAAGACCATTTCGCTCTGGGATGAGTTGTGCCAGGAGAGGAGGACCCCTGCAATCGGGGGCTCCGATGCCCATGGATTAAAATTCAAGTGGGGCCCCTTTCGCTTTAGACCCCTCTCGTATCCTTACCTCCTGAACTCGATTAATGTCCACATATTGCTGGAGAAGAGGCTGCCTGAAGAGTTAGCCGAGGCCAAGGCCCGGGTCTATGCGGCCCTAAAGGAAGGCCGGTTATTTATCGCCCATGAGAATCTGGCGCCGGCGAAGGGTTTTCGGTTTGTCTTTGTTTCGGAAGAGGGGGCTCAATTGACCCTTGGGGAAGAGGACCGGTTTCAACCGGGAAGGCTCCTTATCAACACGCCGCAACAGGGTAAAATCAGACTTCTACGAAATGGCGTTATTGCAAAGACCTGGCTGGGTCAAAGCGCGTCCTACACTGTGCGCGAGAAAGGGGTATACCGGGTCGAGGTGTACCGGTTCCTTTTCCCCTTTGGGTGGCGGCCATGGATCTTTTCAAACCCCATCTATTTGAGGTAACCCCGTGTCCCCCCCTGGTGCACCATCCGGGTGGTGTTGACA
>CAZXCQ010000404.1:0-3768 GCA_964639275.1 uncultured Desulfobacteraceae bacterium | reverse complement strand
GAGTAGACCCAGGGCCAGATATTTGACACCGAGATAGTAGTCCTTCCAGGTATAAGGCTGCCAGATACCATAGTGCTTATGGCGCATGGCTCGATGGTTACCGCCATATTTTTCATGGTTATATTTGAGTACCTTGGGCCAGGTATCCCCTTTTTCTCTGCAGACCCGCTCTATCTCAATAGTCATTTCCCCATGCCCTAAGCGATCCACCTCTTTCGTCGGCGGTAGTGTTTTACATCGCGATAACTCTTTTTTGAGCCTGCAGCCGATAGCCCCATATAGAATTCCCGAACATCCGCGTTGTCCCTTAATCTCTCGGTCGGCCCTTCCAGAACGATTTTGCCGTTCTCCATAATATAACCCTGGTTGGCAATCCCAAGGGCGGCCCTGGCATTTTGCTCCACGAGGAGCATTGACATCTCTTGCTCCATATTGATTCGCCGGATGATTTCATAGATTTCTTTTACCATCAGCGGGGCAAGACCGAGTGAGGGTTCATCCAGGAGCATAAGCCTGGGACGGGCCATGAGCGCCCGCCCGATGACCAGCATCTGTTGTTCACCACCGGAGAGATAGCCGCTTGTCTGGCGACGGAGGTGTTTGATGTTGGGGAAGCGGTCAAAGACCATTTCCAGGTCCTTCTTGACACCGGATCGGTCTTTCCGGCAGTAGGCACCGACAAATAGATTCTCCTCCACACTCAGGTGTTCAAGGACCCTTCGCCCTTCCATGACCTGGGTGATGCCCATAGAAGCGATATCCTCGGGGCCATAGCGGTCGATCCTCTTGCCATCAAAATCAATGCTGCCCTCGGTGACCTCTCCGACCTCTGTCTTTAGCATCCCGGATATCGCCTTGAGCGTGGTGGTCTTTCCCGCGCCGTTGACCCCGAGGAGTGCAGCAATCTCGCCGTCACCGACCTCGAGCGATACGCCCCGCAACACCTGAATGACATTCATATAGACAACTTCAATGTTATTGACTTCGAGCATCGTACTGATTTTGCCTTTTTCAAAATTGGTGACACCTTAGCCTTTTTAAAACTGACAATCCGTGCCTATTCTTCCTGACCCAGGTAAGCACTGATGACCCTGGGGTCTGTTTTGATCTCGGCGGGGGTCCCCTCGGCAATCTTGCGTCCAAAATCGAGGACGATAATCCGGTCTGCGAGGTCCATGACCACCCCCATATCGTGTTCGACAAGGACGATACAACGAATGCCATCCCTCAGAACGGGTGTATCGGGATAGGTGGTTCCCTGACCTTCAAATATATCGATAATGAATCGCGCGATATCCTCCTTTTCCTCCTGGTTCATTCCCGCCATCGGTTCGTCAAGCAGCAGGACCTTTGGCTCAAGGGCCAATGCCCTTCCCAGTTCAACCCTTTTCTGCATGCCGTAAGGTAAAACGCCGACCACCTTTTTTCTGATCGGCGCTATTTCCAGAAAATCGATGATCTCCTCTGCGGTGCGGCGGTGTTCGATTTCTTCCCTCAGTGCCCAGCCAAAGTATAGCGCACCGGTGGCGAAGTTTTGATGCATCAGCACGTGTCGGGCAGCCATGATGTTATCCTGTGTGCTCAGCCCGGCGTAGAGTTCTATGTTCTGGAAGGTCCTCGCAATGCCGAGTCTGGCCAGCTTGTCCGGCCGCATCCGGGTGATCCTTTGATCATCGTAGACGATCTCTCCCCCTTGCGGCTTGTAGAAGCCATTTATGCAGTTCAGGAGGGCGGTCTTGCCGGCGCCATTAGGCCCGATGATGGCCAGTATCTCGTTGTCCCGGATCTCCATGCTCACTTCAAAAAGGGCACGGACACCCCCAAAGCTGAGCGAGAGGTTGTCAATCCGCAATCTGACCTGCCGATCCGTTTTCACCTTTTACAGTCTCCCAGTGCTCTCCCTGTGCCGGTTTCACTTCAACAAAAAACTACCACGCCTTTCACCCGCTTATTGAGATTTTACGATTACTCCTCTTTCACATACCTTTTGCGTATTTCTTTCTTGAGAATTTTCCCCTGGGGGTTTTTGGGCAAGGTCTTTAGGAATTCCACCGACTTGGGCGCCCTGTAGGCGGTCATACGTTCTTTGCAGAAGGCAATGATTTCATCCTCGGTCGAAGTCGCCCCATCCTTTAAGATGACCGCTGCATGGACACGTTCCACCCACACGGGATCAGGTATCCCGATAACGGCTGCCTCGGCGATCGCAGGGTGCCCATAGAGGACTTCCTCCACCTCGCGGGGGTACACGTTCTCGCCGCCGGTGACAATCATGTCCTTCTTTCTGTCCACGATATAGATATAACCCTTTTCATCATAATATCCTACGTCACCTGTATGCAACCACCCATCGATGATAACCTCCGATGTGTCTTCGGGTTTTTGCCAATATTCAACCATGATGGAATCGCTCTGGACGATAATCTCGCCGGGGATACCCGGTTCAACATCGTTGTTATTCTCGTCTATTATCCGGACATGGACACCGATACTGGGCTGTCCGCAGGATCGCAGGACCCTCTGTTCTGCCGGGGGTTTGTCCAGGACTTGATGGGCCTCTCTGGGCAAAAACGAGACCTGTGGCCCTGATTCGGTCTGCCCATAACCCTGGGCAAAAACCGGACCGAATATCTCGAGCCCCCTTCTGAGCAACTCCGCCGGCATCGGCGATGCTGCATACCAGATTCTCTTGAGGCTGCTGAGGTCGTACCTGTCAAAGTTTGATCGGGCAAGCATGGCCACCAGTTGGGTTGGGACGATCTGTACATCGGTGATCTTTTCATCCTGAATGACCTGCAAGGTGGCGTCAGGGTCAAAAGATCCCTGCGCCATGATCACATTGCATGCCCCCACATAAAAGAAAGGCCACACATGGCTGTCACCACCGATGTGAAACATGGGGAGGATCTGGAGGTGCTTGTCATCCGGACCCACACCCAGCTCCAGTGCCTTTATCCGGGTATTGTCCATCCTGCGGTGATGGGTATAGAGGGCGCCACGCGGCACACCGGTTGTGCCGCTGGTATAGAAGATCAGAAAGGGGTCGTCCTTTTCGACCCAGACATCCGGTTCTTCCGGCCTGCTTGTGGCCAGCAGGTCGCGATGGGCAACCATAGCGGGAGCAATGCCCTCAAAAGAGATAAAGTGTCTGACGCCGGGTATTCGAGACCTCAAGGCATCAACCGTTTCGACACACTCCGGGCCGACAAAGAGTGCGGCTGTCTTTGAATAGTTGATGAGATATTCCAACTCATCCGGGTGCGACCGGGGATTAAAGGGCGATGCGATAAACCCCCCCTTCATTGCCGTCCCATAGACATCTGCATATTCAAGACAGTTCCACGAGAGGATCCCGATGACATCGCCCTCCTTGAGCCCCAGGGCAGTCAGGGCATGGATCAGGCTGTTTACCCGTGAATTAAACCCCCGGAATGTGATCCTCTCACTCCCGTATACAAAGGCCTCTCTCCCGGAGTGGAGTAAGGCGTTCCTGTAGACAATGTCTGCAAAGGTCCCCAGTTTATAACGGCTCAGTTCGCGCAATAAGAGTTTATCTGGCATACCTTCGATCTCCTGCTATTCATTTACCAAACGTCCGAAACTCGTCCTCGTATGTACCCTGTGCGACAACAAAATGGCGGTGACGGTATCAATTTAGCCGTTTTCAAGATTGATGAGATCGTAAAAACTCAAGAATCCTCTCTTTCCGTCACTCCGGCGAAAGCCATTCGGCTCCGAGACATGTCGACGAGCCCATCGGCAGTGAGA
>CAZXCQ010000403.1:0-3868 GCA_964639275.1 uncultured Desulfobacteraceae bacterium | reverse complement strand
TCAGGGCCGAACTGCTCATGTCGAGTCGCTCATGGCCGAGGGGCCGGAATCCAGTCTTTCAAAAAAGGCTATGGACTCCCGCTGGAGTTTATCCCGTATTTGATACGGGGCCGGAGTGACGAGGTTTGGGACTTTTCACGAAACCATCTGAGGCGGCGGCGTTGAATCCAAGGGCAGTACTCGTAATCGGTGGCGGCATAGCAGGAATTCAGGCCTCCATAGACCTGGCCAACATGGGCATCAAGGTCTATCTGGTTGAAAACAGACCCAGCATCGGGGGACGAATGGCCCAGCTCGACAAGACCTTTCCCACCAACGACTGCGCCATGTGTATCCTGGCTCCCAAGATGATTGAATGCGCCAACCACGAAAAGATCGAACTCCTGACCTATTCCGAACTGGTTGAACTGACAGGGGAAGTGGGAAACTTTGAGGCCAAGATAGTCAAGAAGGCCCGCTTTGTTGAAGAAGACAAATGCGTGGGGTGCGGTGATTGTGCGCGGAAGTGTCCCACCAAGGTGGTTGATGAATTTAACGCCGGTCTGGGCCAGAGAAAGGCTATCTATAAATACTTCCCCCAGGCAGTCCCCTCAACCTATGTCATCGATCCTGATCACTGCCGGACCATCCTGGGGAAAAAGTGCGGTGTCTGTCAAAAGATATGCAAGGCCATGGCCGTCAATTACAAACAGGCGGACAGGATCGTGGCCATCCATATGGGTGCCGTGATCCTGGCCACCGGGTTTGATCCCTATGATGTGGCCCCCCTGACCGAGTATGGCTGGGGAAGGATCAAAAATGTCATCACCGCCTTGCAGTTTGAGAGAATGATATGCGCCTCCGGCCCCACCAATGGACATTTGAAACGCCCTTCGGACCATAAGGAACCGGCGCGGCTGGCCTTTGTTCAGTGTGTGGGTTCAAGGGATATACGGCACAAGCGGTACTGTTCGGCGGTCTGCTGCATGCACGCCACAAAGGAGGCCATACTGGCCCACGAGCACTATCCGGAACTGACCTCAACCATATTCTATATGGATATGAGGGCCGTGGGAAAGGGATTCCAGGACTACATTCGCCGGGCCAGGGATGAGTACGCCGTTGAATACATCCGCGCCAGACCGGGCCGGATCAGCGAGGATGAGGAGACTCAAAACCCGGTCATCCTTTATGAGAATACGATCAAAAGGGAATTTAAGGCCAGAGATTTCGACATGGTCATTCTCTCTCAGGCGCTTATACCAAGCCGGGGCAATGTCGCGGTTGCCAAAAAACTGGGGGTTGAGCTGGATGAATTCGGTTTTGTCGCCACACCCGGGGAGTTGAGCAACCCCTTTGCGACCTCGCGCGAAGGGGTTTTTGGGTGCGGCTTTTGCCAGTCTCCCATGGATGTCCCCGATGCGGTTGTCCGGGCATCGGCATCGGCATCAAAGGTGGCCGAGGTACTCGCCCGCCAGGGATAAGAGAAGATGAAAATATGCCACTGAGGATCGGGGTTTTTGTCTGTCATTGCGGCACCAACATCGGTGGGATCGTGGATGTCCCCCAGGTGGTGGCCTATGCGCGCACCCTGCCCAGCGTGGTCTATGCCGAGGGGAACCTCTATACCTGCTCGGAGGATGGACTCTCTTCGATCCGTGAGATCATAAGCGAATATGATCTCAACCGCGTTGTGGTCGCCTCCTGCACCCCGCGAACCCATGAGCCCCTTTTTAGAAAGAACTGCGAGTCAGCCGGGCTCAACAAATATCTGTTCGAATTTGTCAATATCAGAGAGCACTGCTCCTGGGTCCATATGGATCGGCATGATTCGGCCACCTCAAAGGCAAAGGATCTGGTCCGCATGGGGGTGGCAAAGGTCAGTCTGTTGACGCCCCAGGTGGATCTGAGCACCAGTGTCATCAAGCGGTCTCTTGTTATCGGGGGTGGCATCTCCGGTCTCACGGCCGCCTTGACCCTGGCCAACCAGGGTTATCAGGTCGAATTGATCGAAAAACAGGAGAGGCTAGGCGGCCTGTTAAAAGACATAAACAGGGTCTTCCCCACCAATGTTCCGGCCAGGGAACTCCTCGACCCCCTGATCGACGCTGTCTTGAATCACAAAAACATCAATGCCCGTCTTGGCGTGGAGCTTTCCGATGTAAAGGGTTTTGTGGGTAACTTTTCGGTGATATTAAGGAAAAACTCCGGGACAGAAGAGTTGAATGTCGGTACGATCATCCTATCCACCGGTGCAGGGGAACTCAAGCCGGAAGGGATGTTCGGATATGGCCGGTTTGGCAACGTCATGACACAGCTCGAATTCGAGCGGAGATTTGGCTCAGACTATCATGGTCTCAACCGGGTGGTGATGATAAACTGCGTGGGCGCGCGGGTAGCGGAGAGGACCTATTGCGGAAGATTTTGCTGTATCACGGGCATAAAAAATGCCATCCTGTTAAAAGAGGAAAATCCCGGGGCAGAGATCAGTATCCTGCAAAGAGACATTATGGCCTGCGGCACGATCTTTGAAGACTATTATCGAAAGGCACTCCAGATGGGTGTCAGATTTATCCGTTATAGTGTGGATCGGCCTCCCGAGATCGTGGGTGCCGGTGATCGGGCCAGGCGGGTCAAGGTGTATCATGACCTGATGGGACGGGATGTCCGGATGGATGTGGATATCGTGGTCTTGACAACCCCCCTCGTGCCCGGAGAGGACAACCAGCAGCTCTCCAGGATGATGAGGATACCCGTTGGAAACGACGGGTATTTTTTGGAGGCCCACCAGAAGCTCAGACCGGTAGAGTTTCCATCCGACGGGATCTTTGTTGCGGGATGCGCGCGCTATCCAGCCGAGATTTCGGAGTGCATTGCCCAGGCATATGCGGCAGCGGCCAAGGCGGCCGTCCCCATGGCCCAGGGGCAGGTGATCAGCGACGCCTATATCTCGGAGGTGGCGCCGTCAAGATGCTCCGCGTGCGGGAGATGTATAGAGGTCTGCCCTTTTGGGGCCATAGACTGGCATGAATTTGAGGAACCCTCGGGGAAACCCCGGAGGGTAGCCATGGTCAACCCGGCCGAGTGTAAGGGGTGCGGGCTGTGTGCGGCCTCGTGCATCAGCGGCGCCCTCCAGACCAGGGGATTCACCGATGAGCAGATCCTCGCCATGGTCAACACAACCTTTATGGCTGCAGGCTGATATGAAGAGCAGAATCAGGCAATTTGTCCGCAAAAACAATCTCAACTACTGTCTGGAGTGCGGCAAGTGTTCGGCGGTCTGCCCCATGCTGGATTTTTACGGCGAGTATGTGTACGATCGTTCGCCAAGGGGCGTTGTGGAGCGGTTATCCCTTGACCCGGAGAACTTTGATGATGAGGCCCTGTGGTATTGTCTGGCCTGTCAGGAGTGCACCTTTTTTTGTCCCAGCGGGGTCAATTTCCAGGACTTTATGACAGAGCTGAGAGGACTCCTGCTCGCCAATGGCCACACCAGGTATGCGGTCTTCTGTGAGGTCTGCGGGGGCTACCTGATGCCCAAAAAGGAATTTGAAAATTTCCAGCAAATCCTTGACAGGGGCGAAACCGGCAAGCTCCTGTCCCTTTGTCCGCAGTGCAAAAAAAACAGCTATATGGAAACGCTCTATAAGCTGGCCTTGTGGCCCAAGGCAAAGCAGTAAAGTAAGCGTTCACAGGTTTCGGGTTTCAGGGTTCACCGTTCTGGGTTCTGGGTTCGGCGGAAGGAAGTTTTCTCCGCTTATTGCCGGATCTGCGACAGGTTTTGGTGCTTGGGGTTTGTGATTTCGTATCAATTTAGCTTCCTGAAAATTGGCACTTGGAGAGGGGTATGGGGGTTCCGTTTTGAAGGGTGTATCCCTGTCTGAGACCG
>CAZXCQ010000402.1:0-3909 GCA_964639275.1 uncultured Desulfobacteraceae bacterium | reverse complement strand
ATTGCCCAGGGAAACGATATAGCCGTTCACCTCGGGGCCATGCCCTATTCAATAAGGGGGGCATTGGAATCCATATCGCTATCAGACTTGGGGCCGGGGGATGCCATACTCACCAACGATGTCTACAGGGGGGGAAGCCATCTTCCTGACATGACCCTGATATCCCCGATCTTCGTGGAAAAGGTCCTTGTCGGATATGCAGTGAATCGAACGCACTGGCCCGATGTGGGAGGGTCGGCCCCTGGAAGCTCGAGCGTGAACCAGGAGATTTACCAGGAAGGGATTCGAATACCCCCCGTTATCATATTCAGGGAAGGGAAACTGGACCCGCAGATCTCCAGTATCCTGTTTGCAAATGTCCGGGTCCCGGAGGAAAGGCAGGGGGACCTGCACGCCCAATTTGCCGGAAATATGAGGGGGCTCTTACGTGTTGAAGAGCTGGTCCGGCGTTACGGACTGGACTGCGTCAGACGGGTTATGAACGAGACCCTGGGCTATTCACAGTATCTCATGGAGGATGAGATATCCCATATCCCAGAAGGCTCTTATTCGTTCGAGGAGTACATGGATGGAGACGGTTACGGCGCCGGACCTGACGGGCAGGGGTTGAAGCTATGCGCTACGGTTACCGTGAAAGGGAGTTCCGTCGCTGTTGACTTTACCGGTTCTGCCCCAGCTACGAAGGGACCCGTAAATGCCCCCTTTGCTGTAACCGCGTCCAGCGTCTATTATACCTTCCTGGCAGTGACGAACCCTGACATTCCACCCAACTCGGGGTGTTACGAACCCATAACTATTATCGCCCCCAGAGGGAGCATCGTGTGCGCCGGGCACCCCTCTCCGGTAGTCTCGGCCAATACGGAGACCTCTAACCGGATTGTGGATGTACTTTTGGGGGCCCTCTCCCAGGCCATACCAGAACGGGTCATTGCAGGAAGTTATGGGTCCGCATGTATCGTGACCATGGGCGGGGTAAATCCACGGACCGGATCAGGTTTCGTTCACTATGAGACTGTCGGGGGAGGAATGGGGGCAAGACCCGAATCGGATGGGATAAATGGTCACAGGGTCCACATGGGGAACACCATGAATGTCCCTGTGGAGGTCATTGAGGCAGCCTACCCCATTCGCATTGTCTCATATGAATTGATCGGCGATTCCGGCGGCAAAGGGAAGTACCGCGGCGGATGGGGGGTCCGGCGTGTTTACGAGGCCCTTGAACCTGGTATCCGTTTTTCTGTATTATGCGAGAGGAGCCTTCACCCACCCTGGGGGCTGCTAGGGGGTAGATCAGGAAGGCGGGCATCCTTTTACACGGTCGACCCCGCCGGGGTCAGGGCCCTGCTTGACTCTAAAGTCGCCGCACTTGAATTACCCCGAGGTCACCGTCTCTTTGTCGAGACAGCGGGCGGTGGAGGCTACGGCATCCCTGAATAGCAAGCCCCACCGATGGATGAACGCCTCTTAGGTTTCCTTTTGGTTTTCAATCAACAATCGTCAATCGCAAATTCTGCATTGAGGAGAAGGCATATGGAAAGGCATTCAAGACTCGGTAACGTCAAATTATCGCCCATTCGGGTCGGTCTTCTCGTACCGTCCTCAAATATCGTGATGGAGGTGGATTTTTACCGCCACCTCCCCGAAGACTTCACTCTTCATCCTGCCAGGATGTATCTAGAGGAAACGACACGATCGGCAGAGATGAAGATGATCGAAGAGTATGCACCAGGGGCTGCAGACCTGGTGAAGACGGTGAGGCCTCATCTTGTTGTATTTGGATGCACATCCGCTGGTTCTTTGGGGGGCCCCGATTACGACAAAGAGGTCTGTTCGCGCATTTCAGAGATCACAGGGGTGCCGACAATAGGCGTATTTTCCGCCGTGCGGGAAGCACTCTTACAGTCAAAGGCCCGGTCGGTCGCTGTGATCACGCCTTATGTTGAAGATATCAACGCCAGTATAAGACAGGGGTTGGAGGCAGACGGATTTCATGTGGCAGCCATTCACGGCATGGGGATCCATGTGAACTTTGAGCTTGCAACGCCCACCCCCGAGGAGATCGTCAGTTTTGCCACGGATAAACTGAAAGGCGTTCAGGCAGACATCCTATTTGTCTCCTGTACCGATTTTCGGGCCATGGAAGCCATCCCCCTGCTCAAAAAGCAATTCGGACTTCCTGTTATCACAAGCAACAGGGCCGCCTTGGACGCTGTGCTCGCCATGGGGAGACAAATTCCATTAGTGCGTTAGTGGCCGTTGACAATAAGTGCACCTTATAATATTTTTTGGCATGAAATATCTTGAGAGGAGAAATCATGAAGAAAGACGAGATTACAGCAAGACTGGCAGATTTTATTGAAAGAGCAGATATTTCTCATATCCCGGATTCCGTAATTCAGAAGGCAAAACTTCTGGTTACTGATTTCCTGGGGGTTGCAGCGGGGGGCTCCATAGAAGAGTCCTCGAAGATCATACAGGAACTGACCAGAGACCAGAAGGTCAGTGGGGCCGTAACCCTAATCGGGACCAGCTTCCGCTCTCATTCCACCTGGGCAGCCTTTGCCAATGGTAATTCAGGTCATACGCTGGATTATGACGACGTCAGCCAGCCCATGTACGGCCATCCAACAACAGCAGTCCTGCCTGCCTCGCTCGCCGTGGGTGAGTCTCTGGAGGTCAGTGGTTCGAAGCTGTTGGAGTCATATATAATTGGCCTGGAAGTAGCTGTGAAACTGGCTTATGGAATGAACCCGAAACATTACGAGCATGGCTGGCACTCCACATGCACCCTGGGGACCATAGGTGCCACAGCCGCAGCAGGCAAGCTCATGGGACTCAAAGGAGATAAACTGCGAGCGGCCCTGGCGATTGGCGCCTCTCAGGCCGGCGGCCTCCAGCAGAACTTCGGCACCATGACCAAACCCTTTCACGCCGGTCGAGCCGCTCAAAATGGTGTCCTTGCCGCGCTCCTCGCGCAAAAGGGCTGGACCGGAGATCAAAACATATTGGAAGCCCCCCTCGGATTCTTTCACCTGTTCTGCGGGCCGGGCAACTACGATGCCGAGAGGTGCGTAAACGCCCTCGGAGCACCCTATGATATTGACCAACCCGGCATAATCCTAAAAAAATACCCTTCATGCGCCTTCTCCCACCCGGCCATTGATGCCGCGCTCGCCATAACCCAGACAACCGATTACGACCCGAAAGAGGTGGAAAGGGTGGAAGGGTATATTCATGGCCTGGCCGATCAGATCCTCATACACCACAACCCCCGGACAGGTCTCGAGGCCAAATTCAGCATGGAGGCCTGTGTCTCTCTGGCCCTCCTGGATGGAAATGTCAACAGCAAGTCCTTTGTTGATGATAAGATAACCGGCAAAGATGTCAGTGAGCTGGTGCGGCGCGTCCGGAGAATCGTCACCTCCGGTGATCAAGACGGTCCAAAGGAATTTGGCCCGGCAACGGTAAAGGCCTTTCTTAAAGGAGACAGGTTGCGGGAGGCTACGGTACAAAAGGCCAAGGGCAATCCCGAGAACCCCATGAGTCTCCAGGAGATTCAGGACAAGTACAGGGATTGTTGCTCTGAAGTCCTGCCTGAACAGTCATTAGAAAGGTCGCTTTCCTTACTCGAAGATCTCGATAAGCTCGACCAAATCAATGAATTGATGGATTGCTTCCGCGTCCCTGAAACCAGGCGTTGAACCATTTGTAAATACTCACCGCAAGACGCTGATTACGAAGAGGGGATCGGCGTCTATGCCGTGATTAAGAAAAAACTTTTGCGTTATCAATCTAGCTTTTTCAAAATCGGTACTTGGAGAGGGCAATGGGGGTTCCGTTTTGAAGGGCGTATCCCTGTCTGAGACCGTTAGAGAGCGTTAAGAAATCACGGAGATCGAGGTTGCCAAA
>CAZXCQ010000401.1:0-3910 GCA_964639275.1 uncultured Desulfobacteraceae bacterium | reverse complement strand
TATTAGAGGCATGTGGAAGAAAAAAAGACCCCCATGCCTCACCTTTCCCCCTGTTCTTTGAGATGTTACGTTATGTTAGTGTTGTCTTTCCCGGTCTCGAGTCATGGGGTCGTTCCCGGAGCACGGACAACCGACAACGGGGCATCATGTCAATGCAATTCCGCCGTACATATCCGGCACGTCTTCCGGGTCGCCACGTTTCTGATCTTGCATCTGGGGCACTCGGCTTCGATCTTGTCCCGTATCCAGGGAAAAAGGCCGCCGGGCATGTAAAGGAGGATCAACAAAATGACCACGGCGAACATCAAAATGCGGTATTCGGGCCAGAACCGCAAAAACTCCAGGAGGGGAAAGAGGATAAAGACCGCGCCCACGGGGCCGTATATGGTAACAATCCCGCCAAATATGGCCCATATTACGACGGTGAAAGACATCGAGACCTCCAGGTTGGACGGGCCGGCGATCCTCATAAAGTGGGCATAGAGCCCGCCGGATAGCCCGGCAAAAAGACCGCTGAGGCTAAAGGCCAGGAGCTTGTAACGGGTGGTGTTTATGCCCGAGGCCCTCACCGCCACCTCATCTTCCCTGATGGCGTGGAAAATAATCCCGGTATTGGAGTCGGTGATCTTCCACATAATGGTGCATAGCCCGATCATGAGCACTGTGGTCAGATAGTAATCCCCCATGCGTGACCCGGTCAGGCGCGAGAGGCCGGATACCCCCAGTTCCCCGCCGGTTATTCCGGGAATGGCATAGACGATTCCGAGCAAGATGATGGGGAAGGCCAAGGTGGTAAGGGCCAGGTAGGTGCCCTTGAGCCTGAGACAGGGGATGCCGATGATCAGACCGGCCAGAACAGCGGCCAGTGCCCCCAGGGGTACGCTGCCCCATGGCGGTATGTGGGCGTGAAGATTTAGGAGGGCGGTTGTATAGGCGCCCATGCCAAAAAAGAGCGCATGTCCAAAATTTAGCTGGCCCGTAAAACCGGACAGGAGATCCCAGCTCGCGGCGAAGATCGCAAAGATGCTCGTCAAGGTCAGGATGCGGAGGAGGTAAGGGTCCCGGGTGATAACGGGCAAAATCAGCAGGGCCAAAAAGAAAAGGAGGACGGCACTCCGGCTGGGGAGAACAAGTACTTCACCCCTGAATATGGTGTAAAGCCTTTTTAGATAGAAACCAACGATCCCCATACCTATCTCTCTTCCTCAAATGCGACGCCAAAAAGGCCTTCGGGCCTGATCAAGAGCACCAGGATCATGATGGACAGTGCCACAGAGCCCTTGAGATAGGCACCCATGGGTATCAAAAAGACCACCAGGGCCTGTGCAAACCCCAGGATATAGGCCCCGAAAAAACTCCCCTTGATACTGCCCAGCAGCCCCAGGACCACCACCGCCATCATCATGATCAAGGGACCCATCCACATATGCGGATTGACAATGGCGAGGGGAACGACCACGGCGCCTGAAAATGCCGCGAGCCCCACCGAGATCCCCATGGTAATCATGGCTACCTGGCTCTCATCCATCCCCATCAGATTGGCCACTTCCCGGTCATCGGCAGTGGAGCGGATGGCGAGCCCGAGCTTTGTCTTCATCAACAGCGCCCAGACACCGGCCAGCACCAACAGGGCCACACCAACGGTCAGCAGTTGCTGATACGAGATCTTGACCCCTAGAACCGTGAAATAGCCTTCGATCAGGGCGGGCACCCCCCGGAAGTCCCCGCTAAAGATGATGAGCATGATCTCCTGGAAGACCATGGCAAGGGCGATTGTTGCGATCAAGACCGCTGCCTCGTGCTCCCGTATGGGGTCGATAAAGAGCTTGTAGGAGACGAGCCCGACCAGGGTCACCAGCACAACGGCCACCAGCATACATAAAACCGGGTTGAGGCCCAATCTGTGAGTACCAAAGAAGATGCCATAAGAGGCCAGCATGTAAAAGGCGGTATGGGCAATGTTGACGATGCGGGCCACACCGAATATCAACGAGAACCCGATGGCCAGGAGGGCGTAGACACTGCCGTTGATCAGAGTGCTTATCATGATGTCAATTATCATATCGATCGGGCCTCAGCAGCCTGTTTTCCCCGGGAGGGATAATGAATTCTGGCGTGGCATGGGGGAGGAAAACGGAACCCCCATACCACTGTCCCACTGTCAATTGGCAGAAAGCTAAATTGATACCATTATTTGATCATCCACGGTGGGAGCCTATAGGGGACCATGCCCTTGTATGTGACGCCCTCCCATCCGTTTGGCCACCAGGCCTTCATCTGACCGTCCTGCCACTGGATGGTCATGCCCGTGGCAAAACCCGGGCCAAAGACAATGTCGTGGTTTTTGTCAAACTTTGACTTGGGGGCAGCGGTCCCTATGTACACGGTCTTTTCGATCACGGGAATCAACTTTTCCGCCTCGGTTGTCCCGGTCTCTGTCATTGTCTGGGCCGCAATGTTTATGGCATCATAGGTGGCGGCAGTATAGGGAGGGGTCTCCCCGAATTTCTGAATATATTTCTCGATAAACGGGCCGGTGAGATCATTGTAACTGACGCCCCGCACATAGGTATTGAGGGTCACGGCATAGTTGCCCTTACCCTGGGTGGCATCCATAAAGCCGTCCTTCTGGGCCTCAACGTTGATGCCGACAAAGGCGGCCGGTATCTTGAACTCGGCGGCCTGTCTTGCAAAGGTAATTCCCGCCGATGCAGAAAAGATGGTGAAGATGATCTGGGCCCCTGAACGCTGTATGGCCGTGAGTTCTGCAGTCACGTCGGTGGTCGTTTGTGATGGTCTCCAGATGCCGACCATCTCCAGACCCATCTGGGGGACAAACTTCTTGATCGCGGCAATCATCGGGTCTACCCACATGACCTTTGCGCCCACAATGGCCACCTTGGGTTTTTCAATACCCAGCGTTTTTTTCACTATGGCGCCAACCGTTCCCAGGTTGATCAGACAGACCTTGACAAGGTACCTTGAATTAATGGGGGAGACCCGAAACCAGTATTTGTACCGGTCATAGTCCTTGGCCACCCTGGCGCAGATTTCCGGGTGTGCCGCGCCCACACCCAGGAAGAGCTTTTTGTAGTCCATGGCAATATCCTGCATGGCCAGGACCGCCTCACTCCTGAAACCACCGACAACAAAGTCCACCTGATCTTGTGACATCAAGCGCTCCATGGCGTTGGTGGCATCCGTAATGCTCAGGAACTCGTTGGAATCCCCCTTGACGAGGTCAACCTTGAGTTTCTTGCTGCCAACCGGGATGCCTCCCTTGGCGTTGATTTCCTCCTGCGCCAGGAGTGCCCCATTCCAGTGGCCTTTGCCCTGCAGGAAATGCATGGGCCCGATAACCCCGACTTTGATGGTGTCTGCTCCCCAGGCAGGGAAACCGACCGTCATGACGAGGCAGACCGTAAGCAAAACACCCAGTGCCAATCTATACCTTTTCATGGCATTCCTCCTCTCTCCATATCTTGGGTTTTGGTCAAGAACACACCAAGAGATGAACCAACGGGCCGTTCCTATGTGCCGCATTGGCATCTCTCCACCACCGAATACCGTTCAATCTGGACAGGTTGCAAGGGCAAAGTGATCCCCAAAGTGAAGTGATAAGGGTTGAAGGGATCCCGTTTTTGTGTCAGGGAAAAGCCTTTGAATCCGACGGCATACTCAGATGATTGGGAAAGGCAGGGAGCAGGGTAAGGCTCCTTCTCATAAAGAAGGATCTGCACGCCGGTGTCATAGTCCAGGTCCCCAAATTCTAACCGAATTGTCCTTGGTTCTCTCAAAGAAACAACGAAATTTGCAACACTTTAGCCTTTTGAAACCCGGGGTATGGGGATTCCGTTTTTCGGGTGTATAACTCGCCCGTAAGAGAGCGTAAAGAAATCACGCGCCATAG
>CAZXCQ010000400.1:0-3911 GCA_964639275.1 uncultured Desulfobacteraceae bacterium | reverse complement strand
TTACGCAGTCAGTAGAGCGGGGAGAGAGGCTTAAAGAGGAAAAGTCTTATCATTTCCCATGAAAGTGAAAATGTGAAGAACGTTCCCTATTCCACAGAAAACCATGATGACGTGGCGGGCCATTATGATGATGTTTTGCAGGCAGTTGAAAATCCGGATCTCATTATTCAGGGGTATGGGGGAGCACTTATTGCCATAAAAGGTATGGGGAGAAGGCGCTATCTGGGTGTAATTTACAAAGAGTCTATTGCAAGAAAGGATGGCTTTATTATCTCCGCTTATTTCACGTCAAAAATAGATAGGAGAAAAAAAGTATGGCCAAAGAAGCACTAGATCAATATGTTCTAAGTGAGGTATTTAAGGCTACGCCTCATCTACTTCGATTTCCAAAGGACAAAATCTGGGTTGATTATGACAAAGAAGCCGATGTGCTTTACTTGAGTTTTGACAGGCCGCAAAAGGCCACTGATAGTGAGATGCTCGATAACGGGGTGTTGCTCCGGTATAAAGGCGATAGATTAGTTGGAATGACCGTAATGGAAGCCTCAAAAAGAGGGTAGATCCGTTGGGTTCGCCGACCAGCTCTTTGTCTGTGCGACTCTGTGTGAGTGTCTGTGGCTAAATTAAACAAAGGTTACATTTTGGCTGAATTCGAAGACCTTTTAAGAAAGTTCGAAGCTGAAAAGGAAGCTCCTCCGGCCGATCAACCAAAAGTCCCTATCCTGGTGATCGATGACGACGAATCCATCCGCCGCGGTCTCACCAGGGTCTTTTCCCATAAGTATGAGGTCCTCACCGCTGAGAGCGGCAAGAAGGAGGTAGAGGTCTTGTCGCCTGCGGTCCACAGCGAGATCCTTGATGTGAAGATGAGGGAACTCAACGGCTTTTCCACCTATCCAAAGCTCAAGGCCAAATCTCCCGATGTCCCCATTATCTTCTACACGGCCTTCCAGTCCGAGCACGACCTTCTCCAGGTAATGAACAAATACAAGCCCGAGGGGTACGTGGACAAGGGTATGGATATCACGGTTTTGGATAACCTTGTTTCAAATGCTGTGAGGAAATATCAGCTTGTTTTTGAGCAGGGCTTGACAAAGATGGGATTTTGCCAATAAAATTAAAAAGAACTGTCTCTTGAGCAATATATCGGGTTTTGAAGATGCATATTAGTCCTGGTTTTTACCGAAAAATCGAGCGGTTAGACGAGCCTTTCCGGGATGCATTTCTAAGCCTTGCAGAAGAGGTGGAGCGTTCCCGGGCTGACACTGTCTCTCGGGATGACTTTCGGGAGCTGCGCGATATTGTGAAGGAGCTGGCCGAGGCGCAGAAACGGACCGAGGTCCGGATGGAGGAACTGGCCGAGGCCCAAGAGCGGACCGAGCATGCCCTCCAGCTTCTCTCAACGGAGCACCGAAAGACCCGCGAGCAGGTAGGGGGGCTTGCCACGACAGTGGGCTACCGATTGGAAGATGAAGCCTTCAAGGCCCTGCTGAATTTGCTGAAGAAGGAACACGGTCTGGAGGTGGAAGGCCGCCTTAAGAGGCAGTTTGTCGAGGATTCTCAGGGAAAGATGGTGGAGGTAAACATCTTTGGATCTGCCATCCGGAACGGAGACAAGGTGATCATTCTGGGCGAGGCCAAGAGCCAGCTTTCGAGAAAAGGGGTGGATGAATTTGTCAGGAAAGAGATCAAGAGATTTTCAGAGATCTTTAAGGAAATCTTCCCTGTAATGGTGACCTACATGATCAGCGCTCAGGATGTGGAAGAGTATGCCCGGAAGAAGGGGATTGCGGTGTATTACTCTTATGATTTCTGATTTGACATGCCTTTCTAACCGTTTCTCACCCCAATTATCCAGAGCCGGATTCATGACCCTCCAAATCACTGACAAGGTACAGAACTTCAATTAAACCCTCTGGCGAATCAACGATTGAGGCGGACAGGTTGTTCAAGCAGGGAAATTGTTGCTCTTCAGCAATTCGACGCAGGCCCTGCCAATCAGCCCTGGTTTAAGGTAAAACTCTCCAAATCGATGGACAATACCGCCATGGGAGCCGGGAAAATCAGAGATTCTTAGAAGAAGCCCTTTAACGCCAGGTTCCGCTGCGTTGCAAGCCCCATCAAAACCTAATCTGAGTTGATCTCTCGTTACGGCATCTTCCGAAGAATCTAGGTATTCCCTTTCACCTCAACACCTTCCGATCAAGTGTCCGGTATTGAATGGCCTCTGCTACGTGCGGGGACTTGATCTCTGCACTCGCTTCCAGGTCGGCGATGGTCCGGGCGATCTTCAATATGCGGGCATGGGCCCTTGCGCTAAGGCCGAACCTGTCCATGGCCTTTTCCAGCAACGCGCTCGATTCAGTGTCAATCTTACAGAACTCCTTGATCTGTCGGTTTTTCATCGCAGCATTCGAATGTGGACCCCTCCCCGCAAACCTCTTTGCCTGAATCTCTCTTGCCCGGGTCACCCTCTCGGCAATCTCTGCTGAACTCGCCCCTTCCCGGATCGAGGAGAGATCTTTGTACGGGACCGATGGCACCTCCAGGTGGATATCGATTCGGTCCATCAGCGGACCGGATATCTTGGATCGATATCGCTGGACCTGCAAGAATGAACAGCTACACTCACGCTTGGGGTGCCCCAGGAAACCGCAGGGACAGGGGTTCATGGCTGCCACCAGCATAAAATCAGCCGGATAGGTGACCGTTGAATTGGCGCGGGAGATCGTCACATGCCCGTCCTCCATGGGTTGCCTCAAGACCTCCAGGACGTTTTTTCTGAACTCGGGCAATTCATCCAGGAAGAGGACCCCGTTGTGCGCTAGGCTTACTTGACCCGGCCTCGGGGTCTGCCCGCCCCCGATCAGCCCTGCATCCGAAATTGTATGGTGAGGGGATCGAAATGGCCGTATGGTGATCAGGCCGTGCCCTTTGGGCATGAGACCCATCACGCTGTAGACCTTGGATGTCTCGAGCGATTCACCAAAGCTAAGCTCCGGGAGTATGGTAGGGAGGCGTCTTGCCAACATGGTCTTGCCCGAACCCGGCGGGCCGATCATGATGAGATTGTGCCCCCCTGCGGCCGCGATCTCCAAGGCCCTCTTGGCGTTTTCCTGACCGCGGACCTCCCTAAAATCTACCTCCGCATCCCGTGCTTGAAACAGCTTGTTGATTTCCACCCGAAAGGGACTTATCTTTGACACGCCCACAAAGAAATCGATAATCTGAAAAAGGGTATCAACCGGGTAGATATCCACACCTTCCACAACGCCTGCTTCCGGGGCGTTCTCCGGCGGAAGGAAGATACCCTTGATCCCCGACTCTTTTGCGGTAATGGCTATGGGAAGGGCACCCTTGATCGGCCTCAAGAGCCCGTCCAGTGCCAGCTCTCCCAGAAAGAGGTAGTGGGAAAGAGAGACCCCCCGCAGGAGTTCTGTGGCGGCAAGGATACCAATGGCAATGGGAAGATCAAATGCAGAGCCCTCTTTTTTGATATCAGCAGGGGCCAGGTTTACCGTGATCCGGTCCGAAGGGAAATGATAACCGGAGTTCTTGATAGCGGCTTTGACCCTATCTTTGCTCTCCCGAACCGCCCCTTCCGGTAGACCCACCGTGGCAAACGAAGGGAGTCCTTGGGAGATATCGACTTCGACATCCACGATATAGGCATCGATACCCATTACAGCGCTGCTAAGTACTTTGGCAAGCATTGCTCATAGGGGCGTGAAAGGGTTTGTTTAATCCTCAATGTGTATCAATTTAGCTTTTTTCCGGTTTGGCACCTGAACAGGAGAATGGGAATTCGGAATCCCCGTTTCACCGGTTTCAAAGGACCAAAGTAGTGGCTTGGTCTAATTTGTTCTTTACACTTAGCATATGGAATTGTATAAAGTAAAGTTTATTTGATT
>CAZXCQ010000399.1:0-3938 GCA_964639275.1 uncultured Desulfobacteraceae bacterium | reverse complement strand
GTATATCTTTTTTTTTCTTATACACCATATTGTATTTTTGCTTTACAAGACCTTGTCAATCTGGTAAAAGGGGGTCCAATAACCCGAAAATCACGGACCAGGGGCGTTAGACATGGAAAACAATCAACAAATTCAAAAGGTTACTCCTGGCCTACCCCCGATTTCTGTGCCGCGGGTTCTTGCTGCTAATCCTTGGGCATTTTTCCCTCGAGTAGAGAAGCGGAGGAGGATACGATGAAGATCAAAAAGGTTTCTATCCTGGGCTTTAAGTCTTTTATGGACAGGCAGGATATCGCCTTCCCCATGGGGATCAGCGGGGTTGTGGGACCCAATGGCTGCGGCAAGAGCAATATTGTTGATGCGATCAGGTGGTGCATGGGTGAGCAGAGCCCCAAGCAGCTCAGGGGCCGACGGATGGAGGATGTGATATTCAACGGGGCCGGGGATTATAAACCGATGGGGATGGCCGAGGTCTCTCTTACCTTTGAAAATGGGGACGGCCGATTTCCCCCCGCCTTTGCGCAGGATAGCGAGTTGTCAATTACCCGGCGCCTGTATCGGTCAGGGGAAAGCGAATACCGAATCAACAATATTCCTTGCAGGCTCAAAGATATTCAGGAGATCTTTATGGATACCGGCCTGGGCAACAGGGCCTATTCCATCATCAGTCAGGGACAAATAGGGACCATCCTCGAGCAGAAACCGGAAGATACCCGGGTCATGCTTGAAGAGGCGGCAGGGGTAACA
Source organism: uncultured Desulfobacteraceae bacterium (assembly GCA_964639275.1). Lineage (GTDB taxonomy): Bacteria > Desulfobacterota > DSM-4660 > Desulfatiglandales > Desulfatiglandaceae > CAZXCQ01. The sequence continues at coordinate 3,191 of CAZXCQ010000399.1, read as the reverse complement.
AAATACAGGAAAAAGGTTGAGGCCGCCCAGAGAAAGATAGAGCTTACCGAGGCCAACCTTCAGCGTGTGGGAGACATACTCGGAGAGGTTGAGACTCAGATGAGATCCCTCAGAAGACAGGCATCCAAGGCCAGACGCTACAAGAGGATCTGTGAAGAAATCCAGGATCTGGAGCTCATCCTGTATGCCAACACCTATGCCCGGCTCAGGGAGGAGTCGGGGGCAAAGTCAAGATCCACCGAGGATCTGGTCAACCAGGAACTTGCCCTGTCTACGCAGCTCTCCCAAATCAATGCGCGGGTGGAGACCATGCACCTGGAGCTGGAAGAAAGGGATTCGGATCTTGCCATGTCTCGGGAGAGATACCTCAGGCTGAGGGAAAAGCTCCATAAAAAGGAGGCCGGCATAGAGACCCTCAATGGGGAGCTGAATGGGCAGGAGAAACTGGAACAGAGGCTGAGAGACGAAAAAGAGGAGATCAAAAATAGGCTCGCCGATCTTGACACGGAGATGAAGAATCTTGGCCATGAGCTGGAGGGGATGAAGGAGCGTTCCATAAAGCTCGAAGGGGAGATTTCCATCAGGGAGGAGAGGCTAAACACCCGGCGAGGGCTGCTAAAGGAGATACGGGATGCCCATGAAGAGGCAAGGGCCGAATTGAACGCCAATGCGGACAGGGAAATGGGACTCAGTCATGAGTCAGGTTACCTGAACAAGATCCTCAGTCAAATCACCGACAGCCGCTCCCGCCTGCAAAAGGAGATCGAGGAGGTGGGGAGTCGGGTTGAAAGCATCCTAAAGGCCTCCGAGAGGAAGGGCCTTGCCAGGGAGGCCGCCCTCGAAAAACTGCGGGAAATTGAGAGCTCCATTGAGCACGAAAATACGGCCCTTGAAGGGCTGGAAAACAAAAAGGCCGCGGTCGAGGGTGAACTCAAATCGGTGGAAACAGAGTACAATGTGTGTCAATCCCGATTGGTCAGCCTGCAGGCCATGACAGAGAACTTTGAAGGGTACAAGATAGGGGTCAGGACCATAATGAAGGCCAAGGATCTGGCGGCGCACCAACAGGGCCATATCCTGGGTCTCGTGGCAGACATCATCCAGGTGGACACCGAATACGAGCAGGCGGTCGAGGCGGTCCTGGCAGACAAGCTCCAGTACGTCATTGTGGAATCACAGGAGGATGGCAAGGAGGCCATCGCGTATTTGAAAACGAGGGCAAAAGGAAGAAGCAGTTTTGTCCCCATTCAGGACCTAAACGGGGATAAAAAGGAAAAGATAAACAACCCGGAACTTCCGCCCCTGACAGACTTTGTCTCGGTACCCGAAAAATTCAGACCCCTTATCGATACCCTCCTGGCAAATACGGTCCTGGCAAATGACCTGGATCAGGCGGTATCCGCCTGGAAGAGCAATGGAAAAGACACATGTTTTGTGACATTTGAAGGAGACATGGTCGATCAGCGAGGTGTAATCAGCGGCGGAAGGCTTACTCAGGGCTCCCGCGGCCTTCTCTTTAGGAAGAGGGAAATTGTCGAACTGAGAGAAAAGACGGATAAGCATCAAAAAGGCGTTGAGGATCTAAGACTCAGGCTTGAAGATGTACTCATGGAGATCCAGGAAGAGAAAAATTCGCTGGAAGAACTGGCTGAAAAGAAGTGGGGCTGTCAGGATGAAATAAACGAGCTTGACAAGGTCCTCTTCCGTCTTGGCCAGGAAATGGATCAACTGGAAAGATTGCGTGACCGGTTGTCAAAGGACCTGGAAAAGAGTGACACGGAGGAGAAAAGGCACAAGGAGGAACTCTCCAGGCTTGATGTGGAACTCCACCAGCAGCAGGAAAGACGAAGATTAAAGGAGGAATACTTTCAGGAAAAGAAAAATGAGCTTGAAGAGGCTGAAAAAGAGTTTGATCAATTTCGAGATGAACTTACGGGGCTTAAGGCGGATTACCGGATTCTTGAAGAAGAAAAACGGGGGCTGGCCCGCCAGATGGAAAGGCTGGATGACTTTACAGATGAATCCTCAACGCGACTCCAGAAGATCGAAGAGGAGATCACCTTGGGCCGTCAGAGGCGCAATGAGTACCAGATGAGAAAAGAGGCCATCGAAGAGGAGCTAAAGGAGGTCTTTGAGGAGTCGAAGGAATCAGAAAAGGAGGTCAGCCAGGCCGAACGGGACAGGCAGGCATTGCAGGACAGGATTAGAGAACAGGAAGGCACTGCCGAGCAGCTCAGGGGAGAGGCGGAGACCCTAAAGGATACGATCAACAGGGCCAAAATGGAGCAATCCGAGATTCAATTCAGGATGAACAGCCTCGACGAACTGGTCAGGGAGAAATTCAACATGAACCTCCCCGAGATCCATGGTCAATACCTGGAAGAAACCTTCTCCCAGAGAGAGGTGGAGGAAAAGATCGAACTCAAAAAAGGGCTAAGGCAAAGGCTCGGAGATGTAAACCTTACAGCGATCAAAGAGCTTGAGGCCTTGAAGGAGCGCCATGGATTCATACAGGGCCAGAAGGAAGACCTGATCAATTCCATCGAGTCTTTGAGGACCGCCATAAGAAAGATCAACAAGACCTCCCTGGAAAGATTTACTGAGACCTTCCAGGAAGTGGACAAGAAACTAAAGCAGATCTTCTCTGTTCTCTTTAACGGTGGCAGCGCCGGGCTCAAGCTAATTGATGAGACAAGACCATTGGAAAGTGGGGTTCTGGTGGAGGTTCAACCGCCGGGCAAGAAGCTGAGCCACATGGGACTCCTTTCCGGGGGGGAAAAGGCATTGGTGGCCATGGCCCTCCTTTTTGCCATCTATATGATCAAACCGAGCCCATTCTGTCTCTTGGATGAGGTGGACGCTCCCCTGGATGAGGCCAATATAGACCGGTTCAACAACCTCCTGGGGGAAATCAAGAAATCCTCTCAGGTAATCATGGTAACCCATAGCCGGAGGACCATGGAAATCACGGATCGGCTCTTTGGAATCACCATGGAAGAGGTCGGGATATCCAAGAGCGTGTCGGTGGATATCGGGGGTATAAACGGGAGTGTTTCCAATAGACCGCCGGATGACCTGATGCAGGTCCACTAAGGGCTCGTTCAAAAACAACTTAACATTTTCCCATCTCAGCTTTGGGCCATCTTCGGTCGCCGCTCAATCGTGAAGTCCTCGAAATAGTTCAGCTATTC
>CAZXCQ010000398.1:0-3939 GCA_964639275.1 uncultured Desulfobacteraceae bacterium | reverse complement strand
AACGCTCTCTAACGGTCTCAGACAGGGATACACCCTTCAAAACGGAACCCCCATTGCCCTTCTTTTAAACGCCTAAAGTGTTACCAAAATCCAAATTCTAAAATCCAAATTCTAAAATCCATTTAGACTCTCTCAATCCGCTCCCATCCCCAGAGGCCATAAGGTTTAAAGAGGAGAAATACCGCCATAAAGGCGAAGGGCACAATCTCCTTTACGCCCCCAGGGAAAAACTGATCAAGATAGGTCCCTGCAAGATTCTGGAGCAACCCGATCAGGATGCCGCCAACAATTGCGCCCGGTACGGAATTGAGGCCGCCAAGCACCACTGCCGGCAACACCAGCAGCCCCAAATAGCCTACAGAGATATTGATGCCATTGATGTTTCCGAGCAAGGCACCCCCTACGCCTGCGCTCATAAAGGCGATGGCCCACGCGGCCGCATACACGAACCGGGCGCTCACCCCCAAAGAGAGGGCGGCCGTTTCATCATCGGCAGTGGCCTGCATGGAAAGACCCCACCGCGTGTACTTGAAGAAAGACACAAGCACGACGAGAAGCACAATGGACAGGACAAATGACCAGAGATAAACGGGAGACAGTTTGAGCATCCCAACCGTGATCGGTTTGATGTCAAATATGGGCGGGGTAAAGACCCGGGTATCGGCCCCCCAAAGATATCCGATAAGCCCCTTTAGAAAAAAGGAGATCCCCACCGTCACCATGATGACGGCAAGAAGCGGCTCTCCGATGAGCTTGTCAAGGAAGATACGTTCGGTCAAAAAACCCAGGACGATTCCTACAAGGAGGGTCAATAGTACAGCAGGGACAAATGGGACGCCCGCCTCGTAAAAGCTGTAAGTGACATAGGCCCCGATAAGGGTCAATTCACCCATCGCCAGGTTGAGGACACCAGAGCATTTGTAGATGAGGACCCACCCCAAGGCAACTAGGGCATAGATGCCCCCCACCATAATCCCCGTGGCCAGGCTCATAAGAAACAGCTCCATCCCTTACTTCCTCCTCACTCCCCGCTGCCTACGGTTCAAACATTGACCTCTTGGATGTGTAAATCGGTCTTTATCCGTTGTTCCCTCCCATCCTCATAGGTGATGGTTGTATCCATATGAACGGTATCGGCATCAGAATAGAGGGCCTCTACGATATCTCTGTATCGGTTTTCCACAAAGGCCCGCCTCAGCTTTGAGGTCCTTGTGAGTTCCTCGTCGTCCGCATCAAAGACCTTATAAAGATTGATGAACTTGCGAATCTTTGCCGGTCCAGGAAGGTCCTTGTTGGCCTCCTCAATCTGTTTCTGAACCAGATCGTAGACCTCTTGTTTCTGAGACAATTCGGGATAGCTGGTATAGTTAATCTTCTTCTCGTCGGCCCACTTCCCCACCACCGAATAATCGATACACATCACAGAGGCCACATAATCCCTTTTGTCCCCGATCACCCAGGCCTCCTGAATAAAGGGGCTAAACTTGAGCCGTGTTTCCAGATACTGGGGTGAAAAGGGTCTGCCATCACTCAGGGTCATCACATCCTTGGAGCGGTCAAATACGACCAGATGGCCGTCTTCGTCGATAAATCCCTTGTCCCCGGAGTAGAGCCAGCCATCCACCAGGCTCTTCTCGGTGGCCTCCTGGTTTTTGTAATACCCATGAAACACCGAAGGGCTCTTGGATATGATTTCGCCCTCTTCGGTGATCTTGACCTCGGTCTCGGGTATGGGTGTTCCGACGGTGTCGAACTTTACATCCCCGTCCCGGTGAACGATGGAGATCCCGGCGATTTCGGTCTGACCGTATATCTGTTTGAGATTAACCCCGAGTGCATGAAAGAACCGGAAATGGTCAGGGCCCATGGCTGCACCACCCGTGTAGCAATGTCTGAGGCGCGACATCCCCAGGTGATCCTTGAGCTTCTTCTGCATGGTAATATAGCCCACCCAGTTCAAGAATTTGAGGTACCAGGGCACGGCACTCTTTTGGAACTTAAGGTCCGCCATCTTATAGCCTACCTTGGTGGCAAACTCATAGACCTTTCTCTTGGTCCAGGTGGAGTCGATGTATTTGACCTGGACACTCCGGGTCATCCCCTCATAGAGCCTGGGGGGCGCAAACATGACGTGGGGGCCAATCTCCCTGATATTTTCCTGGGCCGTATCCGGTTCTTCGGGAAAGTTGAGGGTATATCCAATCTGTAGCCCGCAGGAAATGGACATCATCTGCTCCCCGATCCAGGCAAAGGGTAGATAGGAGACAAAGTCATCGGTATCGAAACAGGGGTCGGTGGCCATGAGGTTGCGTCCCATGGTCAGCATGTTATGGTGGCTCAACAGGGCGCCCTTGGGAAGGGCCGTGGTGCCGGATGTATAAAAGAGGAGACAGATATCATCGCCATGTCCTTCGTTTACCATCTTTTCAAAGAGGTCAGGCTCCTTTTCGTCCAGTTCCTTTCCCAGTTCCTGGACCCTTTTTAGACTTATCAGATACTCCTGGGCGTAGTTTCTCATACCCTTTGGGTCATCCCAGACAATCCATTCCAAGCGGGGGCAATCGGTTTTGATAGACAATGCCTTGTCAGCCTCCTCCTGGGTCTCACCCACAAAAATCTTGGTATCTGAATGATCAATAATATATTTGACCTCTTCCATCATACAGTCCTGGAAGAGCCATACACCGATGCCTCCTGCACAAAGGGCGGCCATTTCAGCCCAAAGTCCCTCGGGCCGGTTATCGCCGATCATTGCAACCTTGTCTCCCCGCTTGAGACCGAGGCTGACCATCCCCAGACAGAGGTATTTGACGTTTTCATAGTAGTCCTGCCACGAAAAAGGAATCCATATACCAAACTCCTTTTCCCTCATGGCCACCTTGTCTTTACCGTATCTTTTGGCCTGCCTGAGAAAGAGCTTCGGAATCGTGAGGTCCTTGGTGATTTCTATCCCGGCTCCGTTCATTCCTTCCTTTACCTCCTTGTGGAATACATATCCTCCTCACCCAGGTAGGCCTTAATCACTTCCGGGTTATTTTGGACCTCTTCGGGTGACCCGTCCATGATCTTGTTCCCAAAATTCAACACAAATACCCTGTCAGAGATGTCCATGACCACACCCATATCATGTTCTACCAGGACACAGGTGACCTTCCACCGTTCCTCCTCGTTGAGGTCGAGGATGAAACGGGTCATATCTTCCACCTCTTCAAGATTCAACCCGGCCAGTGGTTCATCAAGCAACAAAAGCTCAGGGTTGAGGGCCAGGGCCCTTCCCAGCTCCACTCGTTTTTGAAAACCATAGGGGAGCATATGGACTGTCTTATCTCTTATACTTTCAATCTCCAGTAAATCAATAATCTCCTCCTCGATAAACTTTCTGGCCTCCAGCTCTTCCTGCTTGGTCTTCCCCACATAAACAGAACCACTCAAGATGCCGCTCCTCAGATGGATATGTCTTCCAAGACGGATGTTGTCAAGCACCGTCATCCCGCCAAAAAGCTCTATCTTCTGGAAGGTGCGCGACAGTCCCAGCCCGGCGCGGCGGTAAGGCTTAAGATCATTGACCTTTTGTCCCTTAAAATAGATATCCCCCCGCTGGGGTCTATAGAGACCATTGATGCAATTCATCATCACTGTCTTGCCGGCCCCGTTTGGTCCAATAATTGAGTGAATCTCGCCCTTTTTTACCTCCAGGTCCACTCCGGCGAGGGCGGCTACCTTACCAAAATACATGTGGACATCTTCGAGCTTTAAGATGGTGTCACCCTGCTGAAGCTCCCCAACCTGAACCATCTCACAGGCCTCCGGCATATCGTGTCAGTGATTTTTCCTGCATACCCAATTGGGCTTCTTTTTGTCAAGGCGTTTCATTATTATGAAATACTGTAACATCTCAAAAAACAGGGGCAAAGGTGTGGCATGGGGGTCTTTTTTTCT
>CAZXCQ010000397.1:0-3989 GCA_964639275.1 uncultured Desulfobacteraceae bacterium | reverse complement strand
ATTTAACGGGGCAGGGACGACGGCAATGGAAAACCACTCAGCTCTGCTTGAATTCGGGATTAATAGGGGCATATGATACTTCTATTTTTCCATTTCAATTGCGGTCGAGAGCACTGCAAAATAAAGACGGTTCCTTTTTGCTTTGCGGCGTCTCAGCGCAAAGCAAAAAATAGATCGGACTCCGCGTTCTTTGTGCCTCTGCGGTGAAAATTGTTTTGTCAAAGACCCTTTTAGGGTCACCATCCAAGCCACCCCTTTTAGGGGTGGTGGTTGATTCCTCAAAACAGCTTCTTCTGAAGGGTGCTTGGCTGTTCCTTTACCGGAAAACCCAGATGACGGTAGGCGCGTTTTGTGGCAACCCTGCCTTGTGATGTCCGCTTGATGTAGCCTTCCTGGATCAAGAAGGGCTCGTAGACGTCTTCAATGGTATCCTTCTCCTCGCTCACGGCCGCGCAGAGGCTGTTCAGGCCGATCGGCCCGCCGTCAAACTTTTCGATGATGGTTGTAATAATATACCGATCCATCTTGTCCAGCCCCTCTTCGTCCACCTCCAGCATATCCAGTGCCCCGCTTGCCACCTCCCGGGTGATGATCCCATCGGCCCTGACCTGGGCAAAGTCACGGACCCGTCTCAGGAGCCTGTTGGCAACCCTTGGCGTGCCCCTGGCCCTCCTAGCGATCTCCCAGGCGCCATCTTCTCGGGTGGGGATTTCCAGGAGCCTGGCAGAGCGGACAATGATCTGGGTGAGATCCTCGGGCCTGTAAAAATCCACCCGCAAGACCACCCCGAACCGATCTCTCAGGGGCGGTGTCAGGAGCCCTGCCCGTGTGGTGGCACCGACCAGCGTAAAGGGCGGCAGGGGGATCTTCATGGTCCGGGCCGAAGGGCCCTGGCCGATGATGATATCAAGCTGGTAGTCTTCCATTGCGGGGTAGAGGATCTCTTCGACCACATGGTTGAGACGATGGATTTCGTCGATAAAAAGCACATCTTTTGGCTGAAGGCTGGTCAGAATGGCCGCAAGGTCCCCCGGTTTCTCGATGACGGGACCGGAGGTGCCCTTGATATTTACCTGGAGTTCGTTTGCGATGATATGGGCAAGGGATGTCTTTCCCAGGCCCGGGCTTCCGTGAAAAAGGACGTGATCCAGGGCCTCGGACCGGTTCTTTGCGGCCTCGATAAAGACGCGAAGATTCCGTTTCATCTCCTCCTGGCCGACAAATTCTTCAAGGTTGCCGGGTCTCAGACCTATCTCTGCCGGGATTTCATCGGCCCGGGGTTCGGGACCAATGATTCTTTCTTCCATGGGTCATCCTTTAGGCAAGGGCCTTTAGGGCCTTCCTGATCAGATCTTCCAGGGTTATCTCCTCTATCCCGGGCCGGGCCTTCTCCACCGCGGCCCTTGCCGCCTTCGCCGAATACCCCAGGTTCAGGAGGGCCGAGAGGGCATCATCCATCAGGCGTTTTTCCTCGGCATCGACGACCGGAACCGCACAGATCTCCTGGTTTCCCAGGGCCTTTGAGGCGCGCTCCCTCAGTTCCAGGGCTATTCTTTCGGCGGTCTTCTTGCCCACCCCTGGAATGGCCTGGAGCCGTCCGGCATCCCCTCGGGCCATTGCATCCAAGAGGTCCTGGGGGCCGATCCCGGAAAGGATGTTGACCGAGAGCCTCGGGCCGATCCCCGACACAGAGGTCAGCATCAGAAAGATCTCTTTCTCCAGTTCGGTGCCAAAGCCAAAAAGGGCCAGGGTATCTTCCCTGACATGGGTATAGATATTGAGAGTAACCTTCTGGTCCTTTTGGGGGAGCGAACAAAAGGTTGAGAGGGGGACAATGACCTCATAACCGATTCCCCCTGCATCAATTATGACCGAGCCGGGTGTCTTTCTGAGTAACCGGCCGCTTAAGTACGCTATCATCTGACCTCTCAAAAACCCCGGGGGTTAGCAGGGATCTTCAAATCTTGACCAGTTCAGGTGGCATATGGCAGTGGCCAAGGCATCTGAGGCGTCCAGATCTGGCTGGCTTTTGAGTTTCAATATCACCTGAACCATGGCGCGTACCTGCTCTTTGCCGGCCCTGCCATAGCCCACCACCGATTTCTTGATCTCCAGCGGTGTGTATTCAAAGATGGGGATCTGGCATTCGGCGGCCGCGATCAATACGGCTCCCCTGGCGTGGCCCAGCCTTAGCGCTGTCTTGATGTTCTTGGCGTAGAATACATCTTCGATGGCCATCTCCTGGGGACGACACCGGTTCATTATCTCTGCCATGCCCTTAAAGATCTTGTGGATTCTGTCATAGAATGGGGTCTTGTCGGGCAATCGGATATGGCCGGAATCAATGCAGACCATTTTGTCGTCTTTTTTTTCCACCAGACCATACCCGGTGACCTTTGAGCCGGGATCTACCCCCAGCACCAACATCAGCTCAGGGCCTCCATGACCTTATCGGAGATATCAAAGTTGGCATAGACGTGGCTGATGTCATCGTGGTCCTCAAGGGCCTGCATCAGATTCAGGAGCTGCTGGGCCTTTTTCCCCTCCACGTCCACCGTATTCTTTGGGACCATGGTCACCTCAGAAAAGGTATAGGGCAACCCCGCCTCATCCACCGCGCTTTTTATCGCTTCAAAGTCGGCTGGATCCATAATGACCTCAAACTCGGTCTCTTGCTCCTTGACATCTTCTGCCCCGGCCTCAAGGGCCAAATTCAGGAGCTGTTCTTCGTCCACTTTGTGCTTTTCAAATACAATAAGCCCCTTTTTCTGAAACATCCAGGCCACGCATCCGGGTTCCCCGAGGTTTCCCCCGTGGCGTTCAAAAAGATGTTTGACGTCTGCCACGGTCCTGTTCTTGTTGTCTGTCAGACAATCCACAAGGACGGCCACACCACCCGGGCCGTACCCCTCGTAATTGGCCTCTTCATAAGAGGTCCCTTCAAGTTCGCCGGTGCCCTTTTTGATGCCCCTTTCGATATTCTCTTTGGGCATATTTTCAGCCTTGGCCGCGGCGATAGCGGCTCTCAGACGAGGATTTCCCTCCGGATCGCCACCTCCCAGACGCGCCGCCACGGTTATTTCCTTGATGAGCTTTGTAAAGATCTTGCCCCTTCTGGCATCCGCAGCCCCTTTCTTGTGCTTTATCGAACTCCATTTTGAATGACCCGACATATCGCCCTCCCCAATATCTTATCCGTTGATCAAGTGATTGAAACAGAGGTCTCAAAGTGCCCTTGATCCCTCCAGATCACCTATCGCAATCAATTACCTATTTTACAAAACCCAATCCTATCAGATATATCTCCCTGCTCGCCTTGCGGGTGGCTGTTGGTCTCAAAAGCCTTGCCCGCCTAAAGTGTCCCGAGGTCTCGGACCGAAAATTCCCGAACCCCTCCCCTTCAAAGACCTTGCACAAAAAATGTCCCCCCTTTTTGAGCACGGCACAGGCGATTTGGGCGGCCCTCGTTCCGAGCTCAATGGAGCGGCTTGTGTCCACCGACCTTATGCCCGTGGTCTTGGGTGCCAGATCGCTGATCACAACATCCCTTGGAGCGATCTCTTCCACAAGCCATTTGATGTCAAGGGTCAAGACATCGGCCTGAACAAACCTGAAGTTGGCCGAGAAGGACGGATCGGGCTGGATCAGGTCTATGCCCACGACCTCCCCTTTTGGGCCGACCTTTTTTGCCCCATACTGAGACCATGAGCCGGGGAAACAACCCATGTCCAAGATTCGGTCGTCCTTGCGAATGATCTTGAATCTCTCATCAATCTCTTTGAGCTTATAGACCGACCGTGCGGGCCACTTTTCCTCCCTGGCCAGGCGGGTGTAATGGTCTTCCCATCTGCCTGTTTTCATTTTGTGTTTTTTATCACAGATATAGCCCCTTGGCAAAGAAAATCCAACGCCTCCAAGCTTCACAACAGTCCCTTCGTCGGAAATGTCATTTGCAATTTTAAATGCCCGTATTACAATAAAAGGGGATG
>CAZXCQ010000396.1:0-4032 GCA_964639275.1 uncultured Desulfobacteraceae bacterium | reverse complement strand
CGGAAAAAGAAACCCGGGAAATTCGTTATTTTTACGGAGGAAAGGGTCGATTTTCCTATTTTGGTGTCTATATAGTCCACCTGAGCGTACTCCTTATCCTGATCGGCGCCCTGGTGGGATCATTTTTCGGCTTTGAGGCCTATGTCAACATCCTGGAAGGGGAGCGTATCGATGCCGTGACCCGGCGAAAAGGCATGATCCCGCTCAAACTGGGATTCGAGGTGGGGTGCGACAAATTCACCGTGGAATTTTATGATACAGGCGCCCCCAGGGAGTACCGGTCAGACCTCAGGTTTTATGTTGACGGGAAAGAGGCAAAAAGGACAGGCCTCCTGGTCAATCATCCCACCCGGTTCAGGGGGATTACCTTTTATCAGTCGAGCTATGGGACTGTCCCGGGGGACATGGTCCGTCTCCGCATATCAGGCCCTGAGCCCCGATCAAAAGACACCACAATGCAGGTCAAGACGGGCCAGCCGGTCGAGTTGCCGGGCGGGGAGGGGCAATTTAGTGTCCGAGATATCCGGGGTGACATTATGGGTCTAGGACCGGCCATACTCATCTCGGTTCAACCCAGAGAGGGAAAGGAGATGGATTTTTGGGTATTTCAGGACCAGGAAATGGTCAAGAAAAGGCTGCCCCGGCCCATGGCTGAATCCCCCAAGTTCAACCCCTCTGCCTTTGGGGCTTATACATTTTTCTTGGAGGGGGTGGAGGCCAGATATTATACCGGGCTCCAGGTCAATAAGGACCCGGGGGTCTTTGTCGTATGGGTGGGTTTTTTTCTGATGGTGTTTGGCTTTTGGATTACCTTTTTCACATCCCACAGGAGGACCTGGTTGCGTGTATCAAAAGAGGGGGATGCGATCAGAATCAGTGTTGCGGGAACCGCCAACAAGAATCCGGTCGGGCTCAAGAGGCACCTAGAGGGACTCACCCAAGAGCTCAAAAACAGGCTTGAGGAAGGGGAAAAATAGGACATGCTAAGCTCCACGATCCTGGGTTACATCACCTTTGTCTACTTTGCGTCCTTTGTACTCTACCTCCTGATGATGGTCATGGGGAAGGACCTCTTTGGTCGGCTTGCCACCGGGGTCACATTTGGCGGTCTGGCCATCCAAACCTTCGCCATCATCCTCAGGTGGGTCGAGTCCTATGGTCTGGGTATCGGACATGCGCCCCTTTCAAACCTGTATGAATCCCTCATTTTCTTTGCCTGGGCCATTGTCCTGCTCTATATGATCGTGGAGCGAAGGACAGGCACGAAGACCCTTGGGGCCTTTGTAACGCCCCTGGCCTTTCTTGCCCTGGCATATGCCTCCTTCTCCCCCGCCATGGAGAGCCATATCCAACCATTGATCCCTGCGCTCAAGAGCAACTGGCTTATTGCCCATGTGATTACCTGCTTTTTTGGTTATGCCGCCATGGGTCTATCTTTTGGCCTGAGTATGATGTATCTGATAAAGGGGCTGGAGACCACCCACGGAACAAGTATATTCCTGAAACTCATTCCACGACCGGGCCTAATCGATGAGCTAAACTATCAGATGGTGGTCATTGGCTTTCTCATGCTCACCCTCGGGATTATCACCGGGGCTGTCTGGGCACATTCGGCGTGGGGCAGCTATTGGAGCTGGGACCCCAAAGAAACATGGTCTCTTATCACCTGGCTGGTATATGCCTCGGTGATTCATTCGCGTATGGTGAGGGGGTGGAAGGGAAAAAAGATCTCCATCTTATGCATTATTGGCTTCTGCTCTGTGCTCTTCACCTACTTCGGGGTCAATTATCTGTCAGGGCTTCACAGTTATGCCAGATGACACCAGTTGTCTGAAGCCCGTGATCATGCCCCATATCCCAAGTTTCGTCACATTTATCTGCAAAAGACTCAAGGACGCCAGGCATCAGGCCTATCTGGTGGGTGGGGCGCTCAGAGACGCATATCTGGGTCGGTCGGTAACCGACTGGGATGTGGCCACCTCTGCCACGACCGTGGAAATCGAGAGAATATTTTATGATAAACGGTATTTTGTCCTCAAAAAGGATACAGTGACACTGGTGGATTCCGGGCACCACCTTCATGTAACCCCTTTCAGGTCAGGGGAAGGAGGACTAAAGGGGGATCTCGGCCATCGCGATTTTACAATCAATGCCATGGCCCTTGACCTGGACAGGGATGAAATCTCTGATCCCTATGGCGGGAGAAAGGACCTCTTTAAAGGGGTGATCAGGGCAGTCAGGGACCCTGAGCAACGTTTCCTGGAAGACCCGCTGCGGCTCTTGCGCGCCGTCAGGATTGCTACTGAGCTCGGGTTCGGGGTGGAGACACACACCCTCAAGACCATTGCCGACATGGCCTTTCTTCTTGAGTCGGTCGCTCCTGAACGGACACGCGATGAGCTGATAAAGGTCCTGATGAGCCCGAGACCCTCGGTGGGTTTCAACCTGATGGTCCGCACCGGCCTCCTAAGACACTTCCTCCCGGAACTCCTCGAAGGTTACCGCAAGAGGCAAAATAACCACCACAGGCATACCATTTTTCGGCATATAACGGAGAGCATTGATGCGGTCAAAGCCGACCCTGTCTTGAGACTTACGGCCTTACTCCACGACATTGCCAAACCCAGGGTAAGAAAAAAGCGGGGAGGGCAGTGGCGCTTCTATGGCCATGAAAAGGTGGGCGCCGACCTGGCAAAGGAGATCATGGGGCGTCTCAGGTTTAGCCAGGAGATAACCCGGAAGGTCATCAACCTCATCAGGCATCACATGATCGGATACCACCCCGATTGGACTGACGCTGCGATCCGGCGACTCATCAGGCGTGTGGGGGTCGAGCAAATCGAGGACCTATTGATCTTCCGCCGATCAGACATATTGGCACATGGCTTCTCTGACAACCATTTGGACCTGTTGGATCAACTTGAGGAAAGAATAAGATCCCAGCTTCGGGCGTCTTTGGCAATCAGGAAAAGAGATCTGGCCATTGATGGCCATACCGTGATGGCGGTGCTGGGACTCTCGCCCGGACCGGAGGTGGGAAGGATCTTGAGCGAATTAAATGAAAAGGTCCTGGATGACCCCGGGTTGAACAATCCCCGACAACTTGTGTCCCTCCTCGCAGATATAAAGTCCCATTGACCCGTTGGGTCATGGCCACGAAGATCACCTTTTCCCTTGACCATTGGAATTGCTTTTTCTATACTGCAGTGTCCACAGAATGACACCAGCTTGCTACTCCTGACCCAATGACAGTGGAAAAATGAGATCTCGCTACGGAAAATCCATTATGAGATGGGTACTTGTCATGTTCACCGTGCTGGCCTGCGGCAGCTGTGCCCCCGATGTCTTTCTCACCGGTCCTGAAACCCAACGAACCCCGGAAGAAACTGTTTCAAAAGAGGCCCAGCCTTCCCCCAAAGGCCCAGCCCTCGCCAAAGGGGGGGTGCCACCATCGGCCAGGGTCGAGAAAGGGCAGCAGACCCTAGCCCCCCCTGCGCCCCGCAAAGCCGAGGGGATCATTGCCTATACCAGGACCGAAAAAACCGGGCAACCCCTCTTTTCTGGAAAGACCAGAAGGTTACAGGAGGCCCCCATCCCTGTCAAGACCGAGGAGGCAAGAGGCGATGCAACTCCTTCCAGGACCCAGGAGGTAAATCCCCCGGCCCCTTCCAAGACCCCCATCTCTCCTTCAAAGAAAAGGAAGAAGACCGATCAAGAACTGCTTGACTCGGCCCTTGAGTTTTGTCAGGCCTCCCATGACTTCTGGCAACAAGGCGATCTCGAAAATGCCATTGAATCCCTTGACCAGGCCTATTCCCTCATCCTGAAGGTGGACCCCGGTCAGAATTCCGATCTCTTGCAGCAGAGGGAAGACCTGCGGATCACCATATCAAAGCGGATTCTGGAGGTTTACTCCTCCCGATACACCGTGGCCAATGGTTTCTATAAGGCCATTCCCCTTGCAATGAACAGGCACGTCAGGGACGCACTCAATCTGTTGAAGGGAAAGTAGAGGGAATTTTTTCTCAATGC
>CAZXCQ010000395.1:0-4044 GCA_964639275.1 uncultured Desulfobacteraceae bacterium | reverse complement strand
CCATTTTGTGACGGCCGCTAGGCCATGTCATATGGGGGCATGTGGAAGAAAAAAAAGACCCCCATGCCACACCACAATCGATTTATCCCCGGGTTTTTGAGATGTTACGCCTCTTCCATCAATTTGTTGATGAATTGAGTTGTATTGTAGATCTGAAACTTCTGCTTACGCAACTTGGCGTTTCCGAGATTATGGACGCAGGAGTTACATTCGGTCAAGACCACCTCGGCACCCACCGCTTCGGCCTCCTGGAGACGACGCCGCGCCATGGCAATGGAATTTTTGGCATAGGCCCCCCGCACGCCGCCGCCCGCCCCGCAGCAGAGGGCGTCCGCATGGTGGTGCGGCATCTCTACAAAGTTGTGCGCGATCTTCTTGATGGTATCGCGAGGCTCTTCGTATATCTCGCAGTGTCTTCCCAGGTCGCAGGGGTCATGGTAGGTCACCCGTTTGTCAGTCTTTACACCAAGGTCAAAGTCCTTCATAAACTGGGTGATGTGAAGGATCCGGATACCCTCTTCCCTGAGCGTGGAATACTGGGGCCTGTTGTCGAAAGTCCGGTAACAGTAAGGGCAGCCCGTAATAACTGTTTTGGCACCCGTTGCCAGGATGAGATCAATGTTTTTTTGAGCCAGGTCCTCGTTGATCTGATACCCCACATCTTCGAGTACACCACTGCAACAGACCTCATCGATCAGGGTGTAGTCTACCCCAAGCCGTTCCAGCAGTTCCAGGGTGGCCGTGGTGGGCTCATCTTCGCGGTAAGATCCCACACATCCAATAAAATAGACATATTGTGCCTTTTTGCCCCTCTCCCTCTCAAAGTCTTGAGGCTCATCCTCGGCATAGATGTTTGTGTGTTTCTTGAGGACTTCGTGCATCCCCTTAAAGGCAGGGTGACACGAACCGATGTTGACCATATCCTTTCGGGCCTGTTTGATAATTTCGGGTACCTCTACCCCTGACGGGCAGTTCTGGGTACAGCTGGCGCAGGTGGTACACTGAAAAAGGCTCTCGATCAGGTCATCACCGAGATCTATCTTTCCCTCCATGACCTCTTTGAGTACCAGCATCTTGCCCCGGGCGTTCAGGGCGGGGCGGAGCGTTGATCCATAGACGGGGCAGACGGCCTGACAAAAGCCGCATCGGGAGCACTTGATTATCTGTTCGCGGTATTTTCTCTCAAAGTCATACTTGGCTTCCATCCTCTTCCTCCAAGGCCATGTTGCCGGGGTCTAGAATGCTGTCGGGATCGATTCGGTCTCAGGCGCGGCCTGGACACCCCTGTTTGACCCTTCCAACCACATAAGGTCCTTCCGGGACCACGACCGCGTTTGGGTGGGTGTTGATGAGATCGTTGACGGTTCGCTGTAAATCTTCGATCTTGACAATGCCGATCCTTTCGAGGTCTACTCGGGAAAGGCCCGGGGAGTACACATAGACCTGACCGGCGTGGTCAATGGCCTGGTAGATATTCTGGGCACACCACTGGTCAATAACAAAGTCCTTTGGATCGCAGTATCCTTCCAAAAATTCCCCAGGGCTACAGACGGACCGTAAGATACCGGAAAACTCCGGTCCTCCGAGACCCTCACGGCACTCGCAGGCGACAACGATGGTCCCGCCTTTTCTCAGCATATCCTTGGCGCAGATCAAGGCCTTGCTGATCTGATAGAAGGTTGCATCCAGGGGATAACCACCGCCGGAGGTGATAACCATATCCACCCTCTGATCAATCTGGACCAGAGAGTGGTCCCCGACCATCCGGCATCCGGCCAGATGGGCATGATTATGGTGACCGGCAAAGACCCCGGCGATCTGCCTCTCCTTGTTAATAACCACATTCAGGATAAAATCCACGCCGGCGATCCCGGCCACCTCAATACCATATTCGTGAAACGGGTTCCCCTCAAGGAGGCAGTTGGTCACGTTGGGGTGGTCAATCATCTTAAAGGAGTGCATGAATTTCATGGTCTCAAAGCTGGAGATCCCCGGGAGGATCGATTTTCTCCCGCCGGAGTACCCGGCATAGAAGTGGGGCTCGATCAGGCCGGTAAGGATCTTGAGATCCGAATCCAGATAGTGTGTATTGACCTCAATCGGGGCCTTTTCTATTTCGCCGATCTTGCGATAGGTCTCCGGCCTCCTGCAGTAATGGTTGATGATGGTGTAGCGATCCATGATCTCCCTCCCGACCATGGCCTCGAGTTCATCTCCCAGATTGGGGCGGTGCATGCCGGTTGCGATCAAGAGCGTTATATCCTGTCTCTTGATCCCGCTCTCCTCAAGGATCTGGAGCATCGGCGGGAGTATGGTCTTGTTGGGAACCGGACGGGTAAAATCAGAAACGACCACACAGGCGTTTCTCTTTCCGTCTGCGAGCTCTCTCAGGGGAGGGCTCTTAATAGGCCTTGCCAATGCCTCATGAACCGCTCCCTCGGGCTCAGAAAGGGGATCCAGCCTTGCCATTTCCAGGATGTCAACCGATTCAGGGAGCCTCACGTCTACGGTCCCCTCGCCGCACTGGAGCTTGATATTTCGATCGGCCATATGTCCTTTCCTCTCGCAGAATTTTTTCGGAAATTACCCCAAAAGGGTGAAACAAGCAAGGGCAAAAAGGTGGAAACGCTTTTATGCTTGATGTTTGAAAGGGGTTAGGGTTAAAAATTACATCTTCGCGCATGGATCGAAACGGAAGAGGGGAGGTCCTCAACACCATGAAGCCAAGCCCATATAACCTGGTCATGTCGGCGTTATACGACGGCAGAAGGGGCGAGCGTCCCCCTGTGGGAAATCCGACCTCTATTGTCTGTCATGGACTGATGGACGCATGCGGGGTATTTTTCCCGGAGGCCCATCTGGATTCACAGGCAATGGCAGAATTGGCCCTGGCAGGCCATGAGGTCGTCGGATTTGATACGGTCATGCCGGAGTACAGCGTGGATCAGGAGGCGGCGGCCCTGGGATGTGAAGTGGATTGGGGTGACAGGGACAGGATGCCGGATGCCAAGAATTTCCCTCACGAGGATTTCTCTGACATAGAGATTCCGGAGGATTTTCTCGAAAGGCCCTCGATGCGGGTCGTCCTTGATGCCCTTTCTATCCTCCGTCGCCATGTGGGCGGGGAGGTGGCCATTATCGGCAAGGTGATGGGGCCATGGACTCTCTCCTATCATATGGCAGGAACGCAGAACTTCCTGCTCCAGATCGGGATGGGGGAGAAAGAAAAGGTGATCCGGATGCTGCGCCAGTTGATGCCGGCGACAATCGCATCTGCCAGGGCCCAATTCAGGGCCGGGGCTGATATCGTGGTCCTTGCCGATCATGCCACCGGGAATCTGGTGGGTGCCTATCACTATGAGGAATATCTCCTGCCCATCCATCAGGAACTGACCGCCGCGATCAAAGGGCCCCTTATCCTTCATGTCTGCGGTAACTGTATGGACCGTCTGGACCTGTTTGCAGACGCGGGGTTTGACGGCTACCATTTCGAATGGCAGGTGGATGCGAAGGTCGCGGTGGAAAAGGTGGGCCATCGCATGTGCATGGTCGGAAATGTCAATAATCCCCAGACCCTTTATCAGGGGACCCCAGAGGAGGTTTATAAACAGGTCCGTTATGCCATCGAGGCGGGGGTGGACATCGTGGGGCCGGAGTGCGCCATACCTTTGGCCACACCCCTGGAAAACCTCAAGGCGATTGTTTCAGCGGCGCATGAGGGGTATTAGGAGAGATACAGATAAGGAGGATAGGAATAATGGGTGAACGACTTGATGAGATCAGGACCATCGTCGTCAATGGTAAGCATAAGGAAATAGAAGATCTGGTCAGAAAGGCCATTGCCGAAGGGGTTGATTTGAACGGGATCATAAATGATTCCCTTATCGCCGCGATGGATATCGTGGGCGAAAAATTTACGAAAAACGAGATCTTTGTTCCGGAAATGCTGGTCTCTGCCCGGACCGTGAAGATGGCCCTGGAGATAATCAAACCCCTCCTAAAGGACGACGAGGCCCAGCAAAGGGGCACCATTCTGATGGGGAC
>CAZXCQ010000394.1:0-4057 GCA_964639275.1 uncultured Desulfobacteraceae bacterium | reverse complement strand
CTGGTGTGGTTTGCCCCGGTTGCTCTTTTTTTTGGGGCTTTTATCCTGTATGTTTCCGGGCTTTACAGGAGTGAAGTCCACCTCGGGAAATTGCTGGAAGACGTGTCAGAGATCTTACGGGCGCCTGGAACAGAGGTCGGTCGGTGGATTTACCTGTGCACGCAATTCAATATGCTGGTCATATACATCCGGTTACTATTTTTGCCGGTGGGACAAAACCTGGATTATCTATATCCTTTTAAGAGTGGTTTTTTTGATGGATATACCCCGCTGGCCTTCCTCTTCCTGGTTGCGATCATTGCCATCGGCATGTGGAACATTAAGAAACGGCCTGTTATGGCGTTCGGGATCTTCTGGTTTTTTATTACCCTTTCGGTGGAATCCAGCATTTTTCCAATAAAGGATGCATTGTTTGAGCACAGGCTCTATCTCCCTATGTTTGGCTTTGCTCTGGTGGTGAGTTACCTGGTGTTTGCCTTTCTGTCAGATAAACGATCATGGGGTATTGTCGTTTCGGCCATGATTGTCATATCCCTGGGAACCGCCACATATTTAAGAAACAGGGTGTGGCAAGACAGCGTCACGCTCTGGTCCGATGTTGTATCCAAGTCACCTGCGAATTACAGGGCCTATTATAACCTGGGAAACGCCCTGAGCCGAAAAGGACGCGTAAAGGAGGCAATCGAGAGTTATCTGGAGGCATTGCATATCAAACCTGAGTATGCTGTAGCCCACGATAATTTGGGGGTTGCCCTGGTTCACAGCGAAATGCTCGATGATGCCATCAGTCATTTTTCCAAAGCGCTGCGGCTCAGGCCCGATCTAGCCGAGGCACATAATAATCTGGGGCTTGCCCTGATGAAAAAGGGAGACATTAAGGAGGCTATGCGACATTTTTCTGATGCACTCAAAATGAAGCCCGGATATGCTGAGGCCTATAATAATATGGGACTTTTACTGGCACGTCAGGGAGACATCAGAGGTGCGCTTAAACATTTCTCAGAGGCTGCCCGTATCAAACCCCACGATGCGATGATACAGACCAATATGGGGATGGCCCTTGCTCACCAGAGAGACTTTAAAGGGGCTGTTAGCCATTTCTCAAAGGCCCTGGAGATCGCCCCTGACCTTGTTCAGGCCCGGCAAGGCCTTGAGAGGACTTTGCGGTTGATGGGTAAGCCGGAAATGGGTCCCGGAATCAAGCCTCGATGAGGGCGGAAATGTCGTGAAAAATGGTAACAATAGGCGGTTTTACCGCACAGAATTTCCCATCTGTCTGATTTTGGCTGTAACAACCCTTGTGGTCTACTGGCAGGTGTCCAACCACGGCTTTATAGGTCTGGATGACGGTGTTTACGTGACTGAAAACCCTTATGTCCGGACGGGTTTTACCAGAGAGGGCCTTATTTGGTCCTTTGGCCTTTTCAACTCAGCCAACTGGCATCCGATGACGTGGCTGTCCCATATGCTGGATTGTCAGGTCTTTGGGTTAAATCCAGGGATGCATCACCTGACCAGCCTGCTGTTTCACATGGCTAACAGCATCTTGCTGTTTCTGGTTCTCAGGAGGATGACGGGGGCATTATGGCGAAGTGGGTTTGTTGCCGCCCTTTTTGCTTTTCATCCCCTCCATGTGGAGTCGGTGGCGTGGGTGGCTGAGCGTAAGGATGTATTAAGCACCTTTTTTTGGATGCTCACCCTATGGGCCTATGCCCGGTACAGCGAAGGACCGGGACCTAATCGGTATCTTCTTGTTTTGATCTTTTTTGCCCTGGGTCTTATGTCCAAGCCAATGGTTGTGACCCTGCCGTTTGTGTTGCTTCTGATGGACTTCTGGCCACTTTGCCGGGTGCAATGGGGGCAGTCGTGTGAGGAGGGTGCTTCGGGGTTTCAAAAATCGCGGGTTTCTCTTCTTGTTTGGGAAAAAATCCCCCTGTTTGCCCTTACAGCGGTTTCGTGTGTCGTGACGGTCCTCTCAGAGCAAGGAGGGGGGGCTGTAAGATCTCTGGCCCTCTATCCTTTGGAGAGAAGGGGGGCCACCGCCCTTGTCTCATACGCAAGTTATATCGGAAAGATGATTTGGCCTCACGATCTGGCTTTCTATTCTCCTTACCCAGGGACCATACCGGTATGGGAGGTTGCCGGCGCCGGAGTGCTTTTGACAGGTTTGTCTGTTCTGGCGGTTGTTGTTGCGCTGAGTTCTCCCTATGTTCTAGTGGGCTGGCTGTGGTATATTGGTACGCTCGTGCCGGTGATTGGAGTGGTCCAGGTGGGTGATCAGCCCATGGCAGACCGGTATACCTACATCCCATTAATCGGGCTTTTTATCCTGATTGCCTGGGGCGCAACCGAGCTTGGGGCGAGGTGGCGTAACAGCAAAGGTGTGCTTGCCATGGCAGCAGGTGTCGTTCTCCTGTGTTTAATAATCCTTGCTCGGTCGCAAACTCGCCATTGGAAAGACAGTATTTCTCTTTTTACACACACCATTAATATAGCGCCTGACAACTACGGGGCGCACAATGGCCTGGGTCTTGCCCTGGAAAAGAGCGGAAGATTACAGGAGGCCATTGACCAATATTCGAGGGCCCTCAGGATTGAACCCCTTTATGCGGATGCGCACAATAACCTGGGCCGGGTCATGGCATCGCAGGGCAGACTGGGTGTTGCCATTGATCACTTTCGCCAGGCCCTGCGCCTCAGACCGGGCTGGGCATTGGTCCACTATAACCTGGGAGTAGCCAAGGCGCGCCAGAGAAGGTTTGACGAGGCAGTTAGCCATTTTTCCGAGGCAGTGAAGGCAAAACCCGACTATGTAGAAGCCTACAATAACCTTGGGATTGTCCTGGCAAACCAGGGAAAGCTCGATGAAGCCATTAGGCATTTTTCCAAGGCGCTCAGTGTGAGACCTCAAGACACCATGGCCCGGCGTAACCTTGAACATGCGATGGGGCTACTGCGGCAGAGGTCCGGCGATTCATCCGATATCCCCCTGAAATCAACAAAATGAGAGCGGTCCTCAGGCCGCAGATCTACAGAACCGCTGGCAGGATGACTGTTTTGGGACATGCAATAATTTGCGTCTTGTATAAGACTATCCTTGACTTTGTGGAGACAAAATCGCGAATGACAGTGAGGGGTTGGGATATGGAAGATTACAAGAAACGTTTGGCCTTAACCTTGGCCGAGACCGGGGCGATCTTCTTTGACAGGGGTCTTATTTTGAAGGACGGACGTCCAACACCCTATTTCGTCAATATGGCCATGTTTCGGTCAGGGCGTCTGAGTCTGGAGGTCGGCACATTTTTTGCCGGGATGATGGCATCCCAGGATTTGATCAAGGATACGGACATCATCCTTGGGCCTTCTTATAAGGGGAGTGCTATTGCTCTTTCTACGGCGATCGCCCTGTGGAAGGATTACGGAAAGGATCTGCTTTTTGATTATGACCGGAAAGAAGCCAAGACACACGGGGAGGCAAGCCGTTTAAAGAGCGGGTTTGTAAACCGAACCTTTTTTGATGGCTGCCGCATATTTATTGTGGATGACGTGGCGACTTCCATGGGCACCAAATATGATCTGTTGGAAAAAATTGGATCTGAGGCCCGCACCCTGGGAATGGAATGTCATGTGCTCGGGATTGGCATCGGGATAGACAGGGAACAGACAACAGCTGTTTATGACAGTAAGGGGGATGTTATTCTCGGAAAAAGGGGGGACAATGCAATCCAGGAGTTTACCCACAAGAGCGGTGTAGCGGTCTATTGTGTGGCCCGTATTAGAGAGATCGTGGGCTATCTTTACCAGGAAAGTGTGCCTGTCATGATTCAAGGGAAACGAATTCCGATTGATAAGGAGACAAAGGCACAATTTGACAGGTATCTTGAGACCTATGGAATCAATTAGATCTTTAGAAGGTAAGGGGAGATATGATCGGGGATAATTTGCCCTTGCCTCGGCCACTAAATTAGATTATATATAAAATTTGTCGGGACGTGGCTCAGTCTGGTAGAGCACCGCGTTCGGGACGCGGGGGTCGCTGGTTCAAATCCAGTCGTCC
>CAZXCQ010000393.1:0-4061 GCA_964639275.1 uncultured Desulfobacteraceae bacterium | reverse complement strand
AGTCCATGGGATCCTGTCCAGATGGCGTCGCAGACTTGGATCAAAGAGTTAGGCTGTTGAATTCAAAGGATCTGTCACCAACACAAAGTATTTTAGACTCCCTTCCCTCAAGTCCTATTTATGGACAGTGTGCATAGTTTCAGGCCTTTTCAGCACCCATGATTCTTCCCATAGCTGAGCCGCCTGTCCGTCCAAATCCACGAGATATTTGTCGCCATTGACCTCGACTACGGTCCCCGTCCCGTGACTGGTACGCACCCCTGGCCCAGACCTGATTTCCCTCGTCAATTGCAAAGGACAACGCACTAAACAATAAGCCCAAATCCGGAATTCAAAATGGGGTTAGTCGCGCCAGGGCGGGCCTATCCTCGACCTTGAAAGGTTTTTTATGTGGTGGCGGAAACTGTGTGCCCTCGGCTGTCAATGGGCCGGATCGAGTACCTAAGAAACGACGGAATCCTCCCCTCTCGTATCTCGTCTGAGGGGTGTGGGAGATCTTGGGGCTTTGGATTGCTTCATAACGCTTAATGGCCGCCTGCCATTCAGGGGTGAGAATGCCATTGAAACCTGGAGGAATATAGAGCTCCCGGATCGCCCGGATGAAGGCTACATAACGGAAGACCGGCTAATAAGAGAGACAGCCTGTTGATCGCTGAATTCGCCAGGGGTTAGGTTCTTTGAATTCATCATAATCCCTTGAAAAAACAATATTCTTCTGATATCAGAATTGGGGGGGCAGTTTCTTGTAACTTAAGGCATTAGGGCGTTCTTCCGGCTCTGAATGAAGCTGCCGCGGAACCCATGGCTTGCACAAGTTGGCCTTTATTGGTTTTTTCAAAGATTATGGATGATAGCTTATGAACAAAAACCGACAGAAGACAGTCGCGATGAATATTATGGTCGTGGATGACGAGGCAAACATCCGCAAGACCCTTTCCTACTGTCTGGCGGCTGAAGGACATAGGGTTATTTCGGTGAGCAATCCCGCCGACGCCGTCGAGGAGGCCAAGAGGCGTTCCTTTGACATCGCCTTCGTGGACCTCAGGCTCGGAGAGGAAAACGGCATGGACTTGATTCCCGTCCTGGTGTCAGACTCTTCGTGGACCAAGATCATCGTCATCACTGCGCATGCATCTATCGAGAGCGCTGTGGAAGCAATGAAACGGGGAGCTACTGATTACATCGAGAAACCCTTCACACCTGACCAGATCAAGCTCCTGACCCGGCGGATTGGCCGGATTCGGGAACTGGAAACCCAGATTGCTTCACTCAAGGAAGATATGCAGCGCCTTGGTCCGGAGGCCCGGCTCCAAAGCCGAAACGCTGGTATGCAAAGGGTTATTGAGACTGCCAGAAAGGCCGCGCCTTCAGAAGCAATTGTCTTGCTTTGCGGGGAAAGCGGTACCGGTAAATCGGTGTTCGCACGGGCCATCCATCACTGGAGCGGAAGGGCCGCCAAGCCCATGGCCGTGGTGGCATGCCCGGCGGTACCGGCCGAACTCCTTGAGAGCGAGTTGTTCGGACACGTCAAGGGAGCGTTCACTGGGGCTGTGAACGATAATTCCGGGCGTATCGCGGCCTGCGAGGGAGGTACGCTCTTCCTGGACGAAATCGGTGATATGGCCCCCCCGGTACAGGCCAAGTTACTGCATTTTATCCAGGATAAGGAATATGAGCGTCTGGGGGATTCGGTGTCCCGCAAGGCGGATGTGCGCATCATCGCGGCCACCAACGCCGACCTTGAAAAGCGGGTAGCCGAGGGCCGTTTCCGGGAGGACCTCTTCTACCGTCTTAACGTGATCAGCCTGACCGTCCCACCCCTTCGGGAACATCCGGAAGATATTATGCCGCTGGCCATGGATTTTCTCGCCCATTTCCGTCATACAAACCATAAGTCGATCCTCGGATTCACCGAGGAGGCCGAGAAACTCCTGATGAGCCATTCCTGGCCTGGAAATGTCCGGGAGCTTCGCAACACCGTCGAGCGGGCCGTGATCCTGGGTAGCGGTGAACGGATCAGCAAGGATGATCTGCCTGTTAATATTGCTCCTACCCTCGTCACCCCCGGCATCGGCGACATGGTGCCTTTATCCGCCGTCGAAGAGTTGCACATCCGAAGAGTCATGGCCAAAACCTCCTCGCTCCAGGAAGCGGCGGGTGTCCTGGGCATCGATCAGGCAACGCTCTGGCGCAGGAGAAAAACCTACGGTATCTGAGCCCACCCTGAATCGCCTCTCGCCTTGCATTTTGCAAGGTCTTACCGACCCCATCTTTTCAGATTTCAAGGCCGATTCTCCTGGCCCTATTGTAACTTATTGAAATTTCAATAACCGCAACGTGGCACAATGGTTGCTTTTCTCATTAGTGCCCGCTGCGACGGAATAGAGGAGGATGTCTCATGACATTGAAAAAGAAAATCCTGGTTGGATATGGCGTGGCCTTTGCACTTATGGGCCTGGTGGTCGCGTGGGCCGTAATGAACCTCGTATCCCTTGGCAAGGCGACCGACGCTATCCTGCGGGAAAACTACCGGAGCATTCTTGCCGCCGAAAATATGATCGACGCCCTGGAGCGGCAAGACAGCGGGGTGCTGATCATGTTTCTGGGCGATGCGAAAAAAGGGATTTCCCAGTTCAGGGAAAGTGAGGCCGTGTTCCTCGAATGGCTGGCCCGCGCCAAGGACAACATCACGATCCAAGGAGAGGCCGAGCTGGTTCGCTCCATTGAGGCGCATTACGCAAAATACCGGCAACAGTTTACCTCGCTGACCGATTTATCCGGCGGGAAAAAGCCTTCGACGGAACCTTCCCTGACAACCTATCAGGAATCGATCCATCCTCTCTTTGCCAAGGTCCGTGAGACCTGTGTTCAACTGCGCCACCTTAATGAGGAAACCATGTACAAGGCCAGCGTACGGGCAGGTCAGGTCGCCAGGCGCGCGATCTGGTCCACGGTGCTCGTGGCGGCATCCGCATTGATTGTTGCCCTGATCTTCAGCCTGCTCCTCGCCGAGCGCATCGTGCGGCCGCTCCGGGATTTCATGGAAGCATCCCGTAAGATATCAGTGGGAGACTATGCCGTTCAAGTCCCGGTCGAGACCGGGGATGAACTGGGTCGCCTGGGTAGTGAGTTCAACCGGATGGCCGCCCAGATCAAGCAATACCATGAGATGAACATCGAGCAGATCATATCCGAGAAGAACAAGGGGGACGCGATCCTTTCCAGCATTGAGGATGGGTTGGTGGTTTTCGACACCGGCCTCAAGGTGACGGGCATCAATCCTGCCGGCCGCCGGCTGCTGGATATGGAATTCGCAGAGGTCTCGACCGTCGCTTGCGCGGACATCCTGCCCGCTCCCAATGTCTGCGAAATGATTCAAAAGACCGTCGAAACAGGGATGCAACCGGAGGTTCCCGATGAGCAGCGGATCATTACCCTGCCGGAGGGAGAGCGATCACGGCACTATTTGTTCTCCGTCACGCCGATTCGCGGAAGGGATCGGAAGCTCACCGGCATCGTGCTCTTGCTCAGGGATGTCACCCGGTTAAAGGAGGTGGAAAGGTTGAAGAGTGAATTCGTCATGGCGGCCTCTCACGAGCTGCGCACGCCGCTCACCAGCATGGGCATGAGCATTGACTTGCTCCTGGAGCATGTGGCCAAGGGGCTTGTCGAAAAGGATCGGGAGTTGCTCCATGCCGCCCATGAGGAAGTCCACCGGATGAAGGCCTTGGTCAACGACTTGCTGGATCTATCCAAGATCGAGGCGGGCAGGATTGAGCTGGAATTTGAAAACGTTCCGGTTCAGACCCTTTTTGAACATGTCCAGGCCGTTTTCAAAGGCCAGGCGGAGATAAAGCATGTCGAGCTCGCATCGGAACCGGCAGGCGATCTGCCCCGGGTTCGCGCGGACGCCAACAAGATCACCTGGGTACTGACCAACCTGATTTCCAACGCATTGCGGTACGTGAGTGAAGGCGGCCACATCCAGATCATGGCAAAACAAATCGGGCCGCACGTCCACCTGTCCGTGCGCGACGACGGGCCGGGCATTCCCCTGGAAT
>CAZXCQ010000392.1:0-4228 GCA_964639275.1 uncultured Desulfobacteraceae bacterium | reverse complement strand
TCTTGCGCCAGGCAGGAAAGTTACAATGGCTAACGCGATAACAACCTTTCTGACCCTTCCTCCACGTGTGAAGTCTTTCACAGGAACGCTCCTTCCCTGGCTAGCCGGTGTTTTGCTTTCTAAAGAACCGGCCGCTTCCTGCCTTTTTGCCCGGGGCGGAAACTCTCAAACGCTCTTGCGTTAACGGCTTGGTGATCTTTACTCGACAATTCTCACACAATTCTGACTGTCGAATTCATTCGGGACGCAGTAGGAACAAGAAGGGTCATTTGTCCAGTTGCCATCGACAATAATGCGATACTCATACCTTCCCGGCTTCAAAGAAAGATTTATCCGCCATGTCACTGTCTTGTCAATTTTCATTCGGTTGGCGTTGACATCCCAATTGTTGAAGTTACCGGCCAGGAAGACTTCCTGTGCCTCCGGTGCTGAAAAGTCGAATTTCACCTTTCTGGTCGGCGTTTCCTTTCTTGTTTTATTCTTCCCTATCATTTCTGAATCTCCTTTCCGAGCAAGGACCAAAAATTGCAGTAACAAAAACTCACACGTTGCTTCTTGGTCTCGGGCCTTCTCACCTATGGCCCTCCAGGGCGCCGGCGATTCTGTTTTTCAGTTCAGTCAAATCGAAGGACCTGAGGATGTAGAAATCCGCGGCAACCGATCTCATATCCTCCTTGAATGTATCGTAGGCCGTATAGATGCCGACGGGCAGATCATAAAACCTGTTCCTGATGTCCTGCAAAAGGTCCAAGCCATTATAATCGATCAACCTGATATCGGGCAGAACCAAATCCGGTTTTTCAATTTTAATCTTCTAAAGGATTTTATATCCGTTCGATAGGGTGACGACCTGGTAGCCTTCATCATCCAACTCCTGGGAATATAGTGTCCGAATATGGTCTTCGTCGTCCACAATCATTATTTTGCCTTTCATGCTATCATCCTTGTCGAATTGGGTGTTCATGCGAGCTTCTATTGAGAGATTAGAGGCTCCAACCATCTTTGTAGGTTTCCTGTTAAACGCAATTTAACATATTGTCTTCCGAGTAAAGCTGGGTGCTCACCACGGGCGGCAATTCATGATGCGGCGATTCGCGTGGCTGTGGTTGCTGATCCCCGCCTGCGCCTGCGCCTCCCTGGTCCAACACCCGAAATGCATCCTTTGAGCGAAGCTCCTTAAGGAACATTCCCCGGAATTTCCTGTTGGAGAGGAGACTTCCCGTTACGGTGGTTTCACCCAAGACTATTTCTTGGTAAGGCTCAAGCTCTGGGGAAAAAGCGGCAATCCCTTCCCGGATCAGGCCAAGTATGGCCTCATCCACTTTGGATTCATCAGGCTCGGTCATGGTTTCAGACGACATCGGTCCCATCATGAAAGGCATCATGATAGGGCAGCCATACAGGGAAAGGACAAACAAGAAAAAAAGCCTTGACACCATGTGCTTAACGTTCTCTGGAGCCCCCTATTATCCGATTGCCGTCCCATAACCCTTCGATCGGACTCCATGTCAAGAATGATGGTCTCGCAAAAAGTCGAAAATGCCCTCTTTCCCCATCATTTCCCGACCTTGCCGGGGAATCGGGTATTCTCAGGCAGTTGTAAAACCCCTGGACCGAGGCTTCCGCCTCAGACCCGATCCTGGTTTTAATAGGCTGACGACTGCTAAGGAGTCCATCAAGAGTAGGTGTCGAAAATTCGGGCGCAATTATCTGGTTGATTACTCAAAACTCGTACTTGATCTTCAATCCCAATGCCCCGTTGTCATGGTGATTGAGAACCGTCCAGAAACTAAACAAGCCGCTCGAAACGATAAGTTGAGTACATCAAATGCGTAGCAGAGTTCAATCCTGTCCAGCAGGGTTTCGGTGACGGTGGCAAAGCCGAAGAATCTGCCCTCGGCCGTATAGACACCGCCGACCATTTATGAAGCTGTTATCTGAGAGATTGGGACAAGTCATACCAGATCAAAATACTATACACTAAATGCTGTCCGAATGAGGCGCGCGAGGCAATGGGGTGAATCCTATATTTTGCCATAAATTAGACTGTACTGTACGATCATCGGCCCCATCAAAGCTTTCGTGTCATAAATCGGGCCCTATCCATGCGGTAAGATTCAAATTGGCGCAGTTTATTTTCTCCCGCTCGCCTTATTACTCAGCATCAAGGAACACGGAGAGTCCGACGGGAGTGCTGCTGTTGAGCCGCTGAACAATTCTGTCTGCTGAAACCCAACAGGTCCTATCCTGGATACTTTTTACTCCATTTGAAACTGATATCTTTTTTACGATCAAGTTCACGGAGGCTTGAATACCAGGAAGGTCTGTCTTGGGAGGAAAGAGAACTCGCGATCGAGCCTATAGCCGGCATCAGTCATCTCAGAAGTGATCACGTCTCTCGGCGTGTAATGGCCAAAGATGTTGGATATGCATGGATTGGGAAAAGGAGGATCGGAAGGGGATTCTCCCTGCAACCCAGGGCCTTGGCCCCTGATTCTCTTTGGTCGTAAGGGAGATGTTGCCCTGTGCGCGTCTCAAAGAAGTACATGATATTTGCCCTAGATATACATGATATGCCTTATTGAAATTAACTGCTTCATAGATAACAAGATATTAGAGGCATGTATGAGTACTGGTTCGAAACGGTGGAGGCGGCTGCTCGGATCTGCTCAATGAGAATATGCCCCTGGCACCGGTGATCAAGTGAAGGGGAATACCCTTGCCTGGCGAGAGGGGCTTCCTTTACTTTGATTTCATGGTCTCGCCCTCTGAGGAGATCAACGGGCGCCACTGCAGCAGGCGAGACGCCTCCCACACAGTGGATAGATTGGAGATGAACCATGAAGCATGTGCTGACCGTTGTCATCGTCCTGGCTGTAATGGGGCTGGGGGCGTTCTTGTACGCGTGGTCCGGCGTCTACAACATCGCTGCAACAGAACCCCACTGGGGCATCACCTTGTGGTTTATGGAGACGTTCAGGGATCGATCCATAAGAGTGCACAGCGACCATATCCAGGCGCCGAATCTGGATGACTCAAAGATCAAAAAGGCCGCCTTTCCTCACTACCACGAGATGTGCCGCCTCTGCCACGGTGCCCCGGGGTACCCACCTGAGGAATTTGCAACGGGGCTCTATCCGGCCCCCCCGCCCATGACATCCGGAGACATTCAGGAAAAGCTCAGCGATGCGGAGATCTACTGGATCGTGAGACACGGCATCAAGATGACCGGAATGCCTGCCTTCGGCCCGACCCATGACAAGGAGGAGTTGTGGGGCCTGGTGGCCCTGGCAAAAGAGATGCCCCAGATGACTCCTGGGCAGTACCGGGGCCTGGTCAAGGCTGCAAACGAAGAAGGAAGGAAGGGCCTTGGACATACCCACGGCGGGCCGCAATGAGAAAAAGGTCTAGCTGAAGGTCTTTTTCTGGGAACTGGCCGTGCTGATCGACATCATGCCCCTGGGATTACCTGGCGGAGCTGTTTACCGATACTGTTGCGCTCTTGACACACCTGAATCCAACGCTCTCAAAGGCCTCCCAGGGATGACGTGGAATAGGGGAGTGGAAGAGGTGCCCCTGATGGGGTGCGCCCCCGGGTCCTCCCAAGACAACATATTCTTTCTCCGTCAACTGATGGTCGGACGTCACCGTAAGAACCCGCAGGCCCCATTCACCCACGCTGCCGTTCAGTCCCCGGATTCCAAGCGCGTCCGGCTTGGAAAGCAGTACAGAGGAAGGCACCTGAGAGATCTCAGGAGGGGGCGACGTAGGGGGGTGGCTTTTCTCAGAAGTCTGTCCCATCATCTGCCCCATCATCTCCTCCATCTCCCCAGTTTCTCCGGGTTTGGAGGCGTTCTCGGAAGATCTTTCCGGTGGTCCGCCTTTCTTGACTGCGAAAAACCATTCCGGAACGGTGGGCAGGCGCCTCCCATAGAAATGGGCATAAGCGGAGACCCCGTATCCTGTAACCCGGAGTACAGGGCAGGAGGCATGCGCAGCGTTTCTGATATGAAACCTGCCGTCCCGAAAGGTAATCGGCTCGTATCCCTCCATCACCTCTCCCAAAAGGAAC
Source organism: uncultured Desulfobacteraceae bacterium (assembly GCA_964639275.1). Lineage (GTDB taxonomy): Bacteria > Desulfobacterota > DSM-4660 > Desulfatiglandales > Desulfatiglandaceae > CAZXCQ01. Next base: position 156 of record CAZXCQ010000392.1, on the reverse strand, counting down.
CATATGCGGCCGGCAGCTTGAACCACGCCCTTTTCGACAGTGATCTCCGTGAGGACATTGTTCAAGAAATCCACGTACTGGTGATTGGTCACCAGGGTCTCATCGTAACTTCTCAAAAACCCGGGGATAAATCGATTGTGGTGTGGCATGGGGGTC
>CAZXCQ010000391.1:0-4260 GCA_964639275.1 uncultured Desulfobacteraceae bacterium | reverse complement strand
AATTTTGTCTTTGTCCCTAACCTTGAACGTTGAACCCGGAACCTGTGAACGCTTGTAGATTATGTATGCCTTCCAGATTGACCGCTCAGGACCCCAAAACCGCTGAACCCGTGAACGGTTACCCGATTATTAACATCAGCACAGGAAAAAGATAATGGCAAAAAAGGTCCTTCTCAAGAAATACGCCAACAGACGATTATACGACACGGAAAAAAGCGGTTATGTGACCCTCGACCAGGTGGCGGATATGATCAAGGAGGGTCGGCAAGTGGAAGTGGTTGAGGCCAGGACCAAGAAGGACGTCACTGCCTTCATCCTCACGCAGATCATCCTTGAGCAAGCGAAAAAGAAAAACGTTCTGCTGCCGGTGCCGCTGCTCCACCTCATCATTCAATACGGCGAGAACGTCCTCGGAGAATTCTTCAAGGAATATCTTGAACAGACCATCAAGAACTACCTCACTTACAAGAGGGCGGTTGACGAGCAATTCAAGAAATGGCTTGATCTTGGAATGGGTGTTTCCGAGACAGCCCAACAAAGCATGACTGGCCCGACGCCCTTTCAATCATTTCTCGATCTATTCTCCCTTTCGACGGACAAAAAAGAGAAGGATAAAGGGTGACTGCTTCCGGGTCACCATGACGACAGGATCAGAGCAAAAAAGGAGCGGGGTCTCATTCCTCGGCCTTATCGCTGTGCGCAAGAATGAATTTCACAATCTTGCTATAGTAATCATGCAAGATTTTGGTGGAGCGGAACAGGCCCATGTGGCCGCCTTCACAGGTAAGACTGAGTTTATCCTGGGGGCACACCGAATCGACCAGGTCCATATGTCCTGTGGCCTGTAAGGGCGGAGTGATTTCGTCTTTTGTGCCGCCCAGGGCCCAGATAGGAACCCAACCCGGGTAGTCCTTAATGCCTATCTTCTTCCCATGAATGGTGAGATTTCCTCGAATTAGTTCATTCTTGACGAAGATCCTTTTGTATGTATCACGTATAAACCCGGTTGGAGCGTGATGTACGCAGTTATACCATTGGTAGAATGCCCTTTGCCGATCAGCGGCCGCCACGTTCCCTTGTCTCAAGTCAGCCAGAAGTCCCCTGAAGTTCCTGAGATGTTGGTCCATTCCCAAAAAATAAAAGCCAAGGACCTGCAATCGCCCATCATAGCTATGTCTGCCTGCCCCGGCATGCTCATCCGATATGGTATGGCCCAGAAGTGCAATGAGCCTTTCGATAAAATCCTCGCCCGCCATGCGCGCAAAATCTGCTAGATATCCCCTTTCTCCATCCGTGTGCATGGGTGACCCGGCAGAACCGAATGTCTTTCCCAAACGGGGGTGGAGAATGAGGGTACTCACAAGGAGTGGACCCGGCTGACAGATAGCTATCAAATGGGAGGGATAGCCTGTCAAGTGATTCAGGTGCTCCAAGACCTTCCTGTACTGTTCAACCTGACCATCAAAATCCTCATAATGCCTCACGCCATCCACGTAGAGCGGAATGTCCTCAGCGCACTTCTGCTCCACGACCGCCATACGGGTCAGACCCCGATCTCTCATGTAAAGGGCCACTCGTTCGGCAATATTGGAATGATGTCCGGCACGGGGAGCAAAGACGACCCCATAGTTCCGGATCTTGTGTTTGATATCCGCCGAAATATCAATCAGTCTGAGACTCGGCAAATCAAGGATAACCTTCGTATCATCATATTCAACCGTCCAGTCCTGAGGAGCGGGCCTTTGGGTGAAAACCTTTAGAAACTCCAATTCTCCCAGCCTCTCCTGATGGAAACGACCCAGGTATCCCAACATACTTTTTTCAACTACAGACAAGAGACCCTCCGATCCCTTCTGGCAGATCTCAAAGAGTTGGTAACAGGCCCTTTGATTGAGAGGGAGAGTCAACGGAAGAAATCGCTTCATCAATTGGCGACCAAAATCATTTGCCTCCTTGATTAAAGCAAAACCCAAAGAATGAGACCGGATAATCGTCTCTGAAAGGGTGGCGCTTGTCTGAATAGTCTGCTTTGTGGCTTCCAGAGTGTTGAGGACATTGGGAAAGAGGGTCATAAAAGAGGCCGGCATAAGCTGTTCTCCTTTCCATCAGATGTTGGTCTCCTGCGCTTCCAGTGCTCGAAACATCTCTTCTAAACAATAGTCATAACCCATCGTTTGGTTGATTTCAAGCAATATATTGTGGCCTTAACAAACTCATATACCATATCTGGATATCCGCGCAATTAATAAATGTAGGCCCTGAAACAACTGAAGTGTCTTGGCCGCACCTTCGCCAGGCTCCGTCTCAAACCACCCCGGACATGCATACTCAGGAGAATCGGGGTTGCCCGGCACCAGGCACACTGACCCCAAAGAGGATCATTCGCCAGGAACGGCGGACGAGACTCAAAAGGTTCTTACTCCCCATTGACAAACACCCTGTCTTAATGCTTGGATCTAGTCGTCTCTATTGACCAGAATCTTAAGAAACCCGAAAAAGACCTGTTTCCGTCATTCCGTCGAAAGCCGGAATCCAGTGTACTCAAGCATCTATAAACCCCCTGGACCCCATTTACCGGACCGAGTCCGGCACAAGCTTCAACGGGGTGACGGCTTTTTACGAGATAATTTTTTTGATTTTTCCAGCATCAAGCATCCAGTATCCAGTATCAGTCCGCCTCCGGCAACGGAGTATTTGTGCCGCCAACTTGTCGGTTTGAGGCGAAGCCTCGTTGGCTGATCTTAAATCGCACAGTGAGGATTAAATGGCCCCTATCGAGATAATGGAAAACCTGTTTTTTATCGAGAGAGGATACCTCAACGGAAACCAGTTTGTCTATCGCTCCGACAACCCCGTCCTCATAGACACGGGGTATCTTACCGACTTCGAGCAGACTGCTCAACTGATAACCGCTTTAGGGGTATCCATTCCGGATGTCCGGTTGATTGTCAGCACCCATTGTCATTCCGATCACATCGGTGGAAACAAGATCATCCAGGATCAATCGGGGTGTGATATCGCGCTTCACAGATTCGGCAAGCATTTTATCGACACCCAAGACGACTGGGCCACATGGTGGAGATATTACGGCCAGGACGCCGACTTTTTTCGCTGCACCATGATGCTCGAAGATGGCGATGTCATCTCTATCGGCCCCCATGAATTTGAGGTCATCCACACCCCGGGCCACGCATCGGATGGGATTGTCCTCTATAACAGAGAAAAAAAGATACTCATCTCCTCTGACACCCTGTGGGAATATGATGTCGCCACCATCACCGAACGGGTGGAAGGCAGCACCGCGGTTCACTCCCTGGAAGGGTCCTTGGAAAAGCTTGCCCCCCTGGATGTGGATGTGGTCTATCCGGGTCATGGCAAACCCTTTGACGACTTTAAGGCCGCGCTCAGAAGGAGCCGGAAAAAGATCAAGGGATACCTATCCAACCGGCAGAACATCGGAAATGACCTCCTAAAAAAGATCACCATCTACACCATGATGATGAAAAGATCGGTTCCGGAGGAGTCCTTTTTTCAAATGCTTATGCGCCCGCACTGGTTCAGGGAGACCGTTGACCTCTATTTTGACGGTGATTACGAGGCAAAATACAACGAGCTCATGAGCAGCTTCATCAACCGGGGTGTGATAAAAAAGGATGGGGGAAAACTTTACACAACCGTCAAACCGTGACCTGGCACATAGAAAACTGCCACCTTCAATGCCAAAGATTTCAAAGATGCTGACAAGTTTGGTGTAAAAATAATCAGCCCTAAACAGCTATTGGAGGAAATACAATGGGAGCGTTAAGTCTGAGATTACCGGAATCCATACATCGCCATATTCGAGAGATCGCAAAGGCAGAAGGTGTATCAATTAATCAGCTGATCTCTTCCGCAATAACGGAAAAAATCTCTGCTATCATGACCGAAGAGTATTTGCAGAGAAGAGCCGACCGGGCCAATATCAAAGATATGGAAGCGGTTTTGAGCAAGGTAGCTGACCGTAAACCATTAAAAGGCGACGAACTCTAAGGGCTCGCTCACCTCCCCAACACCTGTAACTCGGAAAGGTACCGGTTATTTTTGAGCGGGCCCTAAGCTTGGAGAAAAATGCTCATCCCGCTACACTTCATTCACACATCACAAGGTGGCCGTTCGGCGCTGAATCTTCACAATGAAAGGTTAAATCGCGCGTTTTGAATGGTCACAGGCAGCTGTAGACGTCCTGGGCCATCGCCTCATCCCAGTAAAGCGCATGGATTT
>CAZXCQ010000390.1:0-4273 GCA_964639275.1 uncultured Desulfobacteraceae bacterium | reverse complement strand
AAAGACCCCCATGCCACACCACAATCGATCTATTCCCGGGTTTTTGAGAAGTTACGACAAAGGTGTTAATTTAGGTCTGGGTTTGGTCAATCGGAGGGTTTATGAAAAGACTAACAGGGGCAGAGATACTGCTTGAGTCACTAAAAGAGGAAGGCGTCGATACCATTTTCGGATACCCGGGTGGGGCGGTCGTCGATATCTATGACGAGCTTTTAAAAACAGATATCAGACACATTCTGGTACGACACGAACAGGGCGCTGTCCATGCCGCGGACGGCTATGCCCGCGCATCCGGAAAGGTTGGGGTCTGTCTGGTGACATCGGGCCCCGGGGCGACAAATACCGTCACAGGGATCGCCACGGCCTATATGGATTCAATCCCGGTTGTGGTGCTGACCGGCCAGGTCCCCAGGGCGCTTATCGGCAATGATGCCTTTCAGGAGGTTGACATCGTCGGTATCACCAGACCATGCACCAAACACAATTATCTTGTCAGTGATGTGGACGACCTGAGCAGGATCATCAGAGAGGCATTCTATTTGGCCAGGTCAGGAAGGCCGGGGCCGGTGTTGATAGACCTTCCAAAAGATGTGATGCGCATGAAGGCCCCATACGGACCGGGCAAAAAGATAAAGCTCAAGACCTATCAGCCCACCTACCAGCCCAACTTGAGGCAATTGGACAAGGTCGTTCGCCTGGTAAAGGAGGCCCGGCGGCCATTGATCCTTGCCGGTGGCGGTGTGGTGCTTTCAAAGGGTTCGGAAGAATTGAAGCGGTTTGCCAGAAAGATTTGGGCACCGGTCACTACCACGCTCATGGGTTTAGGGGTCTTTGACCCGCTGGATAAGCTGTGGCTTGGCATGGTGGGTATGCACGGCACTTACAGGGCCAATATGGCGACGTCTTGCTGTGATCTCCTCATCGCCGTGGGTGTCCGTTTTGATGATCGCGTAACCGGAAAGATCGAGACCTTTGCGACCCAGGCCAAGATAGTTCATATCGATATCGATCCCTCATCCATCCGAAAAAACGTTCCGGTGAGCATACCGGTTGTGGGTGACTGCCGGCTGACCCTCCAGATCCTGAATGATCTCCTTGAAAAGGAAAAGTTTAATGGTATTCCTGAAGAGCGCGCCCCCTGGCTCGATCAGATCGAGGAATGGAAGAGCACCCGGCCACTGGCCTACAAACAGGGTCAGGTGATCAAACCCCAGTACGTGATTGAGACCCTGTCGAGGCTCACCCGGGGAGAGGCGATCGTAACCACAGAGGTGGGGCAAAACCAGATGTGGGCTGCCCAGTACTACCATGTGGATAGACCCAACTCCTTCATCACCTCCGGGGGCCTGGGCTGCATGGGGTTTGGGCTCCCCGCGGCGATCGGGGCCCAGGTGGCCATGCCCGACAAACTGGTGGTGGATATCGCGGGCGACGGGAGCATCCAGATGAATATCCAGGAGATGGCAACCGCCATCCAATACCGGCTGCCCATAAAGGTGGTGATTCTCAACAACCGGTATCTGGGCATGGTCAGACAGTTTCAGGAGCTGTTTTTTGGCGGTCGTTATGCCTGCACCGACATGACCTGTGCCCCGGACTTTGTCAAATTGGCCGAGGCCTATGGCGCGGCTGGCCTGAGGGCCACCAGACCGGAGGAGGTGGAGCCGGTCCTCAAAGAAGGCCTTTCACTCAAGAGGCCGGTGCTCATGGACTTTGTTGTTGAGAAAGAAGAATTGGTCTATCCAATGGTGCCCGCCGGTGAACCCATCACGGAGATGCTTTTGGTGTAGGGGTCACGGCCGCCGTGGCTATGGGGTTGAACAGCAAAATGCAGGCAAAGCCATGAATCAGACAAGAGAAGAGCGACATATCTTATCCGTGCTGGTGGAAAACCAGCCCGGGGTCCTTTCCAGGGTAGCAGGGCTTTTTAGCGGGAGGGGCTTCAATATTGAGAGTCTTTGTGTGGCCGAAACAACCGATCCCCTTGTCTCCAGGATGACGATTGTAACGATCGGGGATTTGGCCGTGGTGGAGCAGATCAAGAAGCAGCTTAACAAGCTGGTCAATGTGATCAAAGTGGTTGATTTTACAGGGACGGATTTTGTGCAACGGGAGCTGGCCCTGATCAAGGTGCGTGCCAAACCGGAAAATCGCGCTGAGGTGTTGAGAATGGTGGATATCTTCCGGTGCCGCGTGGTCGATGTGGGGGCGGAATACTATACGGTGGAGTTGACCGGTGATGAAGGGAAGATCAGCGCCTTTCTAAATCTTCTCAAACCCATGGGGATCAAGGAGATCGCACGGACAGGCGCCCTGGCCCTGGCACGTGAAAAAAAATAGAGGAGGCATTATGGCAAAGATAGATTTTGGTGGTGTAGTGGAAGAGGTTGTTACGGAAGAGGAGTTTACGCTTGAAAAGGCACAGGAGACCCTAAGAGACGAAACCGTTACCGTGCTCGGTTACGGGGTCCAGGGACCGGGTCAGGCACTTAATATGAGGGATAACGGGCTCAGGGTGATTGTGGGCCAGCGTGAGGGAGGGGCCTCATGGCAGCGTGCCATCGATGACGGGTTTGTCCCTGGAGAGACCCTGTTTTCGCTCAAAGATGCGGCCAAGAGGGGGACCATTATTCAGTATCTGGTATCAGACGCTGGTCAGGTGGCCACCTGGCCGGAGATCAAGACCTGTCTCAACCCGGGCGATGCCCTTTACTTCTCGCACGGGTTTTCCATCGCGTACAAAGATCAAACAGGCGTGGTCCCCCCTGCCGATGTGGATGTGATTCTGGTGGCACCAAAGGGTTCGGGACGCACAGTGCGGTCCAATTTCCTGGCCGGGAGTGGAATAAATTCCAGTTATGCCGTGTTTCAGGATGCCACAGGTCGCGCCCTGGAAAGAACCCTGGCCATAGGGATTGCCATCGGATCCGGGTATCTCTTCCCGACCACCTTTGAAAAAGAGGTGCACAGCGATCTCACGGGTGAACGGGGTGTATTGATGGGTTGCCTGGCTGGCGTAATGGAGGCACAATACCAAATCCTTCGCAGACACGGGCACACGCCGAGCGAGGCCTTTAACGAAACAGTAGAGGAGTTGACCCAGAGCCTTATCCGGCTGGTGGCCGAAAACGGGATGGACTGGATGTTTGGCAATTGCAGCACGACGGCGCAGAGAGGGGCGCTTGACTGGAGCGGGAGATTCAGGGACGCGGTTGCCCCGATATTTGACGACCTCTATGAGAGTGTGGTATCCGGGAAGGAGACACAGATCGTTCTCGAGGCCAACAGCGCGGCCGATTATAGAGAAAGGCTAAATAAGGAACTGGAGGAGATGAGAAACTCCGAGATGTGGCGGGCGGGGGCCGCGGTCCGGGCCCTGAGGCCTGAAAACAGGAACAGGAGATAGGCCTTGGGGGAATAACGCCATGAAAAAACCTTACGATATTGGAGTGGTTCCGGGAGACGGCACCGGGCCGGAGGTGGTGGCCGAGGGCCTAAAGGCCCTTAAGGCCATTGCGAGACAATTTGATCTTGATTTTCGATTCAAGACCTTTGATTTGGGTGGCGAGCGATACCTGAGAGAGGGCATTTTGTTGCCCGAAGACGAGCTCCGGCAATTCAAGACCATGGATGCCATATATTTAGGCGCCATCGGCCACCCCGATGTAAGACCGGGCATCCTGGAAAGGGAGATCCTTTTGAAGCTGCGGTTTGAATTGGACCTCTATATCAACCTCCGGCCTGTCATGCTCCTTCCAGGCGTTGATACCCCCCTCAAGGACAAGGGGCCGGAGGATATCGACTTTGTGGTGGTAAGGGAAAACTCTGAAGGGATGTATGCAGGCGGAGGCGGGTTTTTCAAAAAAGGGACCCCGGATGAAATCGCCATCCAGGAGTCTGTCAATACCCGTAAGGGGGTCGAACGCTGTATCCGCTATGCCTATGAATACTGCAAAAAAAGGGATGGAAAAAAGCGACTCACCCTCTGCGGGAAGAGCAATGTCCTGATCTACGAATCAGATCTCTGGAACAGGGTATTTGAGGAACTCCATGAGTCCTATCCTGATATTACCATCAACTACCAGCATGTGGACGCCCTCTCCATGTGGATGATCAAGAACCCGGAACAGTTTGATGTGATCGTCACCAGCAATCTCTTTGGTGATATCATCACGGATATCGGTGCCATCATCCAGGGGGGCCTGGGCATTGCAGCCGGCGGGAACATCAACCCTGAAGGGACCGCCATGTTCGAACCGATCGGAGGTTCGGC
>CAZXCQ010000389.1:0-4295 GCA_964639275.1 uncultured Desulfobacteraceae bacterium | reverse complement strand
AAGAAAAAAAGACCCCCATGCCACACCTTTCCCCCTGTTCTTTGAGATGTTACAGCTATTCTATTTTCCCTTGACGAAGATTATGATATCAGATATTCTGATTTTCGGAGGTAATTGCCCATGTCCGTTCAGACAGCAAAAATCGGCAAAAGAGGGACATTTGTCATCCCTGCAACTCTCCGCCGGAAATACGGTCTTGAAGAAGGCTCACAACTTGTATTGGAGGAACTTACAGAAGGCGTGCTTTTACGTCCCGTGGTAACGCTTCCTGTGGAGATATATACACCGATACGAAAAGCTCAATTTCTTTTAAATAATACAGTCACTTCAGAGGATTATGATAAGGCCATAAAACAGGTTCGCGAGATGGGACTTAATCCGGAAACGATTCCCCACAGAAAGCCGCAAGGTATATGAGCGTTGACAGAGTCTTTCTTGACGGGAATATCTTGTTCTCTTTCGCCTACGGAAGCCCCAGTTTAGATAGATTATGGGGGCTTGCACGAGAGGGCAGGTGTGAGCTACTGGTTTCAAGGTACGTAATTGAAGAGGCAAAACGAAACCTGACTGAACCGGACCAGATAAACAAACTCCACACGTGCTTATCGGATGTGCGGGTTGTTCTTGAAGCGAATCCAAGGGTAACATGCCCCATCGATCTGCCGGATAAAGATAAGCCGGTTCTTATGGCCGCCATTTCTGCCGGGGCCGATTACCTTATCACCGGCGACGTGGCACATTTTGGAAAGTATTTTGGGCAAACAATCGAAGGAGTAAAGATATGCATGGTTAGGGAATATCTCCCTTTCCTAAAGTGACCTACTCCGAAACTGCAACCTACCTCAAGTTCATTTTTCCCAATTCCTATTCTCTATTTTCTCTTTTCTATTTTCTCTTTCCAAATTCCTTTCCCTTTCCGCCGCTGCAGCAGCATGCCCGATCCCAAGGAACTAGGCTGAAGACTCCCGAAAATCGAAGTGTAAATCATGATATTGTCCTGTAACCATCATTGTGGCAAACAGAATAAAAGAAGATGATCCGGCAAAAAGAAATCCCCTTTCATCTGGAAAAGGGACGGCCCAATTATGCTACCGCTCCGTATTGGAGATACTCCCCTCCCCTCTTTCGCGAAAATATGAGACAATATCCCCGGCCAGCGAATGGCTGATCCCCGGCACCCGGGCCAGATCATCCAGAGAGGCATCTGCGATGGTATTGATGTCCTTGAAATGTTCAAGGAGGAGTTTCTTTCTCCGCACACCGATGCCGGGTATCAGGTCCAGATCCGACTCCTTCAGCCCCTTCCCCCGCAGCTTCCGGTGGTAAGAGACGGCCCGGCGGTGGGCCTCATCCCGAACCCGCATCATGAGGAGCAGGACAGGATGATCCCCCCTCAGCCCCAACGGGTTCTTTCGACCCGGGACGTATATCCGGTCATATTTCTCCTGGTGCTCTTTATTGGGCTTTGCAATCGATATCACCGTGGGGACATCCGGAGATGCCCCCCTGGCATCCTGCGACCGATCAGATCCCGGGGACACCCGCCGATCGACCACCCCCTTGACGGCCGAGAGTTGCCCTTTGCCCCCATCCACCACAAAGAGGTCAGGCAGATCCCCTTTGGCCAGTCTCCTTTCCACCAGCTCGGCCATCATGCCATAGTCATCGATCCCTTCGACCGTCCTGAGCCTGTAATTCCGATATCCTGCCTTGTGGGGGAGGCCATCCACAAAAGAGACAACCGTTCCAACCGCCTTATCCCCATGGATGTTGGAGATATCCAGCCCTTCGATAAACCGGGGGATCTTCTCCAGCCCCAGGACCGCCTGGACCAGGCCCATAAGGTCCTCTTTTTCCCGATCTGAGTGTCCGGCCAGGAGATTTTCCGCATTTGTCACCGCCATCTTTGCCAGACGAAGCTTCTCCCCCCTTTGGGGCCTATGGATAACCACCGGTCTCCCGGCCAAATCGCTGAGCCATTCTCCGATCGCCAGGAGATCCTCAATCGGATCTGAGATCAGTATCTGTTTGGGTATGAAGGCCTCCCGCGGGTAGTACTGCTTCAAAAAGGCCTCGATTATCTCGGAGCCGGAGGCACCCTGGTCCCTAAAGATGTAGTCACGGCTCCCGACCAGATACCCCTTGCGAACAAAGAGGATGACCACCTGGTAAACCCCCTCGCTTTGTGCCAGCCCGATAATATCCTGATCTTCCAGTCTCTGCGACACCACGTGCTGGCGTTCAACCGTTCTTTCTATGGCGCTGATCTGATCCCTTATCCGGCCAGCCTTCTCAAAATTCATCTCCCCTGCCGCCATCTCCATATCCCTTTTCAGTTGACCGACCAGTTCCCGGTCCCGGCCTTCCAGAAAAAGCCGAACCTGAGAAAGGATCTCCCCGTATTCCGATTCGGTCATGTCCCTGGAGCATGGACCAAGGCACCTATCCATCTGATAATTCAGACACGGTCTTGTCCGTTTCGGGAGCCCCTTCCCCTTGCACTTTCGGAGGCGGAAGACCCGATCGATCACCTTCAGCGTGCTCCGCACCGAATTGGCAGATGAGAAGGGTCCAAAATAGACCGCACCGTCCATCTTTATCTTTCTGGCAATGGCAAGGCGGGGAAAAGGCTCTTTGACATTGAGCCGCAGACAGGGATATTGCTTGTCGTCCCTGAGAACGATGTTATAGCGGGGCATAAACTTCTTGACGAGACTGCTCTCAAGAATAAACGCCTCCTGCTCGGTGGAAGTGATAATAAAATCAAGGCCTGCGGCCTTTTTCATCATCAGAGAGGTCTTATAGGGGAGATCGGCCAGCGGCCTGAAATAGGACAGGATTCTCTTTTTGAGGGACTTTGCCTTGCCCACATAGATCACCCGGCCCGAGGCCTCCTTAAACATATACACCCCGGGCCCGTCCGCGAGCACGCTCCGCAGTCGCTCAGGGTCCAGCTCATATTGGGCATTGACGGTCTGATTCATGCTTTACCAGACAGGCCACCGTCCCTGGGTAAGGCCTTATTTTGGGGCTGGCAACTGTTTCCTGGTGGAGCCCGGTGGCGCAAGGCGTGAGGCTCACGGCACAAGGGTAACCTCATATGCACTGTATCTTCCGATTACCTTGCGCCTGTCCGCTGGCTCACGACCCGGAAGACCTGACATCCTTCCCGATCCGCCCGGGCGCTCAGGCAGTTATCGGTTGCATCTAAGTAAGGTAAATGATACTTATGGGCCCAGTCAAGACCATTGTCTCTCCGGGACTGAGGGAGCCTTAGAGTGAAAAACATGGCAGCCGGATACCCCATAACAATCCTTGCCTTTGCCATCCTCTTTCTCTTGAGCGGATGTGCAACCAGGCCGTCTATGACGCTGCCCCTTGCATCCATTGAGGGAATCCCCGGACACTTTGGTATTGGCCGAATAATTCACCTGGAGACGGGAAAGGCCATATCCTTTGAGAAATTGATTGATCAGTTGGGATCTGCCGACATCATCTTTGTCGGGGAGGTCCATGACAACCCGGAACACCATCTCATTCAGGTCCAGATCCTCCAGGCCCTGATCTCCCGGTACGGTCCTTTGACCGTTGCAATGGAATTTTTCCAGAAGCCTCAACAACCGGTCATCGACAGATACCTGGGGGGCGGTGTGACCGAAGAGGTATTCCTCGAAGATGTGGGCTGGAAAAAGAAGTGGGGCGTGGATTATCATTTTTACCGTCCCTTGATATTGCTGGTAAAGGAGAAGGGGGGGAGAATCCTTGCCATCAACGCACCCAGTGATATCGTCAAAAAGGTGGCGAGAAATGGCCTCAAAGGCCTGGAGCCAGGGGAACGAAACCAGCTGGCAGGTTTCATCGATTTGGGCAACCCGGAACATCGCGCATACCTCCTTGGGGTTTACCAGGAACACCCGAGGGAGGACTTGAAGGATTTTGACTATTTCTACCAGGCCCAGTGTGTCTGGGAAGACACCATGGCAGAGAATATCGCAGAATACCTGAAAGCGAACAAGGGAAAGATGGTGGTCTTTACCGGGAATGGCCACATCATTAATAAATACGGGGTTCCGGACCGGACCCGCGGGCGTCTCCCCGTCAGGGCGGCTACTATCTTGCTCTACCCCTTGACCAAACCGGTAAGCTTGAGTAAAAAGGCCGCAGACTATGTCTGGCTGACCGGGGACTACCCCCGAAGGGGTCTTATGACCCATCCGGAGCACCGGCCGAGCTGATTTCCTGTATGCGTTCACAGGTTCCGGGTTCAGCATTCAGGGTTAGGGAAAATGACAAGA
>CAZXCQ010000388.1:0-4304 GCA_964639275.1 uncultured Desulfobacteraceae bacterium | reverse complement strand
AAAATAATAAAAAAAGCATCTCGATCTGGAGATGCTTTTCCTTACCTTCAAAACCAAATTTGACCATAATGGCAATAAATATCAATCTACCAGGCGTCGCTCATTTGACTCCACCTCGCAAATCTTTTTAAAGGTCTGGAAGCTCTCACAAGATCTCAGGGGGCATGCCGCTCCGCTGTCACCCACAGGTCTCCAGTCAGGAGACCCATTGGGGAAAATTCCGGTCAAGACAAATCACCCCCTTTGCCCTTTTGCCAAATCCCCACGCCAGAGGCCTGTCCCCGCCCGCCTCAGGTCGCGGGGGAATTCGTATGAATCAAATCAATTTATCATTCTATGCTTATTGCGAAATTTGTCAATCCTTTTCTGGCCTTTTCATCTTTTCTTGGTAACGTCCCAAAGAACAGGGGGAAAGGTGTGGCATGGGGGTCTTTTTTTCTTCCACATGCCCCACCACAATCGATTTATCCCCGGGTTTTTGAGAAGTTACTTTTTCTGCGCCACAATTTGGCCACCGCTTCGATATGATAGGTATGCGGAAACATGTCAACCGGCTGAATTTCCACTAGCTCATACCCTCGCGCCATATTACCAACATCCCTCGCCAGGGTCACAGGATTGCACGAGACATAGACGACCTTCTCAGGAGATAATGCCAAAACCTGTGCCAGTACGTCCTTGTGCATCCCTCCCCGCGGCGGGTCAATGACCAGAACATCAGGGGTGTAAGATATGGCGAAGAGCCTTTCCCGGATATCCCCATTGATAAACTTACATCGATCGATCCCGTTCTCCTTGCAGTTTCTCCGGGCATCCAGGACAGCGCTCTTGCTGATTTCTATCCCTGTGACTATCCCCGCCTTTTCCGCAAGAAAAATGGGGATTGTCCCGGTCCCGCTATACAAATCGAGGACCTGTTCGCTCCCTTTGAGATCCCCATACTCGACCACCTTCTCATACAGCTTCTGAGCGGAAGAGGAATTGGTCTGGAAAAAGGAGTTTGCCGAAATCTGAAAGGTAAAAGGGCCTATCTTGTCTCTGATATACCCCTCCCCCGAGAGGACGGTTTCGCTTTCTCCAACGGCGATAGAGGCCCTTCTCCGGTTTATGCTATTGACTACTGTCTCGATCTGCCCCACGCTCCTTACCAAGGTATCGGCAAGGGGCTGGACCACCTCGGGTCTGTCCTCGGATGTGACCACATTGACCATCCATCGGTCATAGGCCCTGGTGTAACGGATAACCAGAAATCGCCAGAACCCGTGATGGCTCCTTAAACCATACACCGGTACCCCGGAATCCTTTACATACCGCTTCACCTCCCGGAGGATCTGGTTGCCCGTGTCCCGCTGGAGGAGGCAGGCATCTACATCAATGACCTTGCTGAAGGTCCCTGGCACGTGAAGGCCAAGGGCGAAGTCCCCCTCAATGGCACGCCTGTCCAACTGACCGGGGAGAAACCAGCGCCGGTCGGAAAAGGAGAATTCCATCTTGTTCCGATAGCCGAAGAGGTCTTCAGAGGGAATCACATCATAGACCGGGGCATTCTCGATTCCCCCGATGCGCTCAAGCGCCTCCCCTATCAACGCCTTTTTGTATTCGAGTTGTCTTTCATAGGCCACATGTTGCCACTGGCAACCGCCACAGTGGCCATGATAAGGGCAAGGGGCATCTATTCGATCCGGGGAGGGGTTGACGATCTCGGTGATATCCGCTTCGGCATAGTCTTTCTTTTTTCTATAGATCCTGGCCCTCACGGTGTCGCCCGGTACGGCACCCCTGACAAAGAGCACAAATCCATCCAGACGGCCTACACCTTGCCCGCCATTGGCCATCTTTTCCACGACCACTTCAACGGTTTCACCTTTTCGTAATATTGCCATTTTCGTCCAAGCCCTTATGCCGCCTCAACCGCCAGCTAAGATGTTACCTTTTATTTAGAATTTCTGTAACAGCTCAGCAATATTTGACCGGTTATTGAGATACTACAGACACACCAATTATAACATCATATGCCATAACGTGCCACATGCCACCTGAATATTGGCCCAAAAACACTCCTTATTGACCTCCTACCCGTTCTGTAAAAAAATCTTACAATTGCCAAATAATTTTACAAAAAAGGCAATTGCTCAATAAGAAATGGCCACAACCATTCAGCCCGCCCATAGCCTCCCCCTCAAAGATGAGGTTTGCACCCACCTGACGCAGGGGGGTTTTGGCACAGGTCTTGCATGATCGGAAATAGCAAGGCCGGGCCGCGCTCTCAAGACAGGAGAAAAGGGTGTCGAAGAAACGCTCAATTTGTGGAAACGATCAAGGAATAGCGCTTGTTGTCGCGCTCATGTTTTTGGCCCTGCTCGCCCTGCTGGGAGCCGCAGCCTTTCTACTAACCTCCACCGATCTCAAGATCGGCGGCAGCTACAAGGCCAGTCAAAAGGGGCTCTATGTGGCCGAGGCCGGCGCCCAGGAGGCAAGGGAAAGGCTGAGGTTAAACTCCGCTTACAAGATCACCGACGCCCATACCGACAAGGCGCAGTGGAGGGCCTTTATTGGGACCGATCCAAAGGCCCAGAAGAAGGGCTATGACAGCACCAATGCCATGCACGTCAGGGTGGGAAGCCTCCAAACCGAAATGGTCTACACCGTGGTCATAACGCATCAGACCGACCCGGCGGGCAATGTCCTTTACTGGGGCGATGCAGATGGTGACGGCGATTTTGAACGGAACACCAGTACCGGTGAGAACATCTATCTCATCACGAGCTATGGAGAGGCAGAAGGGGCTTCCAAGGCGGTCATGTTGGAGGTCACAAGGGTGCCCCCCATAACGGTCAAGGGCGCGCTCTACTCCACAACTTCTGCGAACATTCAGGGAAATGTGACCATAAAAGGGGAAGATAGTTGTGGAGGGGCCAACTTGCCCGGGATAGCCACGCCTCAGGGCCCTTCTGCGGTTACGATCTCAGGTGCCTCCGCATCAGTCACGGGCGACCCCGATGTCAAGTATTTCGAGGTCACCCTTGCTGTCCAGTCAATGGTCGATTTTCTCAAGAAATCTGCTGACTTTTCGTACAAGGTAAACAGTGCCACGCACACTGCCGCCACCACGCCTGGGCCGGGTGACGGCTGGGGCACCCCAACCCCAGGGGCTACACTGCAAGACCCCTCCACGTGCAGTGAGTGTAATATCGTTCATTATGATACCAGCGGAACCTACATAACGCTCAGTGGGGGGGTGTCGGGTTGTGGAATTCTGGTTGTCGAGGGGGACCTGGATACACACGGCGACTTTTTCTGGTATGGCACGATTATCGTGACAGGGGCCTTTACATTTACGGGCGGCGGAAACAAAAATATCACCGGTGCGGTTATCTCAGGAGAGTCGACCGACGGGGATATTGTGGGAGGGAATTCCGATATCATTTATTGCAGCAGCGCGACCCAGAGTCAGACACAGAATCACGCCCTCCCCGTCTTGAGCTGGAAGGAGGGGTTGGTTGAATAGGGGCTAATTATCTCTCCACCAATCGTCGGGCAGTCTGCCATTGTTTTTTTCTTTCAATTCATCGGTAAGCCGGTATATTTCCCCGGAAAACCTCCTCATTTCCTCCCTCGCCTTTTCCTTTGCGGCCTTGTCTTTATTCCGGGTGGCCTTTCGAAGTCTTTTCAGGGCCTCGTCGAGCCGTGCCTTAAGTTCTTTTTTCTTCTTGTAGTATTCGTCAAAAGGCCTCCCCTTGGCCTTATCCACTTTTGGAGGACGCTCCTTTTTCCCCGCTTCTGCCGGCCGGGTGGTCTTTTCTTCGACAGCCTTTTGATCGTCAACCAGATCCGACTCCCTGATCTCCTGGACCTGATTCTTTTCAATCCCTACGACCCCGCCATACCGGTTGAACTTTATCTGCCCCTCTTCCTCCCAGTAGTGGTCGGTCTCGAAGACCTGGCCGTTTTTGAGATGGATGGTATAGGCTGAAAAACAGAAGAACGGGTACACCAGGATGGTGATAATAATGCCAGATAGAACCACAAGCGGATGCTTCATCATTTCCTCCTTAAGATCCTGAAACGCACATCAAAAAAGTAGCGCTTTCGGTGACATTTTAACTTTGTGAAAGCCGGGGAATGGGGATTCCGTTTTTCGGGCGTATAACTCGCCCGTAAGAGAGCGTAAAGAAATCACCTGCCATAGGTGAAAACAGGGGGCAGTATTTGCTGGAAAGTCTTATGGTTTCTGGTAAGGTCGATGTCGGTGATTTCCTAACGCTCTCTAACGGTCTCAGACAGGGATACACCCTTCAAAACGG
>CAZXCQ010000387.1:0-4307 GCA_964639275.1 uncultured Desulfobacteraceae bacterium | reverse complement strand
TTATTCCGGCGTATTAGATACCTTTTACATCAAAGCCGTAGTAAACTCACGCTAGGCGTAACCATTAATTGTCGTGCCTCCCTTGTTGAGTTCCTGGAAAAGCCCCATAATCCCCCCGGCGGTCCGGGTATCCAGGTTTCCTGTGGGCTCATCGGCAAGCAGGATCGGCGGGTCGTTCACTACGGCCCGCGCGATGGTCACTCGACCTTGCCAACAGCTCTCATCCGGGCACGGGTTTCCTGCCTGCGCCGGAAGACAGCGGGCAAGGGTAAGACAAGGATATGTGACTGCTCTTACCAGCAGATTTCCTACGATGAGCAACATTGCCCCCCCCGTGGCAGGGTGTCAGTGGGTCTGGTCATCCGGGCCTCGCCGTGGGATAAACCAGTCCCTGCCCGGCGCATGATGCGAGAGACAATCGGGGTCAGTTCCTGTCTTGAGGCCATGTGAGAACTCAGCATTCGAACGATCAAAAATGCCAGGGCCAGACCGATAAAGGTAAAAAACACTGTACCCAAATTTTCATTCAATCCAACGGCCCTTGAAAGCCCCCCACCCGAAAGCGCCCCTGCCAGCAGCCCGATGACCGGCAAGACATAAAGAATCAACAGGCTCTTCATCCTGGTCCTGGTGCTGAGAAAGACCTCAACGCTGTCCCCGACTCTGGCCCTGGCACTATTTGCCGCCTTGATCAGCATATGATCGGCCCCCTCGATCATGTTACAGCTGCCCTTATGCCCGCACTGATCGCACCCGGTCTTTCGATCGGTCTGGACCCAGGCCCAACCATTTTCTACCCTCTGGACCATACCCATTTCAACGCTCATGCATAGACCCCTTCCCAGAAATATCCTGTGGCATATCTGACGAATCACCCAGGATGCGGACCATTTCGCCACGGCGAATCTTCCCACCCTTTAGCACACGGGCAAACACCCCCTCGCGGGGCATGATGCAATCGCCGGCCTTATAATAAATGGCACATCTGCTGTGACATTCCTTGCCAATCTGGGTGATCTCCACCAATGCCGAATCTCCCAGCCCTATCAGAGCACCCACAGGCACCCCTTGCCAGTCAATACCCGCTGTGGCGATATTTTCGGCAAAGTCGCCGAAGCCGACATCAAGACCCCTCTCTCGAGCCTTCTCGATGCTCTCAGATGCCAGAAAGCTCACTTGCCGATGCCAGTCACCCGCATGGGCATCGTGCTCCAGCCCATAATCAGACACCAGGATCGCTTCATCAACCGTCTCCTTGGGGGTGCCTTTTTTCCTGCTTATTGCTATGGAAACAATCTTCATTTAGTTCCTCAACTTTTTTCCGCAACTCATACAAAATTTGGCATTAATCGGGTTAATGGATTGACATTCTTTGCACCTGATATCCTGTTGCTCTTCTTGTGCCCTTGGTTTCGCTTCGTGTGCCCTTTCTTTCGCGGCCTTTGGTCTGCCTAGCCGCCTCTCCTCATAATTCCTGATTGCCTCGGCAAGGGCCTGGGCACCCAGGTTTGAGCAATGCATCTTTTCCTCCGGGAGACCGTCCAGAGAGTCTGCGACTACCCTTTTTGTTATGCTCTTTGCCTCATCCAGGGTCTTCCCTTTGGCCATTTCGCTGACCATACTGGAAACCGCAATAGCGGCGACACATCCAAATGTCTTGAATCTCACGTCGGTTAACTTATCATCTTCTACCTTGATGTTAAAGGTCATCATGTCCCCGCACACGGGATTCCCAACCTCACCCACGCCGTCAGCATTTTCTATGGTTCCAACATTTCTCGGGTTTGAGAAATGGTCCATCACCTTTTGTGAATACATCTTCTCCCTCCTCAGAAATGCTCAACCGCCCCTACCCGTTTTGATCATCTTGGACAAGGTCGTTGAATTGAGCTTTTCATACATCGCCTTGGTGGCCTCCTCCCAGACGCCCCGGGTCAAACAGCTCTCGGTCCTCTCACAGGCATCGGGGTTTTCAACACATTCGCTCAGATCAATCCCTCCCTCGAGGACCCTGACGATCTCTCCCACAGTAATCTCGTCAGGGGGTTTTGCCAACATATGTCCCCCTTTTGGACCCCGGACACTCTTTATATAATCGGCCTTCTTTAGCGGAATAATGAGTTGTTCAAGATACTTGACAGAGATATCCTGCCTTTTGGCAATCTCTCCCACCTGTACGGGCCCCTTGTCATAGTGCAAGGCCAGATCGACCATCATTCTGGTTCCGTACCGGCTTCTGGTTGATAGCTTCATCCTAAGGCCCCTCGCTCGTCAAAATAGGATCTCCGGTCTCTTTCTCCGATCTCCACACCGCTATCATGCAGCTTTCATCCCCTTCCAGATGGGAGAAAGTGATCGGAGTCTTTCCACTGCCGGTGGAAGTTTTTCCAGAACGTATTCCACCTCTTGGACTGTATTGGTGTTGTTCATTGTAAATACCACCGATCCCTGTGCCACATCTGAAGGTATGCCGATCGCTGCAAGGATAGGAGAGCTCTTGAGCGCCTTTGATGCACAGGCTGAGCCGGTATTGGCATAAATTCCTTCCTGGCTGAGCATAAAGAGAAGTGCCTCCCCCTCAATGGCCTCAAAACAGAAGCTGGCATGACCGGGAAGCCTTCGCTCGGGATGTCCCGTAAACCTCACGGCCTTGATACGCTCCTGCACCCCAGAAACAAGGGCATCCCCCATCTCACGCACCCGCAACCGATTGGCTCCGTTTGCCAGTTCTTCTGCAGCAAGCTCCGACGCCTTGCCCAGCCCAACGATGGCGGGCACGTTCTCAGTCCCGGCCCTCCGGCCCCTCTCTTGTATGCCCCCGTGGATCAAGGGCATCAACCTTATCCTTTCTCTGAAATAGAGCGCACCGATTCCCTTGGGTGCCCCCAGGGAGACACCTGACAGGCTCAAAAGGTCGACCCCCAGTTTATCTACCTTGACCGGGATATTGCCCACCGTTGCCACGGCATCTGTGTGAAATAGGACACCCTTTTCGCGGCAGACCGAGGAAAGTCTGGTTATGGGTTCGATGGTACCGATCTCATTGTTCGCATGCATGATGGACACAAGAACTGTCTCGGGTCTGATGGCATCCATCAGCCGGTCGGCGTCTACCAGCCCGTATTCATCCACCCCCAAAAAGCTGACCTCAAACCCCATCCGTTCAAGAAATCTCGCCGAATTGAGGACGGAGTGATGTTCGATGGAAGAGATAACAATATGATTCCCTTTTTTCTGCCTGGAAAGGGCCACCCCTTTGATGGCCAGGTTGTTTGCCTCGGCCCCGGAGGAGGTAAAAATGATCCCCTCCGGCCGGGCACCGATCAGCTCGGCAACCTTTTCCCTCTGCTCTTCGACCACCTGCTTTACCCTTGAACCTATCTCATAGACGGTGGATGGATTGCCGAATTCCCTGTCAAAATAGGGCAGCATCGCATCCAGGACCGTTCTTTTTACTGGCGTTGCCGCAGCATGATCCATGTAAACCCGCTCCATTTGACACCTCTCTATTTCACTTTTCGGATATACAGTTTATAACAGTCCTCATCCTCCTCCACCCCAAGGAATTCCTGGCCACACCTGTCGCACCATTCGGGGATATCCTGAAGGGCGCCGTCATAATCAGTCAATATTTCAAGCACTTGTCCCTTTTTCAAACAACTAAGCTTTTCCCCGGGCTCCATGAGATGCAACGGGCACATACGGCAAACCAGGTCCAGGGTTTTATCGGAATGTTGCCCTTTCACAAATTTCATCTCCTGCTCCTTTCCAACCACCGGCGCTTTGAGTTATATAGTAATATAATCTATAGTATTTTACTATAAAATAATAGGGACCTCGCCTGATGTCAAGCCAAAAATCTGCCATCCCTCAAGCTTTGTTGATGGGTCATGATTGATGGTTTCGCAAAAAACCCATCGATGCCACTTTTCCGTCATTCCCACTCCCGCTTTTTACCGGGACATGCTTCGCGGGATTGACGCTGAGGGAGGTTTTCCTCATTAATCAAAATTGCTGTTGTTTTTTTATTTGCATTGACAAACAAACGGGCAATCTTGAGTCGGCTTTGGTATGGGTCAAAAAAAGCTTGACAAAAACTTAGATGCACCCTAAAATCTTAGGCGTTCCAAAATTTTCCATCTAATTAGGAGTAGGCACTTGCCGATAGACAACAGCATAAGCGCCAGTCTGGAGGATTATATTGAGGCCATCTCTCACATAATGGCGGAAAAGCGGGCCGCTAGGGCAAAGCATATTGCTGAACGCCTCCAGGTCACAGCCGGGTCGGTCACGGGGGCATTGCGTTT
>CAZXCQ010000386.1:0-4329 GCA_964639275.1 uncultured Desulfobacteraceae bacterium | reverse complement strand
TGCGAAGTTATTTCTGCGCAAGCCCTAAGAGGGATCGCCGCCCTCAATTATTTCCCACCCGCTCCAGGAGGGCTTGAAATTGGACTGTCCTCTCAAGGGATTCATCGATGTTTGCCATTTACCTCAACATTCCCCCCGGCAAGATTCTATCGGCATATGAGCTGTCTGGATTCCCGGATCTGTTCAAAGGTTTTCAGATGCCCTTGGGGCGAGCCAGGGGATTGTTATTTGAATTTTTCGATAGTCCTATTAAAAAACCCCTTGGTCTTTTTCCATACATCTTTCAGGTCATCGCTAATACCCTTCTGCGCTTCCTTCTGCCCTTCCTTCATCTTTTTCTCCAGGTCGTCGATTTTCTTATTCAGATTTTCTATTTCTTTTCTTGTATCTTCATCGGCCTTCTTTAACGCCCTCTTTAGATATGCCTTGGCATCTTGGAGGGCTATGCGGGCTTCATCATATTTGCCTTTGGCGTATGCCATCGAGGCCTCCCAAAGGCTTCTTTCCGCAAGAACCACGGGTTGATAGATAGCCAGAGAAATGATTTCAACACCCTCTTCCGCGTCTTTCAAAGCCTTTTCAGCCTCCTTTTTTTCTCCTTTGACAAGAAGGTGCTGGGCTGTGGCCACCATCTTTTCGGTGTGGCCGAGGGGCAGGTCTACCTCGGTGTATACAAGCGAGTCCGCAGCCTGCTGCAGCGCTTCCTTTGCCGCTTTCTTGTCCCCCTTCTCCAGGGCCTTTTTGGCTCTATCCACGTGGTCTTTTGTCTCCTTCACCTGGACAAACGCCTCAATTGCTTCAAGGGAGGCGTAAATAGGAATAAGGTCGGGAATGACTTCCTCTGTGCTTTCGTAAGAAAGGTGTTCTTTTGCCACCCAGATATGATCTATCACCTTTGTTGTGGGGAGTGCCGCCCGAATGATTTCGATCAGCTTCTGTGTTTGGTGGAGTTCTTCCATGGCATCTTTGATCTTATCTTCATGGATAAGACCTCTTGCCCTGGCAATGTGCTTCAATACCTTTGTTGCAGAGGATGAAATGGTTTTCTGCTCTTGCGGGCTAAGTGGTTTACCTGAGGAAACACTTACTTCTTCTTCAATGTTACCTGCAACGGCGAAATTAGCGAAAGACACACCCAGGATAACAAGACAGATTGCAAACACACCGATCAATATCCTTTTCATCTCTTGATACCTCCTTTTATGGTCTTATCCCCTCACTGACAAAGGCCTTTTGTGGGACGTGCGGTTGGTTCGTCTTCAAAGGATCCTGTCATGGACACAGAATATTGCGGATATCATGCCATGTCAAGATGATTGAATTCCTGTCCAACCCGGCTCAGAACCTGAACTCCCCCCTGAGCATTCCTGCGATAATTGCGTCGTTGCTTTTCTCTCCGGAAGGGTCGATGACACATTGGATGTCAGGGGTGATGGCAAAATAATCGCCCAGAGCAATCCTGTAATATGCCTCCAGGTGGGTCTCCATGCCCCTGCTTTGTCCCTGGATTTCCTGGGAGTATATCATACCGGCGACCCCTAGTCCAAAGGCGTCACTGCCTCTTGAAGGTAAGATCCCGGTAAACTGCACCCCACCGGACCAGAACAAGGCCGTCCCAAAAGTCGATTTTCTGCCATAGCCACACCTGGCGAACAATCCAAGCTTTTCATGGACTTCCTGGTCAAGGCTCAGGCCCACTCCCCATGTCCTGCCCGTGCCTTGCTGCCCGTTCGGATATTCAAATCGGTAGGAATCCCAATCGCCATAGAGCCGATAGTTTCCCTTGAAACCTCGTAGCTTCGGGGAGTAGGTTACCTGGCCGGAGAAGCCCGGGTCGTCGAAGAAATTCTGCCCCACCTCCTTTTCCTCGAAGACGACGCTGCCCGGCCGGTTCATTGTCTGGGCCAGGACCACCAGTTTCAGATTCTTTAGGACCGAGCCACTGACGGCGAGCGTGGGGATATAGTTGTCTTTGATGTCGATAATAGGATTGTTGACAAAGGCCTTTCCCACAAACTGGGTGTTCTCGTCATTTGCAAAGGCATTGAGGTCGATAAAACTTTCACTATCGGTCTTGCCGATAGTGATATAAAGGTTGTCGTTTAGAAATCTTTGGGTGTAGTAGGCCTCAATAATCTGCACGCCCTCGCCGTATTCGTCGTTATCGTCGGCGATGGTATTCAGGTTTGCCAAAAGGAATGCCCCCAGATTTTTGTCAGATCCTTTACCATAGCCATGGTGCACCCGCAGGTAAAACGTACCAACCTGAAAGGGATGCCAGGTCAGCTCCAGGTCCAGGGTATAGCCGAATCCCTTGTTGTCTTGAATATCCTGACCGCCGATTTTGACATTGTTGGCCCCCTGGTAATATCCAATCGCCCTGCCGTTGATCCACAGGGGGCCAAACTTGTCCTCTAAGGTCTTTATGATGCCAGGTTTTGGCAGGTTGGAGTCGAAGGAGCCGAAGAGGTCTATCTGGTCAGCGCGGGCTGCACCTCCAAGAAAAATCGCAAGGATGGTCGTGAAGAGCAGGCCCCTTTTTGTTATTGGACTATCTCCTTAACTGGAACAGGTCCTGTCAGGTGGTTGAATCAGAACAGGCTCTGCTCTGCTATTCACTTTGGGATTGGCGCAAGCACTTGACCTGGTTCCTGTTGAAGACAAGAGATTTTACGGTAACGGGAAATACTTGACCAGCGACCAAGGGCTCACCAATATCGATCCAGTCTCCTTCGTTCAGAGTCAATTCATCCAGTGACAGCAGATTGGTCTTTAGGCCGGTTTCTCGGCGGATTACATTTCCCACGCTACACGCGATATCCTTTTGAAAGATCAAAATAACTGGGATTCTGTTGTTGGCTGAATTGGGAAGGGCAGCTTCAATGGATTTTGCAAATAGCTCCAATTGGGGATAATAGGCCCAAACTGGGTCCTTAAAATAGAGTGCTACAATTTTTTCGCCTTCGCTTAAATCAAATCTCCTGAATGACACCTTTATCTGCGACATAACATGCGCAACACTCAGTTGTGATTTGTCGATATCCACCCTGATGACAGGAACGTTTCTTATGGGGAATGAAAGTCTATCATCCATAAATCCCGAAGACCCGGAAATTGATAACGAGTATGCGCCTGCACCGATGACGGTTGCCCTGATCTTATTTTTGGCCTCTATGACCGGAGAAACCAACCGGGGTATCAGGGATTCAATCTTTTTGGCCAAAATCTGCCCCATATCGTTGTAGTTGCCATTGCTGCCGTACAGGAACTCTGCGACACCCCCTGAAAATGAATATTCATCTATTTTCTGCGGAAAATCCAGATCATCGGTCACCATCAACTCCCTGGCCAGAGGAGAAGTGGCAGGACCGGTGATCACCTCAATCAATACTTCGCCAAACTCTGTTGCTATTCTCTCCACATCCTCTTTTGGGATTTGATCCCCAATTTTGTAATTGATCCCAATATGTTTCATGACTTTGAGGGCTGGTTCGTCAATTTTCCAGATTCTTCCCTGGGGGGTTATGCCGAGCAATCTGCCCCCGACAGATATACAGGCTGTAGATAGGACCTCCCCATTTTTTGATATGGCAATATTGGATGTCCCCCCACCAATGTCACAGGATAGTATGGTTATGTTGTGATCCTTTGATCTGGCTGTCGCACCCGAACCCATTGCGGTGATCAGGCTCTCGAAATTTGGTCCTGCTGTTGCAGCAACAAATTTCCCTGCATCATTGGATAGGGCTTCCACTATCTGCTTTGCATTATGTTTCCTGGCTGTTTCCCCGGTTACAATCACTGCGCCCGTCTGGATATCGGCAGGGTCAATACCCGCACGTCTATATTCTTCTTTCAGAAAATCAGTCAATTTGTCGATATCAATGGTATCGTTATCCAGTAAAGGTGTGTTTATTATCCTTCCCTGATAAATGACATTCCTTTCCTCAATGTTAAAACGCCGGGAAGGAGACCGCTCATCTCTCTTCAGGAGCAGATTTGTAAAAACCAGATGACTTGTTGAACTCCCTACATCAACACCAACAGAAAGCAATTCAATCTTATTTGTTTCCACGTCTAGTTTCCCAACCTTACTCTAAACCAAATCTGATGGTTTCGTAAGAACCCATAAGGGCGACTTCTTTGTCATTCCCGCGAAGGCGGCAATCCAGTCGCCTTTTGAAGGAAGGAGCATATGGAAATCAGCCCTGTGAGTCAAGCGATAACTTTGGCGAAGGAAAAACGGAATCCCCATTGCCCGGCTTTCAAACGGCGTAACCGTTCACGGGTTCAAAGGTTCAGAGGTTCAAGGTTCCATTCTTGCCCCCG
>CAZXCQ010000385.1:0-4390 GCA_964639275.1 uncultured Desulfobacteraceae bacterium | reverse complement strand
GCATGACGGAATGTGAAATACGGCGGTCTCTGTAAGTTTCGTTGTAGGGTTAAATTCAGTCATATTTTACAGATTCACCGCTGAGCCGCCAACAAACGAAAACCATCATGCCTCCGGCAATCCACTCACGAACAAATCTAACACAAATCCAAGCGCCAATTCTGTGAAGTTATTTTTAGGCGAGCCCTGAAGACCATCTCGTTTGCATGCTTCCATCTGCTGTAAGCCTCTTTTTCGAAATACATTACCAAATTGTAATGTTCACGAAAGGTTCTGGTAAGGATTAGACCTTATATGGCTGAACAGAATCGCAAAGTAAAAGGGAGAGGGACAAAGGAGGAAATGCCATGGAGGTTGTTTTGAAAACGGATATCGGAAGACTTTTTGATGATGCCAAAAAGGTGAAACAGGATCTGGAGATACTAAAGCGAGATCATGATGCCTGGGACAGAAATCGTGAGCACGAGGACTTGATGAGCATCTTGGAGGGTATCAAAGGGCTGGAGTCTGATGTGAGCACCATGATGAGCCATTGTCTTTCAAAGATTCAGGCGGAGCCAAAAAACGGGATAGAGGACGAACTCCATCAGGCCTTTAGGGGACTAAATACCCTGTTTGAAGACCTGAAGAGGGTAAGAGGAGAGCTTGACGGTTCATATGTGCGGAATAGTGAACTGGCGCGACTGGAAATTGACTGGGGAAGATTCAGAAAGACCATCGGGCAAATCCAGGAGAACCTCCGGCAAGGATAGCTCACATGGGGGAAACAAGGCGGGATTAAGACAAAGTGGCAAGAAAAGCAGCACTGATGTGTCCGCGCGGGAGATGAACTATGAGACACTATGGAGAGTGGAAAAGGGTGGTGCTTGTCACAACGCTGATCACTGCCGTGCTTTGTCTGAACTATTTCACGTTATATAGAGGGGGATACCGACATGCGTTTTATCGCATGCTCTTTTACTTACCTTTGCTTCTCGGAAGCTTCTGGTTTGGAATCAAGGGTGCCCTGTACATAACCATAAGTGTTATGGTGCTCTATGTTCCATATGTAATGGATCACTGGCATGGATTTTCACTTGAGGATTTTCACGAGATTTTAGAAGGAGTGCTTTTTATGGTTATTGCCCTGACCCTCGGTGTCTTGGTTGAAAGGGAGAAAAGGAGACAAGAGGCACTCCTTGAGGCAACGAGCCTCGCTGCTATAGGCACGGCCGTGTCTGAAGTGGCGCATGATATGAAAACGCCCCTCATGGCTATTGGCGGTTTTGCGACTCAGGTGTCCAGAGAGCTGGGTCAAGACGATCCCAAACAGAAAAAACTCAATGTGGTGATCCAGGAAACGGCCCGACTGGAGGCCATGATCAGGGAAATGCTGGATTTTGGCGGGCCCCTGGAGATGCGGGTCAAGGAAGCTAACTTGAATGATTTGGTCCGGGAAACCATCGGCGTGTTTCGACCAATAACAGAAGATACAGGGGTTGAGCTAGAAACCGATCTTGAGAGTTCTCTGCCCTTCCTTCTTGTGGATGCCCAAAAGGTCAAGCAGGTCCTTTTGAACCTGCTGACCAACGCACTAGAGGTCAGTCCCGGGGGATCTTCAATAATCGTAAAGACAGTCAAAGATCACGATTGGGTAAAGCTTCTCGTGATTGACAGCGGCCCTGGGATAGATAAGGAAGACGGCAAGAATATCTTCAAGCCCTTTTTTACCAAAAAGAGCAGGGGAACCGGTTTGGGCCTGCCGGTTGTGAAAAAGATCATGGAGGGGCACGAAGGTGACGTCTGTTTTGATCCGAACGCAGAGAAGGGGGTCACCTTTACCGTCAGATTCCCTGTTCCCACAGTTTGGGGGAGCGAAGCGCGATCCATTTCTCAGCCGGCGGTCTTGGCAGGAGGGCAGTGGCGATGCTCACACGGTCATTTACTGGAACACTAAGGAGAAAGAAGAATGGAGAACTAGCATGGAGAGGATAATAGTGGTCTCAAATGAGAGAGCGGTTAATCACACGCTGATGGCGTTACTGAGAGCACTGTTTCCTGAGTGCGATATCCGAATTGCTTCCTCTTACGATGAAGGCCTTGAAATGTGCTCAAACGATCGGGCTTTTGGGTCTTCATTGACTGAGAGAGGGGGTAACCATGACAAATATCCTGATCATAGATGACCAGCCCCACTTACTAGAGCTTTTCGCCCTGGAGCTCAGGGACGAGGGTTACAGGATTATGAGAGCGGGAGATGTTGAAGCGGCCAAAAGGAGTGTTGGAAGTTGGAACCCGGATCTTGTCCTCCTTGACCTGTACCTCAATGGATTCGAGGGCTGGAACCTGCTTCACGAAATCAAGTGCGAGAACCCAGGTCTTCCGGTAATCATTGTGACGGCCTATGATACCTATTCGGATGATCCGAGAGTGTCTCAAGCCGATGGTTACTTTATAAAGAATTTCGCTCACTTCGACAGACTAAAAGAGAAAATTGTGGATGTTCTGAAAAAGGCCAAGAGTGAGCATTCTCATAATCATACGAGAGAGGAGGAGAACCATGCTCATCCAGCTCTCAGGATAACCAAACCCCCCTGTTCAGGAGGAAGAAATGAAGTTCAACGAGATTAGAAAAATGGCCAAAGGAATGGGTATCAACACCTATAAGATGAAAAAGACGGCCATGATCCGCGCCATTCAAAAAGCAGAAGAAAACATTGAGTGTTATGCTACAGAGCGGGTACAGTACTGTGACGAGGGCGCTTGTTTATGGAGGGACACCTGTTCTTCCGTAGCTGCGGATAAGGAATTCTGACATGATGAATTTTCCGCTGACCTCAACAAAAAAGTTTTGGCTTTGTCCCAGTTTTCTCTGTATCTGCCGCCCCGGTCCACAATCCTACAGCTGACTTCCTTTCAGCCTGTCTTGCGCGTTGCATCTGAAGTCGCTTGTCTGAGATTCTTTATGGTTTGAGCACCAGGGTGTGTTGGGTCTCACGACGAATACCAGAACCACTAACAGCAGGGACAGGCCGACCCTTACGGGGTTATTCCGTTATCTCTGAGAAAGGCCACGATCGCATCGGCAGATTCATCCGGCCGTTCCATCGGCACAAAATGGCTGGTCCCCTCAAGACACCGGAAGACCGCGCCCGGAAGCTTTGCCTTAAATCGCCTGACCGCCGGCCTCAGAAAGGTATCGGAGTCAGATCCAAACAGGACCAGTGTGGGGACCTGGAGTCTGGGGATGTAACGCCAGATGTCGTGTGAGCAGACGGCAAAACAACGGGACTCCCAGGCCGGGTCGCAGCAAAGGGTAATTTTTCCATGGTCTGTATCTCGGGTGCCGTCTGCAACATAGGCCTCAAGAAAACCATCTGACCAGGCCTTGAACGGCCACCTGCCCCGGTAGGCGGCCAGGAGGGTCTCCCTGTCGGGCCACACCTCTCTCCTTCGGGCCGCACGCGCCGCGATCGGGATAAGCCGTGAAAGTCCCAGCTTCTTTGCGATAAACCACCCCCCCATCCATGAAAAGGGCAGTATGGTGGGATCGACGAGGACGAGGGCCCGGACCAGTTCGGGCCTCCTCACGGCCACGAGCAGGCTTGCCACCCCACCCCGAGAGTGCCCCATGGCAATAACCGGTTGTCCCAGATGGTCGAAAAAATCTGCAAGGTCCCTTGCAAAGATATCCCAGCCTTTTAGTTTTTTTGGATCAGCCGGGGCCGTGGTCTTCCCGTGCCCCCGGTCGTCGATGCCGACGATCCGGAGGTGCCGCGCCAGTCTCTGGGCAAAAGGCGTGTAGGCGCCCGCACAGAAACCGGTAGCATGGCTAAAATGGGCAAGCGGGCCCGGACCGCCCCAGTCGATAAAGTGAAAATTGCCGTCCTCTCCTTTAAATTCCCGATCCCTTCGCATGATCTACCTATATTCCTTATTCCAAAAACGTATCTTCTCAATAAATCGGGGCGTATCAATTTAGTTTTTCGTATCTATTTGGCCTATTTCAAAATTGGCACTTGGAAAGGACAATGGGAATTCTTTTTTGAAGGGTGTAACATACTCTACTGACATGGTGACAAGGAGCTGGGGATCAGCCCATTTGCCGTGAGCAAGTCGATAGTACATGCGCCGGAGTTATTGGAGCACGAGGATATCGAGGAACACTTGCTGGAAAGTCAAAAAATAAAGAACGCCCCCTGATTCGCTGCTCCGGGAAATTGTATTTTTAAGGGCTTTGCATGTTGCCATTTCTGACACATTTATCTTCGTGTTGTCAACACGAAAGATCTGACCTCATCCCCAGGTAGATGAGTTCATGATCCCATTAAAGAACTTATGCCCCGGCGTCTTCGGCATCTCCAAGCCATTCATCCGCCAGAGACTTCATGATCTTGACCCAGCCTTCGAA
>CAZXCQ010000384.1:0-4396 GCA_964639275.1 uncultured Desulfobacteraceae bacterium | reverse complement strand
GGGTGGTCCACTAACCCCCGACATCCCCAACAGAAGCTCCCTTCTGTTATACAGCAGGCCTCACAACCACCCCGGGTAACCGGCCCCATGCAGGCCGTTCCCCTATTAAAGACACATATGTTCTCGGCCATCTTACATTCCACGCAAACAGGATAGTTGGGGATTGTGGGTCTGATACCCATAAGAAGGGATTTCACCACTGCGGTAAATTCCTTTCGATTCACCGGGCACCCGGGGATTTCAAAATCCACGGGCACAACCGCCTTAATGGGCCGGGCCGGATAGGTTTCGTACTGGGAAGCCTTTTCTCCGTATACGTATTTCCTGACATAGTCCTCTTCAAAGAAGTTTTTGAGACAATTGATGCCCCCCAACGCAGCGCACGAGCCCAGGGCAACCAGGACCTTTGCGTTGGAGCGGATTTCCCTGAGCCGCGGTTCATCGGAGCGACGGGTGATTGACCCTTCCACAAGCGCGATCTCATAATCATTGGAGTGCCCTTTTATCGCCTCCCTGAAGCTTACAACATCCAGGGCACCCACTACTCTGAGGAGATCCTCTTCGAGGTTAACCACCTGAAGCTGACATCCCTCACAGCTGGCAAAATCAAAGAACGCCACTCTTGCCCTTTCCATCATAGCGCCTCCTCTACACCGGATATGTCCGTAAATCTGAATACCGGCCCGTCCTGGCATACATAGAGATGATTGATCTGGCAGTGGCCACATTTCCCGACCCCACATTTCATCCGCCTCTCAAGGGAGAGAAAGATCTGCCTGTCAGGTACACCCTTTGCCTTGGCCTCCAATATGACAAAGCGGTACATCACCGGAGGGCCGACGACAATGCAATATGTCCTGGAAGGATCGATATGGATCTTTGGGAAAAGCGTGGTGATAACGCCGACATTTCCGGGCCAGTCAGGATCTCCCCGGTCTACAGTATCCAGATACCTTATGTCCTCTCTGGACTTCCAGCCCTCCAGTTCATCCAAAAAAAGCCGTTCCGAGGGGTTCCTCGCGCCAAAGAGGATGATGATCTCGCCATAATCCTCTCTGTGATTCAGGGTAAGGTGAATAAATGATCTGAGCGGGACAAGGCCGATTCCGCCGGCCACGAACAGGATGTCTTTTCCCTTGGTCTCTTCCACCGGGAAATGGCTCCCAAACGGGCCGCGGATTCCTACCTTGGACCCGATCCCGAGGTTGTGTATCGCTGTGGTGAGGGAGCCGACTTTGCGGATAGCCAGTTCAAATGCTCCGTTGTCTCCCGGGGCCGATGAAATCGAAATAGGGGCCTCCCCCACACCGACGACAGATAGCTCGACAAACTGACCTGGCTTATGGCCCAGGGGTTCTCCGCTCAGCAGATGGATCTCAAAAAGTTTTTCGCTTGCCGTGAGCTCCTCGATTCGAGTAATCTCGGCAAGCCTGGGTAAATAGGGAGAGGCTTCTCGTATTTCTTCTTTCATGACGGCTCCCTCCTTATCTTTCATTTTCCTTCAAATGGTTTAGCGTCTTAACAGGGTCAGCAATGTCCGGCAGGCATGCGGATGCACACCTCCCGCATCCGACGCATGCCACATCATTCAACAGCCCGTAAAGATAGAGGCCCTTGCGCATAAATCGGTGACGGTACCTTGAGGTCCTGCTCTCGCGGAAGTTCTCACCAGTGGCTACCTTGGCAAAATCATGAAGCAGGCATCCATCCCAGCGACGGAACCGCTCCCCGTGCACAAGGTCCAAGTCAATATGGTCCTTTACATCAAAACAGTAACAGGTGGGGCAAACCAGATTGCATGATCCGCAACTCAGGCACTTGCCGGCCTGTTCCTCCCAGAAGATCTTTCCTCTGGATCGCTCAAGTAGTTTCGGAATCTCTTTTTTGGGAAAACCGAGGCCCCTTTTCTCACAAAGACCCTTGATTCGAGTGCGTGCCTTTACCCGCTCTCGTGCCTGTTCCTGGGAGGCGGTGCGTGCGAGGGCAAATCGATCGAGGAGCTCTCTACCTTTCTCGCTGCCAGTCTCTAAGACAAATCCTTCTCCGATATCCGTCAGCATCAGGTCAAAACAGTTGGATACAGTCGCTGCTTCCATATCCGCCCAAAACGCATTCGGCGCAACTTCCGTGGGATCAATCCCAATAAGCAACGCCGACATCCTTCGCTTCAGGTAATGGGGATCCGAAACCCCGCTGGTGAATACCTGGTCCATCTGACGGATTGCCTTCAGGTCATAGGGATGGACCCCAAAGAGGACGAACGGTTTATCGTCAATTTCCGGCACGATCTCCAGCTGCGGAAAAGTGCTGAATCGAAACAGTATCTCTCTTGGGGGCAAGAAATATTTTTTGGGTGGAATCAGTGTGGTATCGAAACCCAGGCATAGCTCGCCGGGCGATTGAATCGGTCCGTAATAGTATGACTTGTCTTTTTCCAGGACCCCTTCTACCCGATAGTTTTCCATGAGATTCCGGACAAAGCCCTCAAGGTTCGACTTCCCAATGAATTGCAATTCCATGGCCTCACCTCCCTATTCCAGCCCGTTGGTTTTGGCCTTAGCACTCAAGCAGCGGCTAGCCTCTAAACCGGCTGAACATGCCTGTTGATTCTGTTTTGCAAGAAAAAGCGGAGGAATAATCGTCTTTACCCTATCGGCGATGTTTCACAGTTTTGGCCGTGTTCATTTGGTTTCACAGCCTCTTGGCGGCCAGTCGACTGTGAAATTTGCCCGATTTTTTCATAGCGCAACATACATGCCAAAATAAGGCGATCGCTCTAAAACGCTCTAAAAGGCTGGATATATTAGAAAATGTCAACCCCGATGGGGGAAGCGTAATCACGGTGGGGAAGGACTTGATGTCGGACGTTTTTACAAGATGTAAAGGTCTTCGTTAACCCCCAACCCCGAAACCTAACCGCAAGGTCGAGTTCTTTACAAAATGTAAAAGAAAGCGACGCCCGGTTTGCCTTCCAGCGGCGACTCACATGCACAATGCCCTAATGATATTAAAGGGTTATCAGGGTTTCTATCTCCTTTTTCCGGGTGGCACATCTATTGCTTATATTTGTTAATGAGAAAGTATCAATTCAGCTATTTTCAAAACTGGCACTCGGGCAGGGCAATGGGGGTTCCGAACCCCCATTGCCCTGCTTTCAAACGCCTAAAGTGTTGCATGAGAAATATGTCGGCATTTCGTGTCTATGGTCACCGCCGTCTTCGGCAACGCACGCGTAGAGTACAGGGAAGAGGAAGATATGCCGATGAAAGGGTTGGCGCTAAGAGAAGGCCTAGGCGCCGTTAGACCGCAAACGGGATAACGATTCATGAATATCAGGACTCGAAACCGAATCATTCTAATTATTGGATGCGTGGTAACTCTGCTTAGCCTTGGCGGATATGTTTTTCCCCGAAAGGCATCCGATCTACCTCCTCCAAGGATCTATTTTGATACAGCGGGTGGCCCGGTCCTTTTTAGGCATCAAGTCCACATCGACCCCTCTCAGTTCAAGTGCGGAAAGCCTATTGGCATATCAAAGATGGAGTGTACAGATTGCCATCATGAGCTGATCGAGGCGAATCAAGCTCTTTCCTGCAAGAAATGTCATCCCGATGAAGACTACACAAAGGATAGTATGAAGCATTCTGAACTGGTCGAGATGCACCCGCCAAGGTGTACGATGTGTCACAGTGTTCGGAAAGGGGAGATCAAACCCTGCCGCGACTGTCACTTGCGGACCGGTGAACCTGCATCGGTTTCGTGCGACAAATGCCATCCGAATCAAAAGTATTCGGCAGATGACTTGACACACGAGGAATTGGAAGAAATCAAGGGGCATTGGTGCACCGAATGTCACAGCACCCGTCGGAAGGTCGACGCAATCCACATGCAATGTGACCGCTGCCATGCCAAACTGGAGTGCGGGACCTACATCAGCAAGAAGGCGTATTCCGATGCTGAAGCCTTCAAGTGCGCCCTTTGCCACCTTAAGTCATATTAACCTGTCCTTAGTGTTCATAGGTTCAGGGTTCAGCGTTCAGGGTTTGGGAAAAGAACGGAAATGATGGAACAAATTTTCGGGTTTCTAAGACCCAAAATCAGATTCGAAGGTTGGGAAGGTGATGTTAAGACACTACCTCCTCCACAATCAATAACTCTCCCCCTTTCAAAGCCGGGGGAAATGCCGTTCAATCCCGTCGTGGATGTAGGGGACAGGGTAAAGACAGGTCAATTTATCGCCATGACGCCAAGCCACACAGGGGTTCACGCCACTGTGACCGGTAAGGTCACAGGAATCGGGCCTGGTTTTTCACCGGAGGGCCGGAAAATTCTCACGCTTTCCATTCAACGCGACTCAGATGACGAGCTTCAGACCTCGACCGTACTGGAGAATCTG
>CAZXCQ010000383.1:0-4482 GCA_964639275.1 uncultured Desulfobacteraceae bacterium | reverse complement strand
GCTATCGGGTTGTTTTCCGATACGCCATTTTGTGACGGCCGCTAGGCCATGTCATTGGGGGCATGTGGAAGAAAAAAAGACCCCCATGCCACACCACAATCGATTTATGCCCGGGTTTTTGAGAAGTTACGAAATACCCCCCTCTTTGCGAAGGATTAGAACAGAATCGGGAGATATGAATGCGGAATTTGGATGTCTATCTGGACAATATTAAACAACGCGATGATATCGACAGATTTGAGATTCATGTCCGTCTATCACGGTCGTACGATAAAGACCTGGACCTGTGGTACGCTATGCCCATTGAACAGTGGGAGTACTGTTCCCATGAACTCATGGATTCCTTCTTGATCGCCGCGTTATTAAACGCGATGGAGGATGGGGCCGTTCTCAAGGTCCACGGGCCGGTCTCCTCTTCGCTGCTCGACAACCTGGAGGAGTTTCAGACCATCTTTGGCCTTTGGTTTCCAGATAAGTACGGCCGAATCGATATCAGGGTCGACAGCGAGGCAGAGGAAGAGAAGGTGAACGATCGGGTCATACTCAGTTTTTCCGGCGGGGTCGATGGTGCCTTTTGCGCACTCAACCATGTATTGAGGCGGGGGCCTATCAAGAGGAAATTGTTTGATGTGGGCTCGGTCCTCTATGTGGAGGGGTTTGATGTCAATATAGAGTATGACAGAGAGTGTAAGAACGTGGTTGAAAGAAACAAGAGGCTTTTTGATACGCCCAATGATCTCGTATTCCTAAACGTCAGGACCAATCTCAAGTATCTGCTTTCCATCAAGAGGTTCTGGATATCACATGTGTGTGTACTTGTCTCGGTGGCCTCTTTGTTTCGAAAAAAGTGGGGGGGGGTCCTGGTGGGTAGCAGCCATTCCTATCTCCACCTCCTGCCATGGGGGAGCCATCCCTTGACCGACCGGCTGCTCTCCAGCAGGAGTTTTGAGGTCCACCACGATATGGTCTTTACGCGGGTGGAGAAACTAAAGGCCCTCTCGGCCTGGCCCGAGGCGCTTGAAGGCCTAAAGGTCTGCTGGGAGGGGCAATACAGGTTCGACACACCTCCTGATCTCAACTGCTGTCGCTGCGATAAATGTGTCAGGACAATGCTGGCATTTCGGGCGCTGGGGCAAGAGATCCCTCCGAGCTTTCCCGGGGACCTCACCCCCGATAAGGTCAGAACACTCAAGGACAAGCCCTTTGACTGGTCGAGATTGATGTTCCTCAATGAGATACTTGATACCGCCAGAGAAAATGGCAAGGACCGAGACCCGCTCTTTATTACCCTGGCCGATATCATTGAGGGTCATGAACTGGAAAGGAAGTTTTAGGCCCTTCAAAAACTGCGGGTCTTGAATGGTCTCTGGCGTGGCATGGGTTTGGAATAGGCAGAACCCGGCCGGGATCACTTGGACGTCATTCTCCAGACACCGTTCCATTGGCCCGCGGGTGGGTTCTGTTTTAGACGCGTGCACCTCTCGATGTAGAGCTTGGAGACTCTGTCTTCGGGGTGGTGGCGGAGGGCACTTCTAAATGCCTTGATGGCCCGATCCCACTGGCCTGCGCGATAATGCTCCCGGCCATCACCAAAATAGTTTACGACCTCCATGAGGTTGGGAAACGTTTCTTTTTGATGGTAGTCGAGGACCTCGTAAACGCGAACGGGTTTGGTCTTGCCCTTGACCACAACGTCGTCAATATCCCGGAGCCTGTAAGTCCCCCGCAATTTCTTAAAGGTATTTTCGCTGATCAGGATCCGGGCGGAATACTGTTTGCATGCCGATTCGAGGCGGGCAGCCAGATTGACGCCATCTCCGATCATCGTATAGTCCATCCGCTTGGGGGAGCCAATGTTGCCTGAGACGACGACATCGGTATTGAGCCCGATCCCAATGTCAAGCGGTTTTTTGCCCGCATTTGTCCGTTTTGTATTCCAGACCCACAGTTCGGTCATCATGGCGATACTGGCACGCACCGCCCTGTCCTCGTCATCTTCATGCGGTATGGGTATGCCAAAGGCGGCCATGATGGCGTCGCCTATGAATTTGTCCAGCATTCCCCCCTCGCGCTGGATACAATCCACCATGATGGTGAAATATTCATTCAGGAGGCTGACGGTGCCTTGGGCACCCAGTTCCTCGGTAAAGGTGGTAAATTCTCGGACATCGGAAAAAAGGATGGTTGCCTGGGCGTTTTGACCGCCCAAGATATCTTCTCCACCGGCCAGAAGTTGGTCGGCAAGACCAGGGTCCATATAGCGGGACATGGTGGATTTCATGCGCTTTTCGGTGCTGATATCTTCGATCATGATCATGGTGCCGAGCTTTTTGGCCTCCCCGCTGACCAGCGGAAGGACTGTCAGGTTGACCGAGATCTTCTCCCCTCCGAAATGCAATTCAGCATCCATCGAGATATCAGGGTCATGGGTCTCCTCTACCCGCCAGACCTTTTCCATGATCCAGGCATTGGGCCCTGTAAAGAAGTGATCTCCTTTTCTATCGAGGATCTTCTCGGGATCAACCCTCATGATGCGCAGGCTGGCGGCGTTGCAGGTGACTATTTTCCCTTCCTCATCCAGAGTAATCACGCCGTTTGACATACTCTGGAGCATGCTCTCGTTATAGTTCTTCATGTTTTGCACATCATTAAAGAGCTTGGCATTTTCGAGCGCGATTGAAACCTGGGCGGTAAAGGCCTTTAGCCGTGATTTATCCTCCTCGGTGAACGGTCCGCCCCGCTTGTTCAATACCTGGGTCACGCCGATTATCTTCCCCTCTTTATTAATTACCGGAACACAGAGAATCGAACGGGTAAAAAACCCGGTTTTTTTGTCAAAGTCCGGGTTGAAGCGCAGGTCGGCATAGGCGTGTGGGATGTTGACCGAATGTCCGGATGTAAATACCGTGCCGGCAATCCCCAAATGATTTGGAAAACGGATTTCGGTGGTCCCTATACCTTGACCGACCAATGACCACAACTCCTTTGTCTTTTCGTCGTTAAGAAAAAGGGTTGAACGCTCGGCCTGGAGCATTCTCGTCGCCTCACCCATCACCTTCTGGAGGAGTGTTCCCAGTTCGATCTCAGAGGTAACATCCGCAACAATATCCAGAAATTCCAATTCCTGTTGGCGGGAGCTCTTCATCTTCTCAATAAACTGGGCGCTTTGTAGGGCAATGGTTGCCTGCATGGTCATGGCCTCGAGGAGCTCCATGTCCTTTTGGGTGAATCGGCCCCTTTTCTTGTTCAGGACCTGGGCGACACCAATGACTTCACCCTTGACCGTCCTGATCGGGACGCACAAGATGCTCTTCGTGACATACCCGGTTTGCTGGTCGATCTCACGGTTGAAACGATCGTCCGCGTAGGCGTCATGCGTTATCAAGCCCTCGCCCGTGTTAAAGACAAATCCGGCAATACCGCTGGTATTCAAAAACCTGATCCTTCTTCTAAAATTTCCCTGGGCCACGATCGAGTAGAGCTCGCCTGTCTGGCTGTCGTTCAGAAAAAGTGAGCCACGTTCGGCACCGAGCTCCCGGCTTGTCATGGTCATGAGGCTCTCCAGCATCTCGTCGAGTGAGTCGGTCGCTGCCAGTCGTTTTGAAACATCAAGCAGCATCTCGGCCTTCTGGAGCCTTTTCTGCTCAACGTCATGAAGGAGACCCTTTTTTGCCCTTCCGGTCTTTTTTTGGTGATCGGCTTTTCCCATTACCTGTTAGGCCGTCTGCCTCCCAGCAGCCTCCAGTTGCTCCCGCAGGGCCATGATGGTCTGGTGCAGCTGATCCAGCTCCTCACGTGACCTTTGCCGAATGTCGTCCATTTTTTCTTCATATACAACCCTGTTGCGGTCCATTTCATCGCGGAGGACCGTCACGGTTTCTCTGAGCTGGACAATCTCATCATTTCGCGAGGCAATCTCATTGTGGCGATCTTCTTCCCTGTCAAGCCGCATCCTCTCCATCTCTTGACGGAGAGCGGAGATGGTGGCCTTTAGCTGGGTGATCTCGTCACTGGACCTGGCCACCGCTTTCTGGATTTCTTCCTCCTTCTCCACCAGGATCCTCTCCATCTCTTGACGGAGGGCAGAGACACTCTCTCTTAGGTGACGATTTTCGATCTGGGCCAGATGCAATGGATCGGATTCTTCGGTCATAGGCTTCAAAAATTACTCCATTATCGGCTTGTTGTCACTTCTCAAAAACCCCATTCCACACCTTCCCCTGTTTATTGGGATGTGACGGCTTGTTGAGGCCATTATGGCTGGTTATTACACATCAATAACAACCCGCAATCACCATCGGAAACGGAATCCCGGGACAAGAATGCAATCCTGCTTTCATCGAGAAACCCGTGAACTTTTGAGCCCCTGAACGGCTATCCCAAATCCATAGGTCATCGGGAGATAAATGTCAAGCAAGGCTATAAGTTCTGGAATTCCGATATAAGGATTAAAAAAATGTGAATTTTTTCAAAAAAATTGCA
>CAZXCQ010000382.1:0-4512 GCA_964639275.1 uncultured Desulfobacteraceae bacterium | reverse complement strand
CGGGCCCCCTATTAGAGGCATGTGGAAGAAAAAAAGACCCCCATGCCACACCTTTTCCCCTGTTCTTTGAGATGTTACAAAATAGCAAAGAACCGATGTTTTCTCCGGTGTTAATGAACCAGGTGCTCGATGGCGTGCTTGGGGAAGTATCCTGATTCGTAGAGCTTCTGGCAGATGATATTGGGTGCGGTCAGCCTGCCGGTCAGGAGGTATCCGTTGAGTCGACACCCTCCGCGACAATACTGCCTTATCACACAGATCGAGCAAACGCCCTCGATATCCTCGATCTTCACGTCTCTCAATTTGTGAAACAACGTAGAGTTTTCCCATATCGATTCCAGCGGCTCGCGGCGGATATTGCCGGCGATAAGCGATGGTTCGCTGGTTACCGGACACATGCAGACATCTCCCCACTGGTTGATTCCACAGAGCGACTGGCCCCAACCGCACTCAATGATAAGCGCATCTTCCGGGGCCAGCAGGGCCAGTGGGACATTGACGTAAACCCGGTAGCCCTTTCGACGGAGAGCAGAGGTCGTGAGGATAATGGCCTGTATCGACGCGGCGTCGACGTTTTTCTCTTGCATATTCCGTCCGCCGCCGGAAGGGGCAACATAGGGTGTGTAGCGGATAGAGGCGGTGGTGCCTTTGAGAAGATTTATCAGCTCCAGACAGACACTGTAGTTTTCGTCGAACACGGTGCAGTTGACTTCCACGTTCAGTCCTTTTTCGGTCAGCATTTTGATCGCCGACATCGTCCTGTCGAATGCGCCTTGGCTCCGACGGAAATTGTCATGGAAGTCCCTTGGCCCGTCCAGACTTATCCCGAACGAGATTTTTTCCTTGTTCGACGCGAAGAAATCTTCCAATTCCGGCCTAAGGAGCGTAGCGTTGCTATTGATTATTATCCTGTAACCTCTGCCCAGAAACATCTCGACTATCTCCTTGAAGTCCGGCCTGATCATCGGCTCACCACCTGAAAGGACGACTTTTTTCGCACCCAGTCTCTGGCCTGCTTGAGCAATGTCCTTAAGTTCGGAAAGGGACAGCTCCGTCCTGTCAGAAGACTGTTCGGGACCGCTGCCCGGACAACCGACTGAGCAATGCAGACAGCCCAGGTTGCATTTGCCTGTAAGCGCAATAAAGATGGTTTTCAATTGCTCCATAAGATATACCCAATGTATCTGCAAAACCGGACACAAACTGTAACATCTTCAGGTTCTTGGCAAAGAGGAATACGCCCACGACCAGTCGAAAATCTTTAGTGGATTTCTTTTGATAAGCCTGAAATTCTGCCAGACTGAGAAGCCAGCCTTATCTGTGCTCAAAAAATAAACCATCGAGCACAGATAATGCATGGCTGACCGGACTTTCAGAGGAAAATCCTGATCCCCGACTGTAAGTTCTTTGTAGAGCGCACACGGGCACAACCTGACACCGTTTTATTGTGAGACCTTCTCAATGGGATCCATCCTAACCGCCCCACCCGTAAAGCCATCGCAACAGCCAGCGACTTCGCCCATCTTAAGGGCCTTTGCCTTTTCGACCAGCAGGCTCGGCTCGACGGTCTTGAGGATCTCAGCCCTTGCCTTGAGGATCTCGGCGGTAACTGCACCGCCGGTAAAACCATCGCAGCAACCGGCTACTTCATCCCTTATCAACTCCGCGGCCTTTACCACCAACTCGTTTACCATCTTTGTTCTCTCTTCCTTCATGACGTACCTCCTTTCGCTTTTGAAAAAGGACCTGCGGTTAACCAAGCAACGCACCAGCCACGCGTTGATACCAACACCGGCCAGTCCTCGACACAAGTAAAGATCGGTTAAAGCGTTGAAGTTGGAAGGAGACGCTCTCAGTGCATTAAAAAACGTCTCAGGCCCATCCACCACTCTTGGATTTGCATCCTGTCTTTGTTTCTTTTTCCAAGAACAGTGCCAAACGACTGCCTAGAAGTGAATTGGATTATAGAAAGGCGGGGATCCCTGAATAGTGTGGCTTTTTGAAAATCTTAGTACCGGAATATGAGAAAACCCATCTCCCAGATTCTCAATAAAATGCACCAGACTTGGTGCATTTTCATCATTTCAAGTGCACATTCCTTGAATTGATTCTATAGGACTATAGGACGATATTCAGGACCTCTGTACTCCCCGGCAACTGCTTTACCTTCGCGGATTGACACTGCAAACAGCTATACATTTTGTCGTGACTGTAGAACGGCCTTGGGCTGGTTCTTGCAGTCTGATGCCATCGAAGAAGACATTCGCAGTGAATGGAGAGGTTTAATAGGGGAAGATGGCAGTAATCAAACACCCGGCTGAAATATTCGGCTATACCCTCGGCTCAGTTTCAAGCCTGCCCAAGAAAGGTCACAAGAAATAGCCTTCGTTTTTCGAGACCATCAATCTTCCTTTTCCACTCTGTCTGGCCTTGGCTTGGCCATGTGAACCGTAACCTGCTGGAACGGGATCACCCAGTGGCGGAGGTTGCAGGTGTCAACACAGATCCGATTGATGGCCCTTTCCAGGTCAGCGTATCTGGAACCCGCACTTCCATTAAAATCCGCCAGGACGGCCAGATCCAGTGAAGAAGGCCCTGCCTCCTTGAATCGAACCGTTATTCCTACGATGCTATCGGCGAACCCCTCTGCCCTGAGACCTTCGGTAACTGCCCTTTCGATGATCTCGGGGATTTCGCGGGTAATGATGGCCTGATGCCCATAGTCGATCCCAAAGGTGACGGGGATCCTGAAACCGCAAGAGAGGTTCACAGGAGATTGGGCCAGGTAATCGGTGGACTTGTAGGTCCTTGAGGCACCCCCAAGGAGTCTCACCTCCACCAGGTCAGGGGTCTGGCCTACTACCTCTCCGTAGGTACCATCGGCCAACCTGACCCAGTCCCCACACTCGGATGGAAACCATGGCTCATTTTCGAATACCGGACGTGATCGGAGTTCCACCAGATCTTTGAGGTGGAGCCGGACAAAACCACCCCCCAGTTTTCTATTGACCAGTTCCGAATAGATATTGATCGACGACACCTCATAGGGGATCCCCTTATACATCACGACCTCACCCTCTCTGACCGACCCGAAGTTTAGCATCAGTGTCACCTGACTCCAGAATTTAGGAAGTGC
The DNA here is from genome assembly GCA_964639275.1 of uncultured Desulfobacteraceae bacterium. GTDB lineage: Bacteria > Desulfobacterota > DSM-4660 > Desulfatiglandales > Desulfatiglandaceae > CAZXCQ01. The sequence goes on along the minus strand of CAZXCQ010000382.1, from coordinate 1,376 downwards.
CTGCTTTGAAGCCCAGCCAACCCCCAGGATAAATATGATGGCCAGAGATAAAAGGACCCAGTCGCCAAAGGAGTAAAGTACCCCAAGGAGTGCCAGGAGGGATACCCCCATCGTAAAGATGATGTATAACATGTCAAAGGCCCGAACAGAGAGAGATCGTCCCACCCTGTGAAAGGGGCTGAATGTCCGGATCAGCTTATGAAGGTAGTGAAGGGCAACCCACACAAAGGCAAAGGCCATCAGCGCAAACAGGAGGTTGCGGCCCCTGCTCTTAAAGAACATCTGCAGCAGTTCCTGAATCGTTTGAGATATCGGCTTCTTCTTTTCCAGCCTCTCCTCAAGCCGCTGGATGGCGATGTTCATCTGGGTGCTGATCTCCAGTCGCCTGTCCTGCCACATACCCATGACCTTCTTGAGCTTTTCGATGAGCTGAGGGCTCTTGACATGGGATTGGAGATTGGCGAGATTCTTGATAGCCTTTTGTGTCAACTCCAGCTGGGATTTATAAAGGTCGATCTTGGTCCTGAGCCTTTCAAGTTCCCTCGGGTGAGAAGTCATCTTTTTCACTTCCCTCAACACAGGCCCGATGAGTTCTTTAAACTCCTGGTTCCAGTCCACCTCCGCCCTTTTCTTCTCTTCAAAGGCACGAAAACCCACATCAGTGGCCAGCTGGTCAAAGGTCTCCTCCATGTCGCGTAGCTTTGTGCTCAACTCATCGATCTCTTGCCTCAGCCGCTGCTCGCGCCCAAGCCCGCCTGGCCCCTGCAAGATCTTTTGTGTCGCTGCGATCCTCTCGGATACATCGGTAATGGATTCGAGCAAAGATTGAAGGATACGGATCTTCTTTTGATATTCACCCTGATCATCCGGCGACTCTGCATGGGGCGAGGGAAGGGGTAGCGCCAAAGTGAGGAGGAGGACAAAAAGAAAGATAATTTTTCTCATGGCTCAGCCACCTGATCTAAGTTTGGTTCATGCCTATCCGGATGTTGCACAATGCTCAAGAGGAACGCGATTTGTTGTGACATCCGGATAGCGCAGGCCCGAATTCACTGAAATTTGCCGGATGACGGGGCACGACTTAAGCAAAGACCTTCCCATCACGGTGTTTCAAGAGTATGGGGGCTACTGATTTCCCCATTTTTTGTGTTGCGCGCCTTCCAGTCAAATACATTCTGTTTCGGACTTTGGCGCACAGTATCAAGAAAGAGTTGTTTGCAGTATCCCGATAGGCATGGTTTGGTTTTGTGTGATAAATTTTGAAGTGCCTAGAGTGATCTAAAATGTAACATTTCAAAAAACAGGGGGAAAGGTGTGGCAGGGGGGTCTTTTTTTCTTCCACATGCCTCTAATAGGGGGCCCGGCAGTGCCGTCTC
>CAZXCQ010000381.1:0-4559 GCA_964639275.1 uncultured Desulfobacteraceae bacterium | reverse complement strand
TTATGAGAAGCAAAAAGAGGGTCGATCATGAGTGAGTTTATTAGAGTGGAAATCGATTTCCCAAACTGTTCAGGGATCAAGACATGTGGTGGATGCATCAGGGTCTGCCCGGTGAGCATCTTTGGGGACGGGGACGGCAAACCCTCTATTATCAACGAAAACCAGGATGAGTGCACCCTCTGTGACCTATGCCTGGAGGCCTGCACTCCCTGCGCCATCACCATTACAAAGCTCTACGAAGACTGATCAGTATGTATTTGCTCTCATGGATAATCTAAAGGGAAAAATCAAGGAGCACGATTTTCAGCCCGCAGTTCTGGGAGAGCAGGTTTCTCAGATTCTGACCGATGCCATTCTGGAAGGTATCCTCAAACAGGGTGACCAGCTCATTGAGGCCCAACTGCAAATGCAATTCGGGGTTAGCCGTTCTCCCTTGCGCGAGGCCTTTAGGAACCTGGAGAAAAAGGGCCTGGTGACGATCGTACCCCGAAAAGGGACCTTTGTTAAGGCGATTACGGAGAAAGACATCCGGGAGCATTTTCCCGTGCGCGCAGCACTTGAAGGCCTGGCTGCCAGAGAGGCCTTTTCGAAGATGACCGAAAAGGACCTGAGACAGTTGAAAAAGGCGCTTGATGGCATGAAAAGTGCGGGCCAGAAGAAGGAGGCAGCCAAGCTTTATCGGGAGCATCACCAGCGATTCCATGAGACCTTTATCAATGCCTCCGGAAACGACACCCTGATCAATATTTTGAGTATGTTGCGGATGCACAGCATATGGTATTACGTCTCATACCAGTATTACAAAGAGGATTTTGATAAGGCCCTGCTGGTCCATGAAGGAATATTCAGGCTTTTCGAGGAAAGAGACACGGATGGAAAGGAGATAGAGAGCGTCGTCCGCGACCACATTGAAAGCCAACTGGACAAGTTCCTGGCCTATTTTAATGGCCGAGGGCATCAGGGCATACCAAGATGACCTGAGAACGGTTGCGGTATTCTTGAGGGGGGAAAATATTTATGAACACAAACTCGGTCAAAGCAAAACCTGGGTCACCAATTGTCACGCTGCTGGAGAGGCTACCATACGTCTCCTTTTATGCCAGGACCAGGGGGTGGCCCTTTATCGTAAGCTGGTGCAACCGGGTGGCGGGGATCTTGCTGGTGGGCTGGGTCTGGCTCCACATCTATTTGCTCGCTTTTTTGTATACACCCAGCGCCTACGATGCGAATATGAAGGTATTCGGATGGGTGATCTTCGCCTTTCTTCAATGGGTCCTGTCTATCCCTGTGATCTTTCATGCCCTAAATGGGGGGAGGCTCATCCTCTATGAGATCTTTGGAAAAAGAAATGATGATACCCTGCTCCGGTGGATGTCGGGACTGTCCGTTATCTATATCGCGCTCGTGGGATTGTTTATGCTCCTGGGCAATCAGACGGTGTCCCCGTTCTTCTTCTGGCTGCTTACCCTGATAATAGGCCTGGTTTTGGGATATGGGGTGGCCCAGAGGATCTGGTGGAGTCAACATTCTATTTTCTGGAAACTTCAAAGAATTACCGGTGCCTTCCTCCTGGTCATGGTGCCGGCCCATTTGCTTTTTATGCACCTCAGCCCCTCAGTGGCTATGGAAGCGCGCATGGTGATCGGGAGGATGCAAAACTGCCTTATCAGGGCAGTCGATTTGGGGCTCGTTGTAGCTGCCCTCTACCACGGAGGATATGGGCTCTTTTCTGTGTTGAGCGAGTATCTCTCTTATCGGATTCTGAGAGTGGGGCTGCTCTTACTGATTACTGTAATCGTTATCATCTTTGCCTGGATTGGCATCAGATTGACCGTTACGATTTGACCAAGGCCAAGGATGAGTGCCGGCCTATCCGGGTGTGCGTTAGATTAATGGAGAGCTTTCTATGGCAGACAGATTTCGTATTTCATCGACCCTGCGGTGTGATGTCTTGATTATTGGAGCAGGTGGGGCAGGTCTTCGATGCGCCGCCGAGATCCTGGAGAAAAGGCCGGGGACAAAGATCGTCGCTGTCACCAAAGTGGCAAATCCTCAGAAATCCCATACCCAGACTGCACAGGGCGGAATGGCGGCGGTGGACCCGTCTGACCCCGTCGACAGGCCTATTTATCATATGTTCGACACATGGAAAGGCTCTGACTGCAGTGCGGACCAGAATGTCATAAAAAGGATCGTCGAGTCGGGCTGGGAGCAGGCCGTGTGGATGGAAAACCATGGCATGCATCTGAGCCGGAATGAAAACGGGAGGCTCAGCAAAAGGACATTCGGCGGGCATACGCTGAATTTTGGTGAGATCTCGGCCTTTCGATGCGTATTTGAGGCAGACCGCACCGGAAAGGGCATTATGGACAATGTCTGGGGAGAATCTCTCAAGGGGGGCACCTCATTTATAAACCAGGCCATCGCCACTGAGCTCTTGTTCGAGGGCGACCGGTGCGCCGGGGCCATTATCTTCAGGCAAAAGCAAGGTCAATTTGATGCGGTCCTGGCCAAGGCAACGGTCCTTGCCACGGGCGGCGATGGTCAGATCTTCAAGGTGACGACAAACTGCCGTCAGAATACCGGCGACGGCCTGGCGATTATCCTCAAGGCCGGGCTGCCCGTTATGGACCCCGAGGCCGTACAGTTCCATCCCACAGGAATTGTTGGTCCCGGCATCCTCGCCAGCGAGACCCTGCGATCGGTGGGCGGCATCTTGCGGAACAAGGACCTGGAACCCTTTATGGAGCGCTATGCCCCCAAGATGAAAGAACTCGCCCCTCGCGACCTCGTGGCACGGGCCATCGAGACCGAGATACGCGAAGGACGGGGCATCTTGAACCCTGATCACAATATCCAACATGTCTGGATCGACCTGCGTCACCTCTCGGACTATATCCACGATGTTCAGATACCGGAGGTCTCGAGCTTCTTCAAACGGTTTGTCAATCTCAACCCCAAAGTGGACCTCTGTCCGGTTCGGCCCAGTAATCACTATCAGATGGGGGGGATTCCCACCAGTGAATTCGGGGAGGTTGAAAAAAGCCACCGGAGTCCGATTCGGCGACTTTTTGCGGTGGGGGAATGCGCCGCCGCAAGTTTCCACGGTTTTAATCGTCTGGGTACCAACTCTCTTTTGGAATTGGTTACCATGGGAAAGATCGCAGGGGAAAAGGTCATTGAGCGCCTGGATGACAAAAAGGTTGAATTACCCAAAAAGGCAGGGGAGAAGACCTTTTCCCTGTTCTCGCGATATATGGAGCAGGGAGGCCCGGGCAATCTGGGGCTGATCCGCGAGGAGATGCGGACACTCATGACGGAAAAGGTGGGTGTCTTCCGCACAGAGGAGGGCATCACCCAGGCCATTGAAACGCTGAAGGATCTCAAAGAGCGGGCTGAAAAGACCGCCCTCTCCAGCAGGAGTCTCACCATGAATCCGGATCTCATTCAGCGCTGGGAGCTCGATAACCTCCTGGCCGTTTCACTGGTCACTGCCCAGGCCGCCTTGGAGAGAAGGGAATCGAGGGGTGGGCATTTTCGCGAGGATTTTCCAGAGAGAAAGGACGGGTTCAACTATCACACCCTGGCATACATGACCGAGTTTGGTGACATAACACTGGGGCAGCGCCCCATAGACATGAGCATTTATGAAGAAAAGGGTGAGCATTACGAAAAATTCGGAATGATCGAAAGAAAGTATTAGTCGGTGAGTCCGGCAATGATGGAGGGATGGTGATGGAGACAAACTACAAGCTGACCTTGAAAATCAAGCGCTATGATCCGGATAGTGAGAAGTCCTGGGTAGAGAAATATCAACTGGAGGTTGGCAGGATCCTGCGATTCACCGATCTCTTTCGGAAGATCAACAATGAACTGGATCCCACCCTGGCATGGAATTCATCTTGTGAGCACGCCCAGTGCGGGACCTGTGCGGTCAAGGTCAATGGCAAGCCATTGCTTGCCTGCGAGCTTCTTGTCGAAAATGCCGTGGCCCAATTCGGCACAACCGTCTTTGAGATTAAGCCAATCACCGTTGCCCCTGTGGTCCGGGACCTTATCGTGGATCTGGAGCAGGCCTACGAGAGAGTACAACAGGCCAAGCCCTATGTCATAGAGCCGGCCGAAAACCCCGACAAGGAGAACGAGTACCAGATACCTCCCCGGGATTTGGAGCGCTATGTGGATGCCACCCGCTGTATCAATTGCTTCTGCTGTGCCAGTGCCTGTATCAGTAGCCAAAGAGGCTTTCTGGGACCCAATGCAGTCATGGCCAGCATTGTCAGGCTGATGGACCCGCGCGAGAAGGCCAGAAAGGAAAGGCTAAAGACGCTCTATAGCGAAAAGGGGGTTTACCGTTGCCACACCTCCAGGGCCTGTTCTTTTGTCTGCCCAAAAGAGATCGATGTGGCGCACTTTATCGCGCTGGCCAAAGAGGGCCGGTTCAAATCCGAGGAGAATAAATGATCGTAACCCTTAACCGTATGAAAGCCGGGCAATGGGGATCCCGTTTTTCGGGCGTATAACTCGCCCGTAAGAGAGCGTAAAGAAATCACCTGCCA
>CAZXCQ010000380.1:0-4561 GCA_964639275.1 uncultured Desulfobacteraceae bacterium | reverse complement strand
CGGTTTTCTTTCGGCAACACTGTTTCTCGTTTAATCCTTATATCGGAATTCCAGAGCGTCCCTTTCTCACTTGACAGCCAACCCCTTTCCATCCATAATCCCCCTCACCAGAGGCGATCCGCCACCGCTACTGCTGCAAAGGTATCAATTCAGCTTTCTGGAAAATTGGTATTGGGACAGGGGTATGAGGGTTCCGGAACCTCCATCTCCCGGGTTTCAAAAGGCTAAAGCGTTACCTGCAAAGTCGTGGTGGCTGGAGGAGAAGCTGAGACAAGAGGAGGCGATGAGATGGAGTTTGTCATTCACCCGGATGATCTTGAGCCCTGGCAGATTCACGAGGGGGTTACGGCCAAGGTGGTCGGTGAAGGTCAGAAGATGACCAGCCTGATGACCATTTGGGAGCCCGGGGCCGAGTTTTCAATGCATTCTCACCCCCACGAACAGATCGGTATCTGTCTACAAGGAGAGGCCATATTTACCATCGATGGCCAGGAGTATGTGGTCAAGAAAGGCGACGTGTATAATATCCCTTCCAATGTACCCCACAATGAGCGCAACGAAGGGGATGAACGGGTTGTATTTGTTGAGTGCTTTGCCCCTGTCCGTGAGGACCTTTTGCGCAAGCGATTTGAACAGCAGACCTATGTTCAATAAATGAATCTCTGATTTCCCCGGCCCGACTCGTTGGGGCCGCGGCTTCTCGGGCCACCGGCCCAGAGAGACGGGGCGCCAGGCCGGGCCAGATATCTCTGACCCGGCCCAAAGGCCCTCTTTCGTAACTTTTGGCTATTTGAAACCCGGGGAATGGGGATTCGGAACCCCCATTCCCCTGTCTCAGTTCAAATTCTGGAGAAAGCTAAATCGATGCCCTGTCTTTAATATCGTACTGGGGTAGCTCCGGCAGATGGTACTGCCGTAAATCCTGTCCAAAAACAAAGGAGGAAAGATATGTACGCAAAAAGGCTAGCCGACGTGGAATGGGAAGACCATTTTATGACCGACAGGGGAAAAATCAAATGGGTCCTGACCCGGGAAAGAGATGAATCACCCATCACGGTCATGAAGGTCCGTCTCGAAAAGGGGGTGACCCTGCCCGATCACAGACACCGGGATCAGCCCGACCTGATCTATGTCATCGAGGGCAAGGCCACCATGTTTATCGATGGGGAAGGAGAGTTTCCCATGGAACCCCAGATGGTCGTCATGGTTCCGCCCAATACCCTTCATGCCATCAGGAATGTCGAGGAGGAGGTCCTCCTCTACAACGTCTTTTCACCTGCCACCCGATAGAGGGGCCGGACCTAAGAATGATCCACAACGTCTCACCACAAGATCGTCATCAGGGGGACTATGACGTCACCATCATCGGTGCCGGGATCATCGGCTCGTGGATTGCGCGTGAGATGTCAAGATTCAATGTTCGGATCGCCCTCCTGGATAAAGAACCTTGTCCCGGGTTTGGTGTGACCAAATCCGGGCTATCCCTGATGCACGCCCCTGATTTCTGCCCGCCCGGCACCTTGAAGGGGATACTCTGTCTCAACGCCCCAGACCGATTTAAGGACCTTGCCCATAAACTGGATGTCAAGTTTCGCGAAGTGGATGAGCTGTGGCTCGCCCTGGAATCATCCCAGATACCCAACCTGGAAGAGGCCAAAAGACGCGGGGAGGGGTTTGGGGCAACGGGTTTTGAGATCATCGGCCCCGAAAAGATCCGGGAGCTGGAACCCAATGTGACGAGAAAGGCGGTTGCCGCCCTGTATGTTAATGGGCTCGGGGCCGTTTCCCCCACAGAATGGTCATTTGCGTTGGCTGAGAATGCGGTTCAGAACGGGGCCCGGCTCCATCTCGACACCTCTGTCTCAGATATAGAGGCACAGACGGGTGGCGGGTATCTCGTCAAGACATCAAGGGGCCTCTTTCGGACGAGATACCTGATCAATGCGGCCGGGCTTTTTGCCGATGAGATCGCCATGATGGTGGGGGACCGGGACATCCGGTTGATACTCACCAAGGGCACCATGGCCATCCTGGACAAGTCGGTCTCGCACCTGGTCAGACACATGGTATACGGGACCTTTTCCCCCAAACACAGCCAGGTCATTGCACCGACGGCCCACGGCAACCTGATTGTAGGCCTGGGCCATTTCACCCAACCGAAGGACAAGACCGATACCCGGGTGGAGAGGGGGAAGTTAAGGGAAGTGATGGAGATGGGAAGGGAGCTTGTGCCTTCGCTATCCGATGGGGATATCATCACAAGCTTTACGGGCATCCGTTCCGAAAACAGCAAGACCGAAAAGGGGGACTTCTACATATCGCACTCGGAGCACGCCCCGGGGGTAATCCACGTCATTATCGGGTCGCCGGGGCTCACGGCGGCCCCTGCCGTGGCGGATAGGGTCGTCGGAATGCTTGCCGATGCGGGATGTCAGATGGAAGAGAAGCCGGATTTTCAGGGGGAACGGAGGTCCTGGAAGCGGTTTTCGGCCTTATGTGGAGACGAGCAAACGGCATTGATTGCCTCAAACGCCAAATTCGGTCACATTGCGTGTCGGTGTGAGAATGTGACCGAGGCAGAGATTGTGGAGGCGGCCCATCGGGGGGCCCGGACCCTGGATTCTATAAAACACCTGACCCGGGCCGGGATGGGGCGTTGTCAGGGGGGATTTTGCGGGCCGCGGGTGATTGAGCTCTTACACAAAGAGTTGAATATCCCCATCGACCAGGTGGCCAAAAAAGGCGATGCATCCTTTGTGGTTGCGGGCGCGATAAAGGGGAGCCCCCCTTTTAATAAGGAGTAATCAATAGTGAAAAGGCATAACCTGGATTTGGCCATTATCGGGTCGGGGCCGGCTGGTCTTGCCGCGGCGGTCAAGGCGCGCCAAAAAGGGATCAAGGACCTGGTGGTGTTTGAGAGGGATGAACGACCGGGGGGGATCCTCAGACAGTGTATCCACAGCGGATTTGGCCTCGAGAAGTTCAGGCAAGAGCTGACAGGCCCGGAATATGCCAACCGATACATCAAGATGGCAGGGGATCTCGGCATCGATATTGAACTCAACAGCACGGTCCTTGAGCTAGACAGGGAAAGATCCATCAAGGTCGTCAGTGAAAAAAAAGGGATTAGGGTATACAACTGCAAGGCGCTGATACTGGCCATGGGTTGCAGAGAGCGCGCCAGGGGTTCTCTGGACATCCCGGGGACGAGACCCGCCGGGATATTTACGGCCGGCCAGGCCCAAAGACTCATCAATATTGAGGGGCTTATCCCGGGAAAAGAGGTGGTGATCCTCGGTTCGGGCGACATCGGCATGATCATGGCAAGGAGACTGACCCTGGAGGGGGTGAAGGTAAAGGCCGTGGTAGAAATCCTCCCCTATACGAGTGGGTTGATCCGAAACGAGGTGCAGTGCCTCCGCGATTTCAACATACCACTGATGTTGGAGCATACCGTTATAGAGATCCACGGGGAGTACCGTGTGGAAGGGGTCACCGTGGTGCAGGTAGACGAAAGACGGCATCCCATCGAGGGGACCGAACGGTTTTTCCCCTGCGATACGCTTTTGCTTTCCGTGGGCCTGATCCCGGAAAACGAGCTGTCAAAGACAGCCGGGGTGTCCATCGACCCCAGAAGCGGGGGACCCCATGTGGATGAGTTGATGGAAACCGGCGTCCCGGGTCTTTTTGCCTGCGGGAATGTACTCCATGTCAACGACGTGGTGGACAATGTCTCCCTCGAGGGGGAACTCGCGGCCGAGGGCGCCTATTTCAGGGTCATGGGTCAGAGGGATGTCTCTGAAGCGATGATCGAATTGAGGGCTGATTCGTGTATTGGTCAGATCGTTCCACAAAGATGCAGCACGAGACGGGATGTGTGGCTCAACCTGCGTGTCAGGGAGCCTATGGGCAAGATAAGGGTGCACGTCGGGGATATCCTAAAGAAGACCTATGCCTATGCCAGACCCGCTGAAATGATCCGGGTCAAGATAACCAAAAAGGCGCTTGAGGAACTGGGGCCTTGGGATAAGACGCTTGAGGTGAGATGCGAGGAGGTTTAACACCATGGGTGATCTTCGGGAAATAGTCTGCACGGTGTGCCCCAAGGGGTGTCAGGCCCAGGTCTGGGTGGAAAAGGGGGAGATCCAGGTAGAGGGGGAGATCTGTAAAAGGGGAATCCCCTATGTTGAGCAGGAGTACCAGGACCCCAGGCGGATTCTGACCACCACGGTCATGACCCAGAGCCACCGCCTCAAACGCCTGCCGGTTCGAACCTCGGCCCCGATTCCCACGGGAGACCTGTTCAAGGCCATGGCATTGTTGTCGCGGGTGACGGTGGCGCCGCCCGTAAAGATCGGAGAGATCATCCTGGCAGACGTGTCATCGGGGATCGATGTGGTGGCATCGGATGACCTCCTTGAGTAAGGGCCTCCGTATCAATTTAGCCTTCTTCAAAACTGGAACCGAGACAGGAGAATGGGGGTTCCGAATTTCCACTGCCCGCATTTAACCCTACAACGAAACTTGTTACTCCGTCATTCCGGCGAAAGCCGGAATCCAG
>CAZXCQ010000379.1:0-4568 GCA_964639275.1 uncultured Desulfobacteraceae bacterium | reverse complement strand
GTCCTTTTCCCTAACCCTGAACGTTGAACCCGGAACCTGTGAACGCTTACAATTTTTCTTGACTTTTTACCGCAAATTGTTGATATTTACACATTCCTGGGGGATCGTCCAGCGGCAGGACGACGGGTTCTGGCCCCGTTAACCGAGGTTCGAATCCTCGTCCCCCAGCCATATCAGACGGTCCCATCGTCTAGCGGTCTAGGATACCGGCCTCTCACGCCGGAGACACGGGTTCGATTCCCGTTGGGACTACCAATCGTAATTTCAAAGACTTACCTCATATAGTTCAATCTTTCATTCATTACCTGACTTATCCTACCCCCCACAATACCCCACATACGGTATCGCCTCTTGAGAGCACAAAATCAACTTCTCTGTTGCGGCTCGACCAGTATGACAATTCCAAAGACCGGCCTCGAATACCGTTGGCGAGTGCTGCGCCTACCGAGGACTCTACCAGTCGTCCCCGGAAATCAGAATCCTTCTTCGCCTCTTCAAATGATAATGTTGAGAGGGCGGATGTCAGGCCTGTGTTGAGTACGAGCAGTTTGGGGCTCGAGGATCTTCGACGCACTTTCTGCTCGGCATACTTTTGAAGTCCCATCAGGAGTCCAGCTCCTTCAAGCAGGTTTAGATAATGGGCAAGGGTCGTTGTGTTTCCGGCATCCTGAAGTTGCCCTAACATTTTTTGATAGGAAAGGACCTGGCTTGAATAAAGGCACCCCAACTCGAAAAGACGGCGGAGCAGGGCAGGTTTGTCCACCCTTTTCATGAGTAGGACATCTCTGGACACAGTGGTCTCTATGAGGGAATCGATAATATACCGTCGCCATCTCTCCTGGTCTTGGATCAGCCCGACTGCACCGGGGTATCCCCCGAAATAGAGGTAACGATCAACATCCCACCCAAAGGCATCCCGCATTTCAGCGAAGGACCAGTGCGTGATCGGGATAATCTCGAAACGTCCCGCAAGGCTTTCAGTCAGACCCTGTTGCATGAGGATCTGGGAGGAACCCAGAATGATGACGTGAAGCTGCAGCCCTCGGGCACTGTCTTCATCCCAGAGTCGTTTTACCGTTTCTCACCAGCCCGTAACCTTTTGAACCTCATCCAGAACAAGAACGCCCCCTCTTTTTTGGTCTTTGATCTTCAAGCCGAGGCGGGCCGTTTCCCATTGCTGTTCGATCCACACCCTGTCCCTGAGCATGGGCTCGTCTGCCGATGCATAGTGAGAGGCCATATTGGTTTTGGAAGTAACTTGGCGGGCGATCGTGGTCTTACTTGTTTGTCGGGGTCCGATCAAGGCCTGAATAAACCGTCTCGGTTCAGCCAGACGTTCAACCAGGATGTGTGATATGGGCCTTAAAAACATAGTAATTACAAAATAATAACAATTTACTCAATGTTATGAGTAAATTTACTCAAGGATCCAAAAAATGTCAACCGAATATTTTTTTAGAAGGTACGTAGGTTTTTGCTCCAAAAAATCCAAAAGAACTTTCTTGATTGTGACCGGATCTGTCAAAACCTCATGGTAAAATAGGAGGGTCTCACCTCAGTACGATGTAGGACACCTAATTTTTTCTCTCTGTGATCCCTGAGGGCTCTGCGAGATATATATGGTCGAAAGCTATGCGTTGGATGCCATTGACTGGTTTGAACCGGGAAAAGAACACAAGGCCCTCAAGAGCGAGGTGACGAAATTCAGGAAAGCCGCCTTTGCAGCCAATGCACAAACCCATCCGGCCGTAGGACTGGGTACCAATTGCAGGCTTGAATCAAAGAAAGTGACGGGCTTTGCCCTGACACTGAATGAGCAGGTCCTTCACATCTCCATTTTTACCAGAGCAGATGGCAAGAACACAGATGCTACCGATTCGCGGATTGAGAGGTTTTCAAAGAGAAGGCGAAATCCGGGTGTCTAAAGGATCTATCGACCAGTTACCCTTGACTTTTAGATGGGTTAAGTATAAACGACACCCAGGAATGTTTCCGAGCCAAGCTCCTTCTTTCAACCTGTTAAGAAATGAGGACTTGAAATGGTAGACGGCCGTTCCAAAACCTCGTTACTCCGTAAAGACGGAGAGCGGGGTTTTTTATTTTAGGGCCTTCACAAGAGACTTAAAGGCCATTCCGATCATCTTAGAGTACTTGGTAACAAGATAGATTAATCAGGTGTTTCTTTTTAGACCCAGGCTGAGCAACCATGAGATACCGCGCCGACATCACTGCAGGATCGCTGAAGGTGGCCGAGAACCGAATCATTGCGGATTTGCTCCTCCGGGGTCTTGATTCTGCAAAGTGGCAACAGGCCATTGTTGAGCAAAACGTACTTCAGGCACGTACAGCGGAAACCGCAAAGCGGTTGGCCCGGCTCATTCGGGGCCGCCTGGAGACCATGGAAGTCGACCTCTGGAGGCTCGTCCGGGACGGCGCCGGAGAGGTTGCCACCCACGCGGCCCTGGCCGCAGCCATCAAGCACAGCCCACTTCTTGGAGACTTTCTGGATCTGGTTGTCAGGGAGCATTACCGGATATTCAGTGAAACGCTTTCCAGCAAAAGCTGGCAGGATTACCTGGACGACTGCCGGGGCCGTGATCCGGAGATGCCGATCTGGAATGAATCCACACGAAAGCGCCTCCGATCGACCGTTTTCCAGATTTTGGCGCAGGCCGGCTATATCGACAATACCCGCAACAGACGGCTCCAAACGGTCCACGTCGCCTCGCAGGTGTTGCGGTACCTGGAGAGGCATCATGAGCACTATGTTCTCCGGTGTATCCAGGTGTCGCCATGACCGATCCGTTGACACAACGCCTAAACGAGATCCTCCCGAAGGTCACCTCCACCGAATTCCTGAGCGGTAAAGGCCTTGGGAACGAGATCGCCTTTTACATCTTCGATTACCCGCCCGAAGCGGAGCTCCAGATCCGTGATCATATCCGGTTCCTGATGAACCACATACCGAAGACCCGGCCCGGGATTCGCGTGAAACACATCAACCTCTTTGATTTGATCATAGATCATCTTGAGAAGCGTGGTCTTCTCGACAAATCTTTCCAGATGCAAAAAGACAAGGGCGACCCGGCCCTTCAAAAGGTCCTCAACGGTCCCCTCAAGCCTGAAAAACTGATAGGAATATTTGCAGAAAGAGTTCAACCCGAGGAACAGGACCTGGTTCTGGTCTCAGGCGTCGGAAATGTCTGGCCCCTGTTACGTTCCCACAATCTCCTCAACAACCTCCAAACCGTCATGGGCCAGACACCCCTGGTCATGTTTTATCCGGGACGGTACGATGGTCAGGCCCTTCGATTGTTCGGGAAGATCAAGAGCAACAACTATTACAGAGCCTTTAGACTTTAACCACGAATAACACAAATAACACGAATATAGAAGGAATTACAGTAAAGATCGATTTTTGCCATATGCTTCTTGTCCGGCCAGGGGACCCATTGTAGTGGGAACATTGGCCGCCTGCCGGTTGTCAAACCCGGGACGGTTGACAGGCGTCTCTCACACATGGAGACTGGCATGACATGACCTTGGAAAACGACTTAAGCTGGTATGCGTTCATATTCATGAACTTTTTTTCTATTCGTGTTATTCGTGTGATTCGTGGTTCAAAATGAGGTGGTTATGCAGATCAGAAATCTGTTCAAAAAGGATATCTTTCGCTCCATCAACGGTGTGGTCAAGGCCCATCAGTTGGACGAACGCTCCGTGTGGCAGGAACTGGATGAATTCGTCATCACCCGGGAGCTGAACAAACACTTGCGGAAGTTCCTCTCGACCTATCTGAACGTCATGGACCATCCCCATGATCCGGCCATTACCGGAAAGATGGGGGTATGGATATCGGGGTTCTTCGGATCTGGCAAATCCCACTTTCTAAAAGTTCTCTCCTACCTGCTGGAAAACCGGTCTCACTCATATGAGGGCCGTACCAAACGCGCGGTCGAGTTCTTTGACACCAAAATCAAAGACGCCATGCTCATGGGAGACGTGAAGCGGGCCGTGGCCTCAGACACCGACGTGATCCTCTTCAACATTGACAGCAAGGCCGACAGCAGGACCGGGCGCGACGCCATCCTGGCCGTGTTCCTCAAGGTCCTGAACGAAAAGCAGGGATATGACGGAGACCATGCCCACATTGCCCACATGGAGCGATATCTGGACAGCCAGGGCAAGCTGGAGGCGTTTCATTCGGCTTACCGGGATATCACCGGGACCGAATGGATTGAGGAACGCGACGTCTATGAGTTCAACCGGGACCAGGTGATCGAGGCGTTCGTGCGGACGCTGGGTCAGAGCAGGGAGACTGCAGAAAAATGGATCGACAACGCGGAAAACAACTTCTCGCTCACCGTGGAAAACGTCGCTGCCTGGGTCAAGGAGTATTTGGATGTCAAAGGCCCCAATCACCGGCTTGTCTTTTTAGTTGATGAGATCGGTCAATTTATCGGCACGGACGGGCATCTGATGCTCAATCTCCAGACCGTCAGCGAAGACCTAGCCCATCTTTCCGCTTCGAACCGCTTTTTTAGGGCATTTTGCTCTATTTTAGCGGA
>CAZXCQ010000378.1:0-4585 GCA_964639275.1 uncultured Desulfobacteraceae bacterium | reverse complement strand
ACAGGTCCCCTGGACCCCGTTTACCGGATCGAGTCCGGCACAAGCTTCAACGGGGCGACTTTTTAGGATTTCATCAATTTTATCTTGGCAGAAGTCAAAAATACCAGCGATTAAGAAAACGTGTAAATTGAAAAATTGAAGGGATGTCCCCCCTTCCATTGAGAGTATCCAAAAAAGCGGGTTCAAAGAAACTTTACTACCAAATCCTCCTTTACCTTAGCTAAGACATACTTCTCGTCTTTTCTCTTGATGGAGCCATTTTCGAGCAAGGTATGGATAAACTCTTCCATAAAAAGGGGATTACCCGCTGCACGGTTCAGGATGAGTTGTCTCAGTTCCGGAGCCACTTCCCCCTCCTCCAGGATGGCCTTCACCAGTTCACTGCTCGATTCCATGCCCAGTTGGTCCAGCCCGATCTTGGTATAGTAGGATTTGCTCCCCTACTGATGGGTGTATTCAGGACGATAGAGAAGGAGCAGAAGGATGGGGGTATTGGCCAGCCATCCAATCAGATAGCCCAGGAACTCCTCCGAGGTCCTGTCCATCCAGTGGAGGTCCTCCACAGCAAGAATCAGGGGCTTTTCCTGACTCACCCGAATCATCAGGTCCCGGAGGGCCTCAAAGGTCTTCTCTCTCTTCTCCTTTGGTTCGCGCTTGGAAAAATCTTCATTGTCCACCTTCAGGGAGAGGAGAGACTGAAAAGGGGGGATCACATTCTTGAGTTTTTGGTCCAGACCAAGGATCTTTTCCTCCATCTTTTTCTTAATAGGAGACTCCTTGTCCCTTTCCTTGATATCAAAATATGACCTCAAGATATCCAGTACAGGCAAGTAGGCCATTGAACCGCCGTATTTGATGCAATGCCCTTCAAGATAGTTGTATTCCCCCTGAGGCAGCATGTTCCTCATCTCAAGAAGCAGTCTGGACTTTCCGACCCCTGCCTCTCCTACTATTCCTACTACTTGGCCTAACCCTGATGTCACCTTCTCATAAGCTTCCAGAAGGGCGGCCATGGAGTTTTTTCGTCCCACAAACCGGGTAAGCCCTTTGGCTATTGAGGCCCCTATCCGGGTCGACACCTCACTGGCTTTGGTCAGCTCAAATGCCTCCTGAGGCTCCTTCTTACCTTTCACTTCGATTTTGCCCAGAGACTCAAGTTTAAAGAAATCCCTCACAAGCCTGTGGGTATATCTGGATACCAGGATCGTGCCGGGTCTTGCTATGTTCTCCATCCTTGATGCCAGATTGGTGGTGTCGCCAACAGCCGTGTAATCCATCCTCAGATCGTCACCGATCGCTCCCACGATCACCGGCCCTGAGTTAAGGCCAATCCGCATCTTAAATACTATTCCGTGGGCCTCTCTCAACTTCTCGCCGTATTGATTCAGCGCTCTCTGTACAGATAGGGCGGCATAACAAGCTCTTTGTGCATGGTCTTCATGGGCAACCGGAGCACCAAACAGAGCCATCACACCGTCGCCAGTAAACTGGTTGATGGTGCCCTCATATTTGTGGATCTCATCCATCAGGATCTTGAAACACCCGTCCATCATCTGGTGGACTTCCTCGGGGTCAAGCTCTTCAGAGTTTGAGGTGTAGTTGGCCACATCAGCAAAAAACACCGTCACCAGTTTCCGTTCACCCTCGATGGAACTGCGAATTGTGAGAATCTTATTTGCCAAATATTTCGGAGTGTAGGATCGGGGCTGGTCGTAGTCGATGGCTGGGGCTTTTTCCGGCTCTGTCAGGGCATGGCCGCATTCACCACAGAATTTGTCTCCTGGAAGGTTTTCCCAGCTACATAGAGGACAGATCTGTATGAGTTTTGCACCGCATTCGCGGCAAAATTTGCGGGTCTCTGGATTTTGGGTCCGGCATTTTGGCATTCCATTTTTGATGCCCTCCAGATCTGGAAAAAGATCGATTTGACAGACAAAAAGGACGGGTAATTTACTTTAGATAGGTTTGAGCATAAATGAGATTTGGTTTGGTGTCAATTTAGGCAGGAATCCCACTTATTGTATGTTTTTTCAGCCCGTTGAAGGCGATGTTTTCGTGCATGATCATAGACTCCGACCTATGCCTATTTGGTCAAGACTATCATCCCAATCCTTGAAAGGCGATGAGGTGAAGACTACCCAAATCCTAATTTTCGATGGGTTCGTCACGGTCGAACATTCTTGCATTATCCTTGAATCCAGGCAAATTCAACAACACAATACTGCTGATATCGTGGAACTGGTCAAAATAATCTACATTATACCAGAAGAATAGGCTTAATGTGGTGTGGTCAGGTAAAGTTAGATTGTAGATATCTTGCCTAACTTAAACTTTCTTAAGCTGGCAGCTATCAACTTGGAACTGTGAATATCAAACCAACCCCGGGCCTCTTGTTAGCTGGGGTCAGCCGTTGACATGAGACGAACTCTATTTCAAGGTGCCATAGTCACTGTCTTCTATATCCAGATGCTCAGAACAGCAAGTGAATAATTCATCAAATTCAAGAACGTCCCGAAAGCGCCTGTCCTGGGCATAATTCACAATATAGCGGGACCATCGAACACGTATCAATTGGTAGAGTAGAACCTCGGTGCAGTTAACAACGTCAACTTTCCCTTAGTCCCCTCGTCGAACCGTAAGTCGAGTTTTCCCCGTTACGGCTCTCCGACGACCTTCCCCATGTGCTTATCAGCAACCGTTGTCGTTGATATACAGTGATTAAGCGAACTGGTATAATCCCAGTCGAACTGGTAAATTGTCGTGGACTCTCCTTGTGCCCCTCGATTGATCACTGTACTTCCGCTTCAGGAATATTCGTATCCGATCTCGAACAAACCCATTGAGTTTGCGGACTCGTTTGCGGGCGCATCTCGCTCTCCGGTGATAGTTGTCCCATCCTCTTATCACTGGATTCAACTCTTCTATCAACTCTTCCAGCGACAGGCTAAAACGGCGACCTATCACCTGTCTTACCCGCTCCTTGATCCGTTTCATAGATCGGTCTGAGGGCCATAAGGCGCAGTAGTTCTTCAACTTTGCATTCTTCATGCCTGCCGGAACAGGACACAGCCGAAAATGAACACCCAGAAAATCAAACCCCTCTTCTGCTCTAAGCACTCGGGTCTTTTCCGGGTGCAGCTTCAGCCCCAGACGTTTGAGCATCTGCCCCACCTGGTTCATCACCTCTTTCCCGTTCCGCCACAGCAGGATCACAAAGTCATCACAGTACCTCACCAGCCTTCCTGGAATTGCCGACTCCTGAAACATTTTGTCGAACGAATGCAAGTATATATTACTCAGCAAGGGCGATATCACACCACCCTGGGGAGTCCCCAGTCCGTTCCCTTCGATATATTTGCCCTCTTCCATGACCCCGGCTTCCAACCACATTCGGATCAGCCTCATTACCCGTCGATCCGATATCCGCCGCGAAATCAGCTTCAGAAGAATATCCTGGCGAATATTATCGAAAAATCCAGTTATGTCGGCATCTATCACAATATGCTGACCCTTAAAGGTAATCGCCCGATCTATTATCCGGATTGCATCATGAGCGCTGCGCCCTGGACGAAATCCATAAGAACACTCCAAAAAGTTCGCCTCAAAGATCGGTTCGATGACCAGTTTGGTCGCCATCTGACAGACCCGGTCAAATATAACCGGGATTCCAAGAGGCCTCTTATCGGGTTTGCCTGGCTTCTCAATATAACAGCGCAATACAGGCTGCGGCCTGTACAGCTCGCTTTTCAGTTGCTCACGGACTTCCAGCACAAATTGATCCACACCAATTACATTCTCGATGTATTCAAAATCCCGTCCGTCCACTCCAGGCGCTCCCTTGTTGGCCTTCACTCGCCTCCAAGCCTCCCAGATGACATCTTCACGATAAATCTTATCGTAAAGCGCTCCGAATTTCCTATCCAGCGACTGCTTCGCTGCATGGGACAGTTTGCACTGTAAGTCAGAAACTTTATCGCGCACGTTAATAGCTCCTTGAGCACTCATGCCTTCTTCACTGTTAACAGATAGAGATGCAACTCGCCGGTCCATCAAAACATAGTTTGAGACGGTTTATTCTTAGCCTGTCAGCCGCACCAGTCTCCAACGGCTACAGCGGGGATTTGGTCTCGGGAGCCCCTAATCCCGGCCTTTATCCCTATGCCTTTTATAAACCCACTGTTTCGCATCTCAACTTACAGCCCAAACGCGGTCGAACTATGGCCCCACGCTCAGAACAGGTTATGTTGTCCTGCTCATCATCACTTCAAGGCCACTCCGACTTCCCTACGTCCATAACCCCCCTCTTGCCGGTTTCACCCGACTTGAGAAAGGCTTACCACAGTTGGAGCCCTGCGGAGACGCTGGGATCTCAGGTCCTACCTCCGTCATCTTTCACCGCATGCCACTGGCCCTACCCCGGGTCCCCATCAGGTGCCTTCGCCCTTTGCTTCCCTGATGGCGCCGGCCTTCTCCCAATAATTAGAGGATCGGCGTGTATCCCCGCTCAACGGGGTTCATCCCTCAACCAGACTCTCCCAGCTATTACCGTCCGGTCGTCTTTTACGAGGCTGCACCATTCGCTTTA
>CAZXCQ010000377.1:0-4609 GCA_964639275.1 uncultured Desulfobacteraceae bacterium | reverse complement strand
AATGACGTGAACTTAGCCTCTCTTGTCATTCCGGCGAAAGCCGGAATCCAGGTGTTCTCCCCCTAATTATTGAGATGTTACCCTTATTTCCTGCTAAATCATCAAAGTTTACAACGATGATGCATAACATCTCAATAAATTGTGACTTGCCAGAAAAAGCCACCGTGATTGACACCCTTACCCAATTACAATATATTTCCCGTCCGAAAAAGCAAATTTTAGTTTTTCACCCCTCCTAGGTCATCCGTTTGGGGGTCTCGACCCGCAATCGGCGCGGTGTGACAGGAAATAGGCACTTGGAGAAAGACCCATGGGCATAAGAATGAAGATCTTGTCCGGTTTCTTGATATTGACCCTCATGCTCTTTATTGCAGGAATATGGTCAATATATGAATTGAGCACGGTAGGCGAGTCGGTTCAGGGGCTACTGGACGATAATTATAAGAGCATCAATGCCGCAAAGACGATGATTGAGTCCCTTGAGAGGGAAGATAGTGCGGTGTTGCTGCTCCTTTCTGGCAACTGGAAAGAGGGGAGATCGGTGATTCAGTCTGCTGACAGGGCATTTCAGGGGGCCTTCGAGACCGCCAGGAACAATGTCACCATACCCGGTGAGCAGGACAATATCAGGCGGATAAAAGAAAGCTACAGGACCTATAAGGATTCCTGGATAAAACCGATTGTTGGAACCTCCAAAGAAGACAATCTGGATTGGTATTTTCGGGAGGTACACCCGCGATTTTTGGATGCAAAAGCATCTGTCGAGGAGCTGATGACACTCAATGACAAGACCATGTACCGCACCGCATCCAACCTGAAGGCCAGGGCGCACCGGGCCGTGATGCCAGGGGTGGTCGCAATTTTGGCAGCACTGATTTTTGCCGTGATTTTCAACTATTTTGTAAACTGTTATATCGTCGGCCCGATCATCAAGATAACCAATGGAATCCAGGGATTTCTGAAGACCAGACAATCGTTCGATGTCCGGATAGAGACCAAAGATGAGCTGTTTCATCTTGTCTCTTCGATTGAAGGGCTTTTGGCCCAGTTAAAGAAGGGTGAGGCTACAGAATGAGACCCTATGTGGTTCTCAGGTATAACGGATTTGTCCTCCTTTTTAACGCGGGCTTTCTGGTGATCTCTGCCCTGGTATCTGCATTCAATCACGATACCGCCCTCTTCCCACTTGTCTACAGTGCCGTGATCGCAGCCCTCTTCGGCGCCTTTCCCCTGATCTTTGTGCCCCCGACGACCGAGATCACCAACAAGGAAGGGTTTATCATCGTGGTCACCAGCTGGCTTCTCTCCTGTCTGGTTGGGGTCATCCCCTATGTCCTCTGGGGGGGTGAGTTTACCCTGACGAATGCATGGTTTGAGAGTGTATCGGGTTTTACGACCACAGGTTCGACCATCCTGACCGATATCGAGGCGCTTCCCCTCGGACTCCTGTTCTGGAGGTCCTCGACCCACTGGATTGGGGGTATCGGCATTATCATCTTCGTTCTCTCTGTACTGCCATCCATAGGCAAACCAGGGATGATCTTGTATCGCACCGAGATATCCCCACTTGCCATGGACAACTTCCGCTACAGAAGCAAAAAGGCACTAAAGGTCCTGGTGGTGGTCTATGTCGGGTTGACCCTGTTCGAAACCCTGTCATTGCTTTCTTGCGGAATGGGGCTCTTTGATGCTATCACCAACTCCTTTGCCACCATTGCCACCGGGGGCTTTTCTCCCAGAAATCTGAGTATTGCCTATTACCACAGTCTCTCGATAGAGTGTGTGATAATGGTATTCATGATCCTCTCGGGCATGCATTTCGGCCTCCTCTTTGGGGTCGTTTCCCGAAATATCCAGGCGATATGGAAGTCATCAATCGTCCGGTACTATCTCCTGGCGCTTCTGGCAGGGGTTGTCATAACAGCCCTCGACATCCATGGAGAATATTTCAGCGGTTGGGGAGAGGCCTTGAGATACTCGGCATTCCAGGTCATCTCCGTCGGTACCTCCACGGGGTTCGCCACGACAGATAGCGCCATATGGCCATCGCTTGCAAAGCTGTTATTGATATTCTTTACCCTTCAATGTGCCTGTGCCGGGTCCACATCCGGGGGGATCAAGACGGATCGGATCGTGATATTCTGGAAGGCGATTGCAAAGCGGATCAAAAAGATCCAGCACCCAAATGCCCTGATAACGGTAAAACTCAACAAAATGCCAGTCGATGATGAGATCGTAGACACGAGCGTTCTTTACATCTCCCTGTATCTGGGTATTGTCTTTATCTCAACCCTTATGCTCTCCGCATTTGGCGTTGACGGCGTCTCTGCCTTTTCGGGCTCTGCCGCTGCCATGGGGAACGTGGGCCCGGGTCTTGGCACGGTCGGTTCAATGGGCAATTATAACCAGATCCCTGATGCGGGGAAATGGGTCCTGACCGCAACAATGCTCCTTGGACGACTCGAAGTGTTCGGGATGATCCTTTTCTTTATGGCGAGATCCTGGAAATAAGACAGGGGCAAATGACGCGTCTTTCTGACAGGGTGCACACCTTGGGGCCCACGGGCAAGGCCTCATTCAAGGGTGGCGATTACCTTGCCATCCTTTGCATAGAGCTCGATCTTAAAAACGGCTGCAATCCAGTATCCGTCATAGGATTCAACGGTGGCCGTCAATCCGACCATATATACCGCACCGCGATCCATGTGACTCATTAGCCTCCCGGCCAGCCTGGCTTCCTGTTCGTGGTGGTCCATCTTGGCAATCAGCTTTTCCGCCAGTTCAGGAGATTTGATCACAAAGTTCAACTGACTGTGGTATAAAAACGGGGGTATGTAGGTCCCCCCAACCTCAACGGGGAGGCAATAAAGGCCGGTGGACTTGTCTTTTGTGATTCCCTCTCCCACCATTGCCCTCTGAAAGACAATTGTCTGCCCCTCATATTCCTCGGGCGAATAGATCAGCTTCCTGATACTCGTTGCCTCCCCACCGGACAAGGGAGCCGATAACAACAAAAAAAGGATGACACAGACAAGAAGAAAGACTTTTCTCATTTCTACCTCCCCAGCAACATTTTATCCCCTTCAAACCAGGGCAATGGTTCATTGACAAAGCCCTGAGGTTCGGGAATCGATCCTTCCCTACTCCAACCGCCCCTCCCGAAACGCCTCAATATACTCCAGACAAAATTCATCCTTTCCAACAACCGCCAGAGATGCCTTGAGAGCCCCGAAGAGCTGTTTGTCAGTAGGATCCAGGATGGCGGAATCCAAACCTCGTGTAATGGCTGCCACCAGAAACGTCCTGTTGATAAGCTTTCTATTGGGCATGCCATAGGAGACATTGGTCAGACCACAGGTGGTGTGGACTCCCGGGAATTCCTTCATGATCCGCCCGATTGCGTCTATGGTGGCCAACGCGGATTCGGAATTGGTGGCAATGGGGTATACAAGCGGATCAACATAAAGGTCATCCAGCGGCACGCCCGCTTCTGTAACCTTTTGAACCAGTTGTCCGGCCAGTCTCAGCTTCTCCTCTGCGGTTTCAGCCATGGCCTCTTCCCCCTGACACAGGGCAATGACCTTGGCCTTGTGCTCGGCCACCAGGGGAAGGATTCCATTCAGACGGACCGGCTCCAGGGTTATGGAGTTGACCATTGGTGTCCCATTGACCAGGGGAAGTACCGCTCGAATCACCCCGGGATCCGGGCTGTCAATGCAGAGGGGAAGATCCGTTACTTCCTGGACAACCTCAATGAGCCACTTGAGGCGATCTGCCTCCTCCTTTACGAATGTACCGGCATTGACGTCGATATAGTCTGCCCCCGCCTCGGTCTGGGCTGCAGCCGCCTTTTGAATCAGATCTGCATCATAGGCCTCCATGGCCTCTGCGATGGACTTCCGTGTGGAATTGATTTTTTCCGCGATGATCAGCAAACCCCTCTCCTTCCCTTAACCTGCACCGACATATCATCCCGTATTTCGCAAGCGTCTCTACGGACCGCCCGAGCGTACTGGCTACCTCAAGGATTTTCCTTCACCCAATCGGTGAACGGATTTTGTCTAAGGAGCCCCAAATCACAGGGCTTCCCCAAATATACTTGCGAAATTCGGGATCATTCTAGCTTTTTTCAAAATTGGAGCTTAGACAGGGGAATGGAGGTTCCGGAATCCCCATTCCCCGGGTTTCAAAAAGCTAAAGTGCTACGCACCGACAAATTTCCGGGCCAGCTGGACAGCTTCAGTCGCATCTCTGCCGTAGCCGTCCGACCCGATCTCTCTCGCGAATTCTTCATCGATCGGGGCTCCCCCAACCATCACCTTGATGCTGTCCCGCAGGCCCTTTTTCTCCAAGGCCTCTATAACGTTTCCCATCTCCGGCATGCTGGTGGTCAGCAATGCCGACAGGCCCAGGACATCCGGGGTGATCTCTTCCACCTTTTCCGTCACCATTTGAACGCTCATATCCACGCCCAGATCAATGACGTTGAACCCGGCGCCTTCGAGTACCATAATAACAAGGTTTTTCCCGATATCGTGTATATCCCCTTTTACCGTCCCCATCAGAATGGTGCCCCTTTGCTGGGCCTCGTCGTCCTTTAGGAGGGGTT
>CAZXCQ010000376.1:0-4635 GCA_964639275.1 uncultured Desulfobacteraceae bacterium | reverse complement strand
GGGTCGAATTCGAACAAGCTAACTCCGGCACAACAATACGCAGGAGAAATACTCTCTTATCTGTTGCGGGTCGTTCTCGGTCAGGCCGGATGTCTTGAATCGAGAAGAGATTGGCAAACAAGGGGGCTCCATGAAGGACTCGATTTCAAGAACATTGTTGAGATCATGACCAATGTGGAGAAAAACGAACTTGCCCTGATGGTTCTTGACCCGGATATCCTGGATCTCACAAGGGTTCTTTACTATTACGACAAAAGGATGAGTCTGTATAAGGGAGAGTTCAATGTCATAAGTATCTACCCTGCGCCCGAGTTTGTGGCCATCAGGTTGTTATTATTGCAAAAGATACATCGGAATGAAAGGCTGGACCTCAAAAACCTTATCAGACGGGAAGAGATACTATTCAACCGGGATGTCAACCCGTCTCAGGAAGATCTGGATGCCGTAAACCTCAGACCCGATGAGCTAAGATTGCTGAGGGATCTCCTTGAAAAAGAGCCCCATATCTATCAGTATTTGAGGTGTCCGTTTCTCGTCAGGGCACTTTATGAGACGGGTGCGATCAAGGGAGGGCAATTTACAGACAGGAGAATCCGTGAGGCGACTTACAAAAACTGCCCTTGCAGGCACTTTGGGGGGTCCAAGGCAATCGATGCCGTGAAGATCGTTTTTCTACCATCCATGACAAAGGAGTTTTATTATGGTGCCCCCCATCGGGGTTTATCCCGACACGGGTTCAAACCAACTGAGTTTTTTGAGGAAATAACGAACAAGCTAAAAATGGCGGTCCTTGCTGCAACGAGAACTGGTCTAAAAAAGGAAATCATCAGGCAGAAAAAAGGCCGTTCAAAGATCAATGGATCGGATTTGGACAGATTTGTGGATCAGATTGTAGCAGAAAACATATCTTTTTATATCGAAGATGAAAGACCGCTTGTTGTATATCCGGCCAATGCCGGCCAGGTGATAAAGGATGTCTGTCCAGATGCTGATTTTGCTATCATCATTCTGGGCAGAAACGTTTACCGGGCGATCTATTTTGATAAGGCCAGGGATATATATCCCCACGTAAACCGGCTCTATATAGACGTTATGGACATCAAGCACGCCGAGATCCAGGAGGATATGGAAAAGGTCTGCGAATTTATTTGTTCAAAATTGAAGGATCCTCTCAAAAAGATCATTGCAACCCCGGGGACTTCTCTCTCGGTCTCAAAGCCAAAATGAGGACCGACGCGGCAAGGAGGACCACCATGTTCAGTTGCCAGGCATAGGCATAGGATCGATCCCGTTGTGTCGAATATCACCGCGCTCAAAAATCGGGCGCACTGATATGAGAAGCACCCGATTTCATCGTCTCACATCGGGACATTGACGACCCATAGACGCCATTCTTGCGAAGTCAGAAGATATTTCGGGCCTTAATTCCGTCCCTGTTCATAACCTTGAATCCCGATTCATCGGGAAACCTGAAACCCGTGAACCCTTACCCAGAGGCTAAATGAGCATGGCAACAGTAGTGAACCGTCCGGTTTTCCCCTCCCCCCTGTAGGAGTAGAAAAGATCGGTCCTGCATCGGGTGCAGATGGCAGAAAGCTCGATATTTCTTTCCATAACGCCTGCCTCCACCAGCTGCCAGCAGCTTATGGCCCACAGATCAAAGTAGTTTTTGCGGACCATAAAGCGTTCAAAGGCTTTGGGAAATATCTCCGCATGGTTTGTAAATTCAGAACAGCAAGGGCCCAGGGAAGGACCAACGGCAGCTCGCAGGTCCATCGGTTTGCATCCAAACTCCTTCCCCATCCGGGCTATGACGCGGCCCAGGATATTGTGGACATTCCCCCTCCAGCCGCAGTGGACATTGGCCAGCACCTTTTTCTCAGGGTCAAACATTAGGATGGACTGGCAGTCGGCCTGTTTGACCACAAGGGCCACATGGGGCAACGCCGTGATGATGGCGTCTGCCTCCGGGGCGCTGCCCGGACCTTCCGGATACTCTTCATCCACAACCACGATTTTGGTACCGTGGGACTGGTTCATAAATGTCAGGCGCAGAGCGCCTATAGTTTTTTTGATCCTGGACAGATTCTCGCTCACATGTGCCGGGAGATCCCCCACGCTGTAACTTGTGTTGAGGCTGTGAAAAGGGGGGACACTCTGACCACCGTGCCGCGTAAAGAGACCGTGTACAAGCTGCGGGTGTGCCGAGAGCATAGGATATCGCAGGTATCTGATCCCTTTATCCGCCCAAAGGAGATCAGATAGAGTGAGTATGCTGATCTTTGAGGAATTGTGTAAGAAGGCAGAAAATGTCCGGGGGGAATTTCTTTGGGGTCCCTGGTCGTGCATCCTTATTCAAACCATGACCAAGAAGGCCTCGCTATCCGGAGAAATGAGATAGATCGCATCACGACACAGGCTCTCTTATTTACCGCTGCTTCCTCCCGGACCTGACGGGGTTCATAAGCGCCTGTCACGTGAGGTCCAGCTCCTCTCCAAAGACAGCAAAGGCTCGACTTGAATCAAGGCTCTCCTCAAGGATCTTCAACCCCGCATGAGCGGATTTCGGGTTACAGGGCACCGCTAGCTCCCCATCTAGCACGACCAAGGCCCCTAGAGGCTAGTCAGCGTATGTCGACCCTTTCCTTGAGCTCTTTACCGACCTTGAAAAAGGGGAGTTTCTTGCGCGCTACCTCTATGACCTCGCCAGTCTTGGGGTTCCTCCCCTTGTAACCCTCATATCGTTTCACCTTAAAGCTGCCGAGTCCTCTGATCTCCACCCTTTCGCCCTTTATGAGGGCCTTTTCCATGTCTCCAAAGACCGTGTTGACCACCTCTTCGGCCTTCTTTATGGGCAGATTCTCCTCTTTGGCAAGGGCTTCTATCAATTGAGATTTGTTCATGGGTCTCCTCTTTGTAAAAGGGGGAACAATAGAAACGGTTACCTGGCTAAAGTAATTATACTAACCGATCACCTTGGCCAAGTCAAGAGCAAATGGGACAAAAAGGCGTGAGACCGGAGAAAAATCTCTTCCAATCCCTCTGCCGGTGACCTGCCCCTTTTTGTCTCCTGACCCACAAAAAACCACTAATATCTGGCAGTTCAATAACCCCGGACGGGGGAGCCTTTTTGACATTATCGATTGCCCGGTTTTCTGTCGTTCTAACGGGGTTTACTTTTTTCGGGCCTTGAGTTATAAGGCCAGAGATCCATTACGTTTAAATGAAGTGATAAGAGATTGCCACGATGAAAAGATTGATCCGGCAGGGCATAGAGGACCTGATCCCCTATCTACCTGGGAAACCAATTGAGGAGGTTGAAAGGGAGCTGGGAATAAGAGGGTCCATCAAGCTCGCGTCCAATGAAAACCCCCTGGGCCCATCCCCTCTGGCCGTGAAGGCTATCATAGATACGGTGCACACCATCAACCGCTACCCGGATGGAAGCGGGTACTACCTCAAAGAAAAGATTGGTGAGAGGTATAAGCTTCCCGGTGATCAGATTATATTGGGGAATGGCTCAGATGAGTTGATCGAGCTCTTGACTCGAACATTTCTCTCTCCAGGGGAGCATGCGATCCAGGCATACCCCACATTTCTGGTGTACGAAAAGGTTGTAAAAGGGGCTGGAGGCAGGATGAACTCGGTTCCCCTTTCGGGTTTTGCGGTTGACCTGGAGGGGATTTCCAGGGCAATTACCCCCGAGACCAAAATCATTTTTATCAATAACCCGAATAACCCGACAGGGTCTGCCATTTCAAGGGAGGAGATGACCAGATTTCTACGTGAGATTCCGGACGATGTCCTAGTGGCCCTTGACGAGGCATACATAGAGTTTGTCACGGACAATTCGGTTTGCGACGGTCTTGAACTGCTGGCGGGGCACCCATTGTTGTTCGTCCTGAGGACCTTTTCAAAGTTATACGGTCTTGCCGGACTAAGAATAGGTTATGGGTTTGGGTCGAGGGAAGTGATTGGCTATATGAATCGGGTGAGACAGCCCTTCAATGCCAATTCCCTGGCACAGGCGGCTGCAGTTGCGGCAATGGACGACTTCGAATTTGTCTCCCTGACCCTGAGAGTGATAAGGGAAGGACTCCGATATCTATACCAAAACCTTGATGAACTGGGTGTCGAGTATGTCCCTACCCAGGCCAATTTTTTCCTGATAAGGGTGCCATTCGGCGGAAAGAGGACCTTCGAACTGATGTTGAAGCAGGGGGTCATCGTAAGGGCGATGGATAGCTTCGGGCTTCCCGACTATATCCGGATAAATGTGGGCCTCGAAGAAGAAAATGAGAGGTTTATCAGGACGCTCAAAGAGGTATTGGGGCTCAACTAATGTCCGCACAGCTCGATCGGGCACCAAAGGTTGTATGAATTTAGTTTTTTTGTATCAATTTGGCTTTCTGAAAATTGGCACTTGGAGAGGGGTATGGGGGTTCGGAACCCCCATACCCCGGGTTTCAAAAGGCTAAAGTGTTACGGATCCATCAGGATAAATCTAACGCATCAAATGAGAGGGTAGTAGTTAGGTATCATCACGGACCGGCAGGGCCCGAGGGTGATAGGAGAGCGAGTCCCGGCTCCAGCCCTTGGGACCGAGGTTAAAGTGAAAAAAATTTTCAACCTCGG